>JBILKZ010000256.1:0-3417 GCA_044376405.1 Pirellulales bacterium
GTTGTCGAGATACGGCTTGATCGCCCCACGCAAGGTCTTGTCGGTGGCGGGCCGCGATGTGTCGCCGACAAAGTTGCGAAGGTCGGCCCCGGCGAGCACGTATTCCTGCGTGCGGGCGTCGAAGGGCGGGGCGGGGGTCGAAAAGGTGCCGGCTGTCGTGCCGGTGGCGGTGTCGCGGAGCGTGAAGGTGATCGTCGCCTTCGTCGGCGCCGCAAACACCGACGGCACCGCGATCCTGATCGTATCGGGAGACGACTCGAAAAACTCATTCACCCGCCAGGTGCCGGCCTTGGTCTTCGTGGCGGTGAGCCGCACGACGTTGCCCGAGGCAATTGCCAGCGCGCAGCGGTCGCCTGCGTTGAACTCGCGGTCGGTGCCGGTAATGGGAATGAGCAGACGGCCGCTCACGCCGTAGGGCGTGGCCAAATGCACGTCGACCACTTCGCGGGCGTGGCAATCGGGCATGCAGCCGCAGGAGTCGGCGGGCATTTCACCCGCGGCGGGAGGCCCGGCGTCGACTGGCGGGAGCGAAAGCCGGAGCGACTGCCGGGGCTGTGCGGAGGGCGGGGGTTCGGTGGCAGCGGCCGCTCCAGCCGGTGGCGGCAGAGGCTCGGCGTTGCTGGCGAGGCGGATGGCCGTCGGGCGGCGGCGTGCGGCAGACGTGCCACAGCCGACTGCGCCGCGGCACTGTGCGGCCGGGGTGATCGTCTGCACCCCTGGCGGGATCTCCGCCCGCAGGAGTTGCCGGCTGAGGAGCGTGGTCTTCACGGGGCGGCCGCCGGCGATGACGCTTGTGTCGTGCACACTGAACCCCTTGCCGACCAGAAACACGACGGTGGTGCCGGCGGGATCGACGCCCTGCGCCCCATACCAGCCGATCAGCTCGGGCGCGAGGTCTGTGATCCCCGTATGAAAAAGTTCGAAGCCGCCAGCTGTGTTCTCGTAGGGGATCTGCGCGAGCATCGTCTGCAGCGGCAGCATGCGGTCGAATTGATCGATGCTGCGGAGCAGCTTGGCCATTTCGCCGTCGCGGCAGGCATCGCCCGAACTGCAGCAGCGGGCCGCCGTCTGCTGCATCGATTTGACGCTGCGGGAGAGGAGCATGGCCTGCCGCATGCTCTGGTCGGTGACTTTTGGGTGCGTGAGCGAGAACCAGTTGGTCCTCACGTCGAACGTCACGAACGGCACGAACGACGGCATCACGACGATCGCGGTGCACTCCCGCATGCCCGGTTCGAGGCGACGCGAGGCAAGGTCGCGCGTGGTAGACGACGTGCCGCAGAGCGTGTCGGTGAGAGTGGCGAGATTGCCGCGTGTGGGAGGCGGCTGGATGCGGGGATAGAACCGCCAGCCGAAGGTGTCGGTGCCATGGGTGAAGCCGACGGCGGTCTTATTCAGCGAGATGGTGGCCAGGTCGGTCTCCAGCCGGCGGGCGTAGCGGGCGAGTGCCTGACCGTTGGCCCGGCCGCTGGCAAACGCCATCGCCATCGCCACCTGCATCTCGCGCCGCTGGGCATACTGTTCTTCAACGTTCTGCTCCTGGCTGACGGGATCGAGGGCAAACACTCTGATCGGCCAGCGACGGCGGACATAGTCGTTGAAGGCCGCCCGGGCCTCTGGGCTGGGGTGAGGCCCGTAGAATGGCCCCGCGCAGGCTCCGGGCATGTTGCTTGCGTGGCCGGCGACGCCGCTCTCCCGCATGTCTGCGGCGAGCCGCTCATCGAGCAGGGCCGATTCCACAAGGATCGCCCAGGCGAGCACGGCGGTGGTGGTCTCTTCGATGCCGAGGGAGTCGAGAAAGGCCTGCCGGCGGAGTGCCAGCTCGTCGATCCGCCGGCTGCGGATGAGTTCGGCGAGGTTCCAGCCGGGCAGCTCGGCCCAGGCATGTTGCTGCCGCTCCTGTGCCAGGAAGTCGTGGGCGGCCTGAAGCTCCTCGCCGAGAAACCCACGGACCTGGGGATAGTCGATGCAGGGGGTGTTGGCGGGGTCGGCGCCGAGGGCTTCGTAGGTGCTCTGGAGCAGGATCACGACCTGCCGCTGGCCGATCACGTCGACCATCTGTTCGGGTGGCAGCGGCATGCGGGCCCGCCGCATCTTCGCCGTGGGCACGGAGACCGATCGTGATCGGATGCCCTGCATGGCGGCGGCGGAGAGATCCCGTCGCTGGCGCTCAGGGCTTGTATGGGACAGCGTTTCATCACCATAAAAGCCCCCGGCGCAAGCCGGGGGATGTTGTATGGATGATGCCCCGTCACCATAAAAGCCCCCGGCGCGAGCCGGGGGATGTTGTATGGATGATGCCCCATCACCATAAAAGCCCCCGGCGCGAGCCGGGGGATGTTGTATGGATGATGTCCCGTCACCATAAAAGCCCCCGGCGCGAGCCGGGGGATGTTGTATGGGTGATCTTCCGTCACTCGCGCTCAATGCCTCACGGACGGCGGCTGTGTTCACCGCAAACGTCAGCCCCGGCGCGAGCATGTCGACGAGGTCGTTGATCACGAGTGTGCGAAAGGTGATGGGCAGGAGTTCGTCACCGAGCTGCGGGTCGGCGGTGACGGTGATCTCGGCTCCGTGGCCGGCCTGCGTGTGTTGGCCGGGGGTGATCGAGACGGGGATCCGCACGAGGTTCAGGGCGTAGCCGGGAGAATCGGCGATGTCGTCTCCCTCGTTGATCCGCCGCAGTTCGTGGAGGTGGTTGAGATACCGTGACAGGTGATCGAGGTGGATCGTCGGTTCGAGGCTGACGGCGTTTGAGTTGGCGAGGCCGAAGTCGGCGAAGGGCTGGGCCGTGGCCGCGAAGGGGGGCGTGCGGGCGATCACCGTCTCGGCGGGCGTGCCGCCGCCGACCGGGTTGGAGATGAGGTTCGTCACACTGGCCGTCACATCGGCGGGCTTGGTCGTGCTCGTACCGCGGCCGCCGGACGTGGCGGGGGTCTCGCTCAGTGCCAGGGCGAGCCCCAGGAAGGCCTGATCGCTGCGGCGAAGGCTGGCGTTACTGAGTTCCTGGAAGCCTGTGATTTTGGCCTGCATCTGCTCCTCGTATTCGTATCGGGCCCGGGTGAGCCGGTTCTGGCCCCACACGTCGGGGTGCTTGGCCACGATCGAGCCGTAGGCGTTGATGTGGGCCTGGAGCCAGTCGATCTCATCGGCCAGCCGATCGACGACGTCGTCCTTGCAGGCTGTCGGTTTTTTGCGGTGCAGGGCCCGCACAGGCGTGGTGAGGCTGTGGAGGATGCCACCGAGTTCGCCTGCGGTTGCGGTCGGGGCGACGGTGCTGCCGGCGAGCAGGATCGCCGCGCAGACGAGCTTCGAAACGGGCGTTCTCATTGCTTGCGACCGCTCCCCATGCTTGGTATCGTCTCGCTCACTAGGAGGCCCCATTCCGGGGCACTCATGCGATCGTCACCGTGCGAT
>JBILKZ010000257.1:0-3389 GCA_044376405.1 Pirellulales bacterium
GCGGGGAGTCGTGGAGCGCGTGGTGCGGATCCATGAGGCCCGGTTGGATGGTTTGGCAGCCATGGAGACGACGTGATGAACTCGCGGGGAAAGGGTGTGCTGGACGCACCTCGCCCAGGGAAGCCAGAGAGGCCAGGCCCCGGCCGTGCGCTGCTGGCGGGATGCGTCGCGATCGGAGGGATGGTGGGACTGCTGCTCGGGTGCGGCTCGCCCCCGCCTCCGCCCGCGCCGACGGCCCAGGAAGAAGTTCGCGTGATACCCGCCGTCTCGGAGGATGTGCGGCAGCAGTTGCTTGACGGCGCCGTGGCGGTGCTCGAACGGTTGGATGACTACGACGAGGAGTCTGCCTTTGCGCAGGTCTTCGATCGGCTCAACCAATGGAGCCATGCCGCGGTGATCGCGGGCGCGCCACTGGCAACCACATGGCAGGTCGACCCGCTCTTCGCGGCCCTGCCCGACCGGCTTCAGGACGGCACGACGCCTGAATCCCTCGGTAGTTCCGTGTTCGATGCGGCAACCGACATCCAGACACTGCGGGACCAGCGGTGGCTGGCCGACATCGCCGCGACCGCCCGGGGCGATGCCGTCGAGGACCTCGACATCGCCAGCAACATTTTTCGTTGGACGGTGCGGTCGCTGGCCGTCGTCAGCGACCCGCCGATGGCGGCGACGGAGGCCACTCCGGGCACGCGTTGGTTTCTGCCCGGGGAGATCCTGCTCTCGGGCCGGGCCAGCCCTGCGCAGCGGGCGTGGATCTTCCTCGAATTGTTGCGGCATGCCGGGCTCGATGGCGTGATGCTGGCCACCGGCAATTCTGAACGCGGCGTTCGCGCCTGGATTCCTGCGGTGATCTCCAAAGGCGAGGCCTGGCTCTTCGAGCCGACATACGGCACGCCGATTCCGGGGCCTGATGGGGTCGGCATCGCCACCGCCCGGCAGGCGGCCTCTGATCCCTCGATCCTCAAGCGGCTGTCGTTCTCTGATCGGAGTTATCCGGTGCAGGCGGGTGACATCACCGGATTGTCGGTGCTCGTCGCCGCTGATCCCTGGAGCCTGTCACGGCGGATGCGGGCGGTGGATGAGCAGCTTGTGGGCTCGCGGAGCATGAAACTCGCCCTCGACGCGTCTGCGTTGGGCGAACGGGCGCTGCGAGCCCTGCCTGCCGCCGAGACTGCTGCGGGCGATCAGGCAGAGCCCGGCGGAGCTAAAGTCGGAGACGGTCGCCGTTGCGGTCTGTGGGAGTTTCCATGGGAAGTGCTCGCCCGTCGCCGTAGCGATGCCGCCCGCGTGCAGTCGACGGTGGGCCGAGAATTGGCCGTGATGTCGGTGGAGATCGCGCAGTCGACGGGCGGTGACGGCATGGGAGGCCGGCGCAGCACGCGGATCGTGCGACCGCTGTATGCCGCGCGGCTCCGCGAATTCCGTGGGGATTATGACGGCCCCAACGGGGCGAAGGTAAGCTACCTGGCGGCCCGGCCCGGTCGGCAGGCGATCGCCGACACGCTCAAGGCGGCTCCGCCGCAGCAGGCCGAGGGCGTGAAGCGGCTCTTCGAACAGATGAAGGAAGACGCCACCTATTGGCTCGGCGTGCTCACGCTGGCCGAAGGGGAGAACGCCACGGCGGTGGACTACCTCGGGCGGATGACGCTGGAAGCCGCTCCCGACAGTCGGTGGACCGATGCAGCCCGTGTCAATCTGGCCCGGGCGTTGGCCGGGCTTGGCCGCACGGAGGAGGCCGTGAAGCTGCTCCGCGAGGACGCATCGCCGCAGCGGTTCGGCAGCCGGCTGCTCGCGGAGGAGCTGGAGAAATCGGTGAAATAGGAGGCAAAATGGCAGCCGCAAAGGGCGGCTTTCCCGCGGTCCCCGCATCCGCGTTGCCCGCCGGCTGCGAAGCCAGTATCCTATGCCGTTTCCCCGCCGGAAGATTCAAGAAGAACACAAAGAAGAGAAGATCATGAAAGAAGGCATTCACCCGAAGTATCTCGACACCGTCGTCCGTTGTGGATGTGGCAACACGTTCAACACGCACAGCACCGTTCCCGAGATCAAGGTGGACATCTGCAACGTCTGCCACCCCTTCTTCACTGGGAAGCTGAAATTCGTCGACACGGCGGGCCGAATCGAGAAGTTCAAGTCGAAGTTCGCCACTGCGGGCTATGCCAGCCTGAAGAAGTCGAAGAAGCCGGCCGACGCCCCGGCTTCCTGATCGGCCGCTTGCGAGAGGCCTGTCAGGCACAGGAGGGCGGTGCTCCGGATCCATGCGCGATCAACTCGAAGCCAAGCTTTCCCGGTTCGAGGAACTCGAACGCGCCCTTGTTGATCCGGTGGTGCTCGCCGATCAGTCGCGGCTGTCGGCCGTAGCCCGCGAGCATGGCACGCTTGCCCGTCTGGCGCTCAAGTATCGCCAGTTCGTGGCGCTTGAGCGGGAGATCGCCGAGCATGTCGAGATGGCTGCCGGCGCGGATCCCGACCTCAAGGATCTGGCCGAGTCGGAGCTGCCCAGCCTGCGGCAGCGGCGGGAGCAGGAGTGGGACGAACTACTCGAACTCTGTTCCGATGACGAGGACGCCGACCGGGCCCGCTGCATCATGGAACTGCGGGCCGGCACTGGTGGCGACGAGGCGGCGCTCTTCGTCCGCGACCTCTACGAGATGTATCGCCGCTACTGCACGGAACAGGGCTGGGATGTCGAGGTGCTCGATGCCAGCCCGACGGAGTTGGGCGGCTTCAAGGAACTGGTGCTGGGGCTCTCTGGGGCCGCGATCTACCGGAAGCTCCAGCACGAGAGCGGCGGCCACCGCGTGCAACGGGTGCCCGACACCGAGACGAAGGGGCGGATTCACACCTCCGCCGCCACCGTGGCGGTGCTGCCGGAGCCGGAGGATGTGGAGGTGTCGCTCTCGCCCGATGAATACCGCAAGGATCTGTTCTGCGCGAGCGGTCCGGGTGGGCAGCATGTCAACAAGACCGCCTCGGCCGTCCGGCTCACGCACATGGAAACCGGCATCGTCGTGCAGTGCCAGGACGAAAAGAGCCAGCACAAGAATCTGGCCAAGGCGCTTCGCGTGCTGAAGACGCGGATCTATGAATACCGACGGCAGATCGAGCACGACAAACGTTCGGCCGAACGGAAGACGCTCGTGGGATCGGGCGATCGCAGCCAGCGGATTCGCACCTACAACTTCCCGCAAAACCGGCTCACCGACCACCGGATCAACGAGAGCTTCACGCTCGACCAGGTGATGACTGGCCGACTGGTCCTCGTCATCGAGGCGATCGAACAGCATGCACGGGAGCTGCGCAGAAGCGAGATGGAACGGTCCGCCAAGGCAGCCACGACCTGACCGCCCGTGGCGTATTCGTTGATCGGCACCGAGGCCGATCCTTCC
>JBILKZ010000041.1:0-29696 GCA_044376405.1 Pirellulales bacterium
CGGAATCCGTGAGGGGCTGCCCATGTCCCGAGAGCCGGCGTTGCTGACCAGCGCAGGCAGGATGCCGGAGCGCAGTCAGCATCGAGTGAGCGAAGGCCATGGATGGCCGTAGCGAACGTCCGGCGACGGGGCATGGGCAGCCCCGAACCGATGGCCATGCCGAGCAGCCAGTCACTTCCGCTTCCCTTTAAAGAACGCGCTGAGGATCTGGCCGCATTCGTCGGCGAGCACGCGGCCGGTGTGGTCGACGCGGTGATTCAAGCGGGGGTCTTCGAAGAGGCGGTAGAGCGATTCGACGGCACCCGCCTTGGGATCGGCCGCGCCCCATACCACGACCGGTACGCGGGCCTGCAGGATCGCGCCGGCGCACATCGGGCAGGGTTCGAGCGTGACGTAGAGCGTGCAGCCCTCCAGCCGCCACGATCCCAGCGCTGCGGCGGCCTGTGTGAGGGCGATCATCTCGGCATGCGCGGTGGGGTCGGCCAGCTGCTCCCGCTGGTTGTGGGCGCTGGCGATCACCCGTCCGGCCGCCACCACGATCGCCCCCACCGGCACCTCGTCCTCCGCCGCGGCCATCCGCGCCTCCTCGAGCGCCAGCCGCATCCAGCGAGTATGCGTTTGCTCGCCCGTCAGACCGTGCCCGAAAGCGGCCAGCAGGTCCTCCATTGATTCGTCCGATTCGTCCAGTGGCGGCACCTCAGGTGGCAAGTCGTCAGGGAGCATGGTGTGGTTCGCGGGGGTTGGTCTGGGGGCCGGTGGCCCACCGTGGCCGTTCGCACTGTAGTCGCACTGCGATGGGGACGACAAATGGCCGATCAAAGCGTCTCATTTGGGGGCGGGCTCCCCATCGGTTACCATTCCGCTGCCCGATGATCCCATCCTCAGGAAAGACCCATGGATCCCACCCTGCTCCTGCTCCGCTGGGCCCACATCCTCGCCGCCATCGTCGCGATGGGTGGCCTCGTCTTTGCCCGCTTTGGCCTCGTGCCGGCGCTCTCCGAGATCGATACCGCCACGCGAGATAAGATCCACGAGGCGATCCGGCGCCGCTGGCTGCCCTGGGTGATTGGGGCGATCACTGTGCTTCTGGCGAGCGGCCTGGCCAACTTTCTGCTCTTCAACGGCCGCGTCAAGGCAGAAGGCTGGTCTGGTGGCTTCTGGATGCGTCAGACGAGCTACCATGCCCTGTTCGGCGCAAAGTTCCTGCTGGCAATGGTCGCATTTTACTTTGCCAGCGCGCTGGTAGGCCGTGGGCAAGGCACCCAGTGGGTGCGGAACGACCGTGCCAAGTGGCTCTCCGTCACGCTGGGACTGTTGTTGGCCGTCGTGCTGCTCTCTGGCTGGATGCGGCAACTCCACACGGGCCCGAATCAGATCGAAAGCTCCGGCGTGGGCATGCCGTCAAGCAGCCGAGGCGCCGACGGCGAAAGCAGCCGTGATGCGGACGACGGTGGTGATCAGGCTGAGGGTCGCTATCGCGATGGCAGGGCAGGATCGGTCTTTCGAGAGCCTGGCGCGGGCGACTCCGAGACCGCCCCGGTGGCTGTTCCGGCACAGTGATGCCCCGGCCGTGGCGGGTCGCCCTTGCGTGGCCCATGTGACAGGCTCATCCGACAGGCTCATCCGAGTGGAGCACATGCGATGGATAAGAAGGAAAAGAAGCGGCTGGATGTGCTGCAGCAGAAGATCGCCAAACTGCAGCAGCTGTTGACGGGCGCCAAGAAGCAGCCCGACGACCCCGCCGAGGTGCCGCGGCTGGAGAAGGAACTTGCCGCCGCCCACGCCGAATTGGCGGCCCTCAAGAAAACCTGAGTGCCACCTCCACGAAGCTGCGTCTCGGTCGGCGAATCGCTGGAGCGGATCGTCGGCAAGGTCACCAATGCGGATGCCCTGATTGCCGAGATCGCTGCCGCCGCCAAGGAACAGGCCCAGGGCATCACCCGCGTGGGCGTCGCCATGACCCAGATGGACAAGGTGACGCAGGGCAATGCGGCGATCGCGGAGCAGACGTCCAGCGCCGCGGACGGTCACTTCCAGAACTTCAGGCCCGCTGATTCCAGCCTCCCCAACCCCCCCGAAAATTGACAGTGGAGCGGAGGGGGACTATCCTTGTGAAAGGTGGGGTGAGGGGTGGGATCCTGCATCTTTATTGGCTTCCGCCTTTCAATTCATTCATCGGCCCATATTGGCTGGACCATGCCGATGTCGGCCGCGAGCCTCTGGGTGTCGAAAGTCCTGTTTGCCTCGCATCTTGCCCTCGGAGCAAATGTCGTGTGCCTCGCATTCACGTGTCCGATGAGCCGGAGTGTCGCGACGAACTGTCGTGCCGGACGACGGGGCTTCACCCTGGTCGAGTTGCTGGTGGTCATCGCCATCATCGGCACGCTCGTAGGCCTGCTCTTGCCGGCGGTGCAGGTGGCACGAGAAACGGCCCGACGCAGTGCCTGCTCCAACAGGGTGAAGCAGATGTCGCTGGCTGTGCTCAATTTCGACAGCGTCAAGCAACGGTTCCCTTCCGGCTCGTATAACCCGGAGTTCTTTAACCAGTTCGACGCCAGTGCGCGGCCGGGCATCGACTATCCGATTGGCGACTACGGCTACATCCCGCAGATCTTTCCCTTCATGGAGCAGCAGGATCGGTACGACAAGATCATGCGCGTCATGGTGTCGGGCACGGCCATTTCCTTCAGCAACCCGAATTGCACGGTGTATGTCGAAGAACTCATGTGCGTATCCGACAGGGCGCCGATTGGCCGGAACCGCACCGTGGCCTGGGCTGGCGGGCCCACAAGCTACCACTGCAACTGGGGTGACATCTTCGCCCAGTACAACGACACCAACTTCAAGAACTGGCGAGGGCCTTTCCGTAAGGGTGACAGCAGCCTCTGTCGTAACAAGGATATTCTTGACGGCGCGTCCAAGACGGTCATGCTCGGCGAGGTGCTTGGGGGAACCGGTGACAGCAATCCACGCAGCGGCATCGCCGTTAGCGCCTCGATCGGTGGCACGAGCTCTCCGTCGTCGTGCCTTTCCCGCATCGACGGGACCGGCATCATCGCGCCCTTCTCGACCGATCAGTTCGATATCGGGATTCGCTGGGCTAGCGGCCTTCCCGGGGCCACGGGGTTCTTCACCGTTCTGCCGCCGAACGGCCCGCGGTGCGCCTCGGGGGGCAATCCCTACGGCGGGAGCTACGGGTATGCCACGGTCAGCAGCAACCACGGCGACGGCGCCAATATCTCGATGTGCGACGGCTCGGTGCGATGGATCAACTCGCAGATCGACTGCGGAGATCTCTCCCAGGCCCATTCGACCACCAACACCGGTATCTCGCGGTGGGGCGTGTGGGGCGCACTTGGCACGGTCAAAGGTGGCGAGTCGGCCAATTACACGGAATAAAAGGTGTGATGCATGGCTCGGCCTGATCGTTCGCGCTGTGGCGGCCGTGTTTTTCCGAGGCAGCACCCTCGCCCGTGTGCCGCTGCTCGCTGCCTGCTGCTTTTGCTGCTGTTCGCCGTGGCGGGCTGCGGACGGTCCGGCCCTCGTGTTGAAATGGTCGAGGGCATTGTGACGCTCGACGGGGCGCCGATCGAGGGTGTGACCGTGACTTTCAAGCCCAACGGCAACGCCGGACTGATGGCATTCGGCATGACGCGGGCCGATGGCCGGTTCACGCTCAACGCCACGCGAGGCGGCAAGGCAGGTGCCGGCACGGCGGTGGGCGACTACGCGGTTACGTTCACGAAGACCAAAGGTGGATACGAGATCGTCGAGGGGCCAACGGCGCCGGAGTCGCCGCCGCCCGATATCGAGACCGCCAAGGCCGAGTACGAGAAGTGGGCGCGCGAGCAGGCGCTGAAAAAGCCGCGACCGCTGCCACCCGTGGAGTATCTTGTCCCCAAGGGCTACGGTGACGCGAAGACGTCGGGTTTCACGGCATCGGTGCAGAAGGGAAGGAACAATGGAGAAGCCTTCCGTTTCGATCTGAAGAGCGATTTCAAGGGACAGTAAATGCCAGGCCGCTGGATGCGACAGGGTTGCGGTATTTGCCCCAAAGGGCGTCCGCCACGGTAATCCGGTAGGATCGCGAGCGAGACGGCCTTGCGCCGATGGGACTCGCAAATCCCCCCCAGGGCCGCCCGTTGGTGGTATCCTCTCAATTGCTGTTTGGACTGCCGGCATCGTACCGCGGCGAGCAGCTCCCCCTCTCGATGCTCGCCCATGGCTGCCCCCGGATTCTTCTCCCGGTTTTTTGGTGGGAAGCCCCGTGTCGATCTCTGGCGCCGTTACGAACGGATGCGGGAGAGCGTGACCGGCACGATGTCGCAGTTCTACAAGGTGCGCGACATCGGCACAGGTGAGGTGCTGGGACTCAAGATCATCGACGGTGAGAAGAGCGCTCCCGTGGAAGGCCGCTACCGTGGTCTGAAAAAGCCCGGCGAGGGAGAGATCGGCTCCAGCATCATCGGGCCACACATCGCCAGGACCCTGGAATGGGGGAAGTCGACTGCCGGCGAGTCCTACATCCTGCTGGAGTTCATTCCGGGCACCGTGCTCCATACGGTGATGTCGGCCCGAGAGCCGTTTCCGCCGCCGCTGCGACTCGACCTCGTGCGGCAGGCGGCGGCAGCGATCGCGACGGTGCACAATGCGGGGTTCATCCACCGGGACATCTGCCCGCGAAACCTCATGCTCTGTCCTGACGGTCGTCTCGTGCTCTTCGATTTCGGCCTTACAGTGCCCGACAAACCGGCCTTTCTCCAGCCAGGCAACCGAATCGGCACCCCGAGCTACATGGCTCCCGAGGTCGTCCGTCGGCGTCACATCGACAAACGGATCGACATCTTCTCCTTTGGTGTGACCGCGTACGAGATCTGCACGCTCGACATGCCGTGGCCACGGGCAGCGGGCGGCAAGGCGGCCATGCGTCATGATTCTCCCCCCCGGGACATCCGGGAATTCTGGCCTGACATCCCACCAGCGTTGGCGACCGCCATCATGGCCTGCATCGCGGCCGAGCCCGATCAGCGGCCCCCCTCAATGGAGAAATTCCTCGAGCGGATCGCAGCGGTTACGATCTAACTTGACGCGGTGAGAGCTATCCTTGGCCTTTTGCCTGGGCCTTCCCGGCGGTGATGGCCGGGGATTCCCGGGAAGGACTTGAAGCCGGGACACGCGTTTTCTAATCTTTGAGGGTGCGGATCGGGCAGCATTCCCGGCCGACTGCCTGCTGCTCTATCCCGTTTTTGAGAAGGATCCCAGCCGATGACCATGGACAAAAGCCTCCGCGTTCGCAAGGGATCGTCCAGCGCCCGAGGCGTGCTCTCCCGCGGCGAGCGGATCATCAAGCTCAAGGAGCAGGAGCGCTGGGAAGACGGCCGCAGCCCTCTGGGCCTTCCCAAGGTGCGGGTCCTGAAGACCTCCATGAAGAAGAAGAAGGTCAAGAAGGAAGAAGGCGACGCCGCTGCCGCTGGTGGCAAGGCTCCCGCCGCAGGCAAGAAGAAGTAAGCGGTTTCGCTTCTCTTCTCGAACGCCTGTTCCCCTTCGCCGCTCTCTGCGTGGCTGGGCGTCTACGGCAACTGCAGCGATGCTGCGGCTGCTTGGCCTGAGGCGATCACCTGAGGGATGCCAACGCCTTCGTAGGCCGCGCCTG
Organism: Pirellulales bacterium; assembly: GCA_044376405.1. Classification (GTDB taxonomy): domain Bacteria; phylum Planctomycetota; class Planctomycetia; order Pirellulales; family UBA1268; genus CAMCQY01. The sequence goes on from JBILKZ010000041.1 coordinate 5,654, forward strand.
CCATGGCCAGGCCACGATGGGAGGCGACGAGTCGCTGAATCATCGCGACGCGGTCGGCATGGCCCACGGTGTATTGCGGCATCGCCCCTCGCCAGCGATCGATCTGCACGATGTGCGGCGTGCCCCGCACACCGAGCACGGCACGCAACTCGGCGAGGACCAGTGGCAGGAGCCGCTCGTCGTCGAGTGCCGCGGTCTCCGGGTCGAGAGCGCCCCCCACGAACGTCCGCATCAGCACCGAGCCCTCGGGCGCACGGCCTGGAAACTTCTGGCTGGAGAAACTGACGGCGAGGATGCGTCGGCCCTCGCGTCGCGGGATAACGACCCCGGCGGCGTCGAGTGAATGGGCCACGTCTTCACGAGCGAAACCCAGCGACACGACCGCCGAACCGGCGTATTCAATGCCCGCCAGCCCCATCGCCAACGTCGGGTCAGCAGACCGCAGCAACTCGGCCGCCGCGCCCGCTGGCACCGCCACGATGACGGCATCGGCCTCGATGGTGGAGGACAGGCTCACGGCCCCGGCGATCTCCGTGCCACCCATTACGTTGCCACCCGCTCTGGCACTCAGCGAAACCTCCCAGACCTGGTCTGGCCTCTGCTGCAGCCCGGTCGCGGAGGCGGTGATGAACTGCACCCCGCGGGCTGCAAGATGGTCTGCGAGCCGTCGGGGGAGCGTCTCCATGCCGGAGGCCAGCGTCAGAAAATGGCCGTAGCGGGCGCCAGCCGCCTGCGAGGCTCCCGCGGCAGCTCTGCCACGCTTCTGCTCTCCAGCCCAGAGACTGCCGTCGCGAATTTCCATGGCGAAGAATTCTGGGCAGGCTGCCGCCATGCTGAGTCGGGCCGGGTCGGCCGTCCAGATGCCGGCCGCGAGTGGCTGCACGAGCTGCTCGAAGGCTTCTCGACCCAACCGTCGAACCGCGAACTGTTCGAGTGATTCGTCGGTCAGGCTTCGGTCCCTCACCGGCACGAACCGCTCGCAGAGCAGCCGCAGCCGCCCGAGCGGTGACAGGATCGGCGTGGTGAGGATGCTTTTCAGGAGGCCGGGAGCGATCAGCCGAAATCCGAGGGGCACCGCTTCTGTCCGGCCATGGTGAAGGATGAGTGCCCGGCGGACACGGGGATCGACCCCGATGAGTTCGCCGGTGAGCCCCACACGCTCAACGAGTGCAACTCCTTCGGGGCGAGCGGCAAGAAAACTGTCGGCTGAACGCTCGATGAGCCAGCCGTCGCGGCGAACCGTTTCCACCACGCCGCCAACGCGGCCAGAGGGCTCGATCAGCGTTACCAGGCGTGTTCCGGCACGGCCTGTCCCGTCGTCCTTCGGCGGCTCGTTCAGCAACGCCTCCGCGGCGGCCAGGCCGGCCATTCCGCCACCGATGACGACCACATGCTGCGAACGAGGATGGTTCATGCACGACTAGCATGCGCCGGATACAGGACGAAGGAAAGGGGTGTCACAGTGAACCTGCGTCGGACACGGGGACTGGGGGGGCCGCTTTCAGCGTGAATAAGACCCCATCTGCTCTGGACGCGGCGAATCCCGGTACCTAACCTCCCGCGGCCTTAGGGCGTTTGCTGTTCGCAACCAAGGAGGATCTTTTCGTGGCCACGCTGCGGTGCCTGCCTCTCACAGTCTCCCGATCACTCTTTTCCGCCGCGGCAGCAGTCGCGATCACGGGTGTTGTCCATGCGGATGATGCCACGCGGACCGAACCGCCGCGAGCGATCATGCGGCTGCCACGATGGATCGAATCAATCGGTGAGCCCGCCTCCAAGCGGAAGACGGAGCCGCAGGCTGCGGCAGCCCCGAACAAGTCGTCTGCCAACGCCGGAATGCCCGGCGGCCCTCAGGCGATGCCAAAAATCCAATTGTCGGTTGTCCCCAGCCAGCCTGTGGCAGAGCGGGGCATGGCGACGGCCGCTGATGGCGCCGCGCCTGCGGTCCGCGCGACGGTGAAACCCGCCCCGGCCGTGTTGCGTGCAGACGCCGCGACGACCGCAGAACCTGCGGGCCGACTCACGGCCGAATGGACCGACCTCGTTCCCACTGGCGCACCGGCGGCGACCGCGGCGACCACGCCTGCCGCAGAGGAATCCGCAGGCAAGGCAGGCCTGGGGCCAGAGACGAGCGTTCTCAAGCGTTGGCTGACCGACAAGGTAAGCGGCCTGCCAAAGCCGACGGTGAAGACGATGGCGCCGCTGACCGGGGCCGTCACAACCAAGTCCGAGAGCCCAAAAAACGATACCGCCAGTGCCGCTCCCGATGGTGTGCCCGCCGCGACGTCGCCCGACGTGCGGCCCGCTGAGATGCCGGTTGCGGAACGGCCGACCAAGACCACGGTCAACGCGCCGGTGGCCGCCACGCCCGACGAGATGCCAACGCTCTCAATCGACCCTGCCAGCTTTCGCGGCGTCCATCCGGGCAAGACGACCGGAGACGAGCTGCGGGCCGGCTGGGGAGCAGGCGAACCGTTCACTCGCGAGGACGGGACGCGTGGGTTTTTCTGGAAGATCGAACCCTTCGAGCGGGTCGAGGTCACACTCGAAGGCGAAGTCGTGGCAGCGATTCGCATCAAGCTGGCAGAGCCGGTCGTCGTCGGCGACCTCGCCAAGCAGTTGGAGATCGCCGATCTGCGGACCGTGTCGATCCTCGACGAACAGGGTGTCTCCATCGGTGAAGTGTTTCCAGAACGCGGCGTCATCTTCAGCGTGAAGCCCGGCACCCAATCGGCCACCGCGGTGATGATCGAGCCGCTCGATCCGGAGTCGTTCGTCCTGCGGGCGGAGGGCGAGATCGACACCTGCAGCGCATTCGCCGTGGCTGACCTGCAGTATGCGGTGGAGATCGACTCCAAACACCTCCGTGCCCACCGGCTCCTGATGGTGCTCATGTGCGAGCAGGGCAAGTGGCAGCAGGCGTTGCGGCTGGCCGAGGCCGCCGAGCAGATCGATCCGTCCGACGTGTGGACGAAGATGAAGCATGGCGGGATTCTGTTGGCCCTCGACCGTCCCGAAGAGGCGCGTGCCGTGGTGGAGGCGATGAAGGCCAGCCCCAACACTCCGCCCTTGGTGACGGCACAGGTCGAACGGCTCCTGGGCCGCATCGAACTCGCCGGCCCCACTCCTGATTATCAAAAGGCCGTGGAACACTTCGCGGAGTCCATCCGCCGGTCGTCGGCACTGCTCGCCAAGCGTTCTCCAGCGGTTCAGCAGGCCGCCCGGGAAATCATGCTCGATGCCCACCTCGGCACGGCTCAGTCCATTGCCCAGGGCACGTGGCAGCAGAAGAGCAGGGTCATTCCCAAGTGGATGGCACGCAGCGAAGCCGTCGTCGCCGAGTGCAAGGCAGACCAGACGGTTCAGCAGACGCTGGAACTGCAGCTCTGCCGCGGGGCACTGGCCGTCGCAGCCGGCTCCGCCGACTCGTTCGAGCCACTGCCCTGGGTGAAGCGGCTCCTGGAAGTTCGCGATCGCATGGGCGAAACAGTGAAAGACCCGTGGCGTCGCCGGCAGATCGATTGGGAGGTGGGGCTCGGTCTGCTCGATGCCCTGGCTGCTGCCCAGTTGCGTGGCGATGCTTCCGACATGCTCGACAACGCGACGCTGACTGCGGCCTATCTCGAGCGGGGCGGCGAGCAGCGTGAGTTGACCGACAAGGAACGGAAGAATGCCGGCGACCTACTCTTCCGCATCGGCATCATGCATAGCCTGCAGCGTGGCGACCATGCCACAGCGGTGACCTGGTTTGACCGGGTGATCCCGATGTGGGAGGGCAATCCGCGTCTGGACCGCGATCGCGAGGCCGGACAGCTTGGCGAATCATACGTCAGCATGGCGATTTCCTACTGGCAGGTCGATCGCCGTGACGACGCCATGGCGCTGAGCCGCCGGGGCGTGGACCTGATGGTGGCTGCCGTCGACTCGAAGCAGTTGGAGGAGCGGTCGCTGGCCGTCGCCTATGGCAACCTCTCGACGATGTACGCCGAACAGGGCGACGAGACGCAATCGCAGACCTACGCTGAAATGGCCAGCCGCGCGGAATCTTCCGGCTCTACCGTGCGGTAGGTTTGCCGTGAGACCGTGTTTTGCCTACAGCAAGCTTTCCAGCAAGAGACGCATCTTGCGGAGCTCGGCGACTTGATCGACGTTTTCCAGCGGCGGCATGTGGGCGCACAGCGCCCGCTTGTAGCCCACCCGCTCCAGCTGTGCGACGATCTTCCCATACTCCACGCAGCCCTGGCCGATCCGCACCTGCAGCACCTCCGGCTTCGTGTCGCGGAGGTGGACGTGGCAGACATATTTGAGGATCGGTTCCCACGAAGCCAGCTTCTTGTGGCCATGGATGAAGTGGCTCGGATCCAGCGTGACGCCCAACCCCGGTACGTTGCGGCAGAGTGAGGCGGTCGTCTCTGCATCCTGCGTCATGCGGCCAGCGGTGGTCTTGACGCCCACCACAACGCCCAACCCCGAGGCGATCGCCACCATCTTCCGCAGCCGCTCGATCTCCCCGTTGAAAGGGGTGCCGAGTTCCGAGGCATCGACCACCATGGTGACGACGGCGAGCGACTTGGCCAGACGGCAGCAGGCCGTGAAGCGGTCGTAGAGTTCGGGTGTCTCGGGAGACGAGAACGAGATCGCCACGGGCCGCAGTCGCTGCAGATCGCTGCAGGCCGCGATCGCCGCCTCGTGATCAGCCGCGACATCGCCGGGCCGGAGATGGGGGCCACCTTCGTGGACATCGATCTCCACGGCCGTGAACTCGAGTTCCGCCAGCCGCTCCATCGCCTTTGCCAGTGGCAGATCGGGAAAACACTCGGTGCTGACACACACAAACACGTTGCCACTCTCCTCTCGCACTGTTCACGTCGCTGATGCAGGCGGTCCACGAGCCCCCGGGGCACCGCCGTGCCCGAGAATCGTTACTGCCACCCGGTCAGGGTAACGGGATGCGCGGAAAAATGGCAAACTGGCGTTTCCCCTCTCCACTGCCACCCGCCGGAGTTCCACCATGCAGATCGAACAGATGCCATCGCCGCCGCCCACACGAGTGATCCTGGAACAGGGCGGCTTCTGGGGCCGCTGGAGCACCTGGATCGCCTGGTCGATCGCAGGCATTTCGTTGCTGTCGGCGTTGGCCAGCGCCGGCGCCGCGGCACAGTATTTCCAACGTGATGCAAAGGTGGTGGAGAAATACCACTCGCTCTCGAGGGTGGCGACCGCCAAGGTGGCGATCGTCGACATCGCCGGCGCCATCATGGGGGGCAGCGGCTTCGCCCGTGCGCAGTTCGACCACATCGCGGAGGATGAGAGCGTCAAGGCGATCGTGCTCCGCGTTGATTCCCCGGGTGGCACGGTCAGTGGCAGCGATGAGCTTCACTACCGGTTGGCCGAACTGGCCAAGGAACGCGACCTGCCGGTGGTGGTGAGCATGGGCGGCATCGCGGCCAGCGGCGGCTACTATGTCGCCATGGCCAACGGCGGCCGTGAGGACGTGATCTTCGCCGAGCCGGCCACGCTCACGGGCTCGATCGGCGTCATCATTCCGCACTTCGACATCTCCAAGCTCTTGAAGAAATTCGACATCGAGGATGATTCAATCGCCAGCGGTCCGCTCAAGGAGATGCTCAGCCCCACCAAGGATCGCACGCCCGAGCTGGCCGAACGCGAGCGGAAGGTGCTGCAGAGCCTGGTCGATGAGATGTTCGCCCGCTTCAAGCAGATCGTGAAGCAGGGACGGCCGAAGCTCGACGACGAGAAGCTTGCGAGCGTGGCCACGGGACAGATTTTCACGGCCCAGCAGGCGGTCGATGCGGGCCTCGTCGACCGGATTGGATTCCTGGAGGACGCGGTCACGCGGGCAGTCGAGTTGGCGGGCCTCACAAAGGATACGGCCCGTGTCGTGCGGTATTCGAAGCCACGCGGACTGCTGAAGGATGTGCTCGACGGCGACTTTTCCGCAGGCACGCAGGGTATGGGTGCTGGGGGGATGGGTGCCGGGGGCATGATGAGCCGCGGCGCCCTGGAGGCCTTCGCGGAGTGGACGACACCCCGCGCCTGGTATCTCTGCAGTTGGTGGCCGGCGCTGATAACGAGCCGATAGCGTCAGGCGGTGCCGGGCCGGATCCTCACCACCCTCCCGCGGCACCGAGCAGCATCATGGCGACGGCCGCAGTGAACCCCACCGAGACGACCACGAAGGAGGTGCGGTCGAGTGACTGGGAAAGCTCCCGCTCGCCCCGGAGATCGTAGAGGTAGAGCGACACCGTCGATTCGACGAGCGTGATCAGAATCGTCACGATCCCGAGCAGGTTCACCATGTCGGCCAGCGAGAATTCGCCCGTGTCGGGCACCAGAGCGCCAATCAGGTAGGAATTCGCCACGGCCGCGAAGAGCGCGCCGACGCCGAGGCCGAATCGGGGGTCGAGGTCGGTGGGACGAATAAAGCAGGGTAGCAGTGCGATCGCGACTGCCACGAACAGGGCGTGGAACATCTTCACGAACGGCCCCCAGCTGTCGCGCGAGATGATCATGCCGAACCGAGCCTGCGAAAAGGTCGACCGCTCGCCACTGGCGTGCCCCGGCCGGCCCCGCGACGTCTTGTAGGAATGCGGCTTCTCCAATGCCTGGAGCGGTCCGATGCTGTAGCCGTGCACGGCGGTGCGGGAACTGACAGCCGAATTCAGCCGGTCAGGCTCGAACAGAAGGTTTTCGCGAGGTGTGCTGCCGTTCTCGAACGCGATCACGATCAGGTGTCGGTCGAGGAGGAAGTGGTGGATGTGGAATATCTTCGCGATCTCGACCTTGATCTGATACCGCCGATAATGGCGGTCGCCATCATCAGACTCCTCGAGGATCGTGCTCGATTCGATGACGCCATCGACGACGACCAGATGGGCGATCGGGTCGAAGGGATCGCCCTGCCAGCTGAACCACACGTCGATTTGCGCCCGGAAGCGGCTGTCGTGGATCGATACCTCGGTGATCCGTTCGACGTAGAGCCCCACGACCACGCGGCTCGCGTGGTCGGTCGGTACGTCGTCAGCCGGTGTCAGCCCGGGATCGGGCACGCCGGGTTGCATGACGTCCCGCCAATCACGGTCCTGGGCAGACCTTTCCGCAGCCTGCTTCCAGCCAAGCAGCATGCCCGTGCTGACAAAAAAGGCGATCAGGAACGAGACCCATACGCGGAACCGCCGGAGGCCCGAGAGCGAAAAAGGTGGGGTATGATTCGTCGCGGATTCGTTCATGGCTTTTCGCACGAAAGATATCCGCGGCAGCGGCACCGCCACAAGCATCCACGCAACATGAGCGGATCGTGAGCGGGCCACCGCTCTCGATCCGCCGCGGTCAACGAGTGACGTTCTCTACGACGGTTCTCCCCAGCGCTGCCAATGCCGCTTGATCGGCAGCGGTGAGCCGCGTGCCGCGGCCGCGGGCAAGAGCCAGCCGGCACCAGCAGTCTGCCGCCAGCAGGTCGCTGTCATCGCCGGTGGCGTCGGCATGGTGGGCCACCGCCAGCACGCTCACCAGGTCGCGGACTTCGGCCGACCAGCTGCCGACGAGCAACTGCCGATCCGCGAGAGCCTTGCCCTGCCGGCGGATGCCCCGGTCGATCCGGACCGCAGCCGCGTCGAGCAGCCGCCGCGCTGCTGTCGCGTGATTCCGCAGTCGGCGGTCGAGGATTCCGGAATCGTCGTGGTGCGGCCGCCGGCCGAGGATCCCGATCCGCCACGCGAGCCACGCCGCCGCCCGTCTGCCGCCCGACGCCTCACGGGCGAGGGCGGCGAGCGGGTGGTGCTTGGCGAGCCCCTTGAAGAGGGCGAGACCGAGCAGATCACTCTCCCCCTCGTAGACGGTCACAGCGAAGTGGTCGTGGAAGGAGTCGCCGAGCGGATGGCCGACGAGAAACTCGCGGCCGCCGTGAACGCCGAGGCTGTTGATCGCCCCGTCGCGCACGCACTCGCCCGCCACGACCTTGGCGATGATCGCCTCGAGCTCCCCCGACTGCCCCATGTCGATCGCCGCCGCGGCCCACGCGGCAAGGCTGTCGCAGGCGACGATGCCGGCGGCGATCCGCGCCAGTCGCCCCTGCACGAGTTCACGCGAGGCGATCGGCTCGCCCCAGGTACGGCGTCGCAGGGCATGGTCGCGGGCCTGCCGCACCAGCAGTCGCAGCGTGCCGGCGGCCTGCGCGGCGAGCGTGATGCGGCCACGGTTGAGGCCATGCCAGACGATCCGCATGGCGTCGGTCGATCCCGCCGGTGGCTGCAGGATGTCCGATGCGTCCACTTCGTGTCGCGTAAATTCGATCGCCGCATTGTGGGCATGCTTGAGCGGATGGAGACGATAGTGCCGCAGCCGAAACGTCGGCGTGTCGGAATCGGGTAGCCGCACGAGCAGCACCGCCGGCCGTCCGTCGAGCAGGGCGATCAGCTTTATGAGCCGGCCGTAGGTCGCGCCGGTGATGAACATCTTCGTGCCGGAGAGCAGCAGTCGGTCGCCCTGGCAGTCGAGCCGCGAGGATATGGCGTGCAGATCGCAGCCGGCGTCGGGCTCGGTGGCACCGAAGATGGAGAGTGGTGTGCCCTGTGCGAGGCCGGGCAGATGTCGCTCCTGCTGGCTCTCCGATCCAAACGCCGCCAGTGCCGAGACCGCACCGATCGCTGAATGGACGGAGAGAAGGCCGGCGGCCGTGGGCACATCGGTGGCGATCCGCGTGACGACGCGGGCCAGTTCCTGCATGGTGCAGCCCGTGCCACCAAACCGTTCCGGAACGAGCAGCCCCCAGAGCCCCGCCTCTCCAAGGGCTGCCTCCGCCGCCTGTGAGAACGTTCCGACGGGCGCGGCAGGAGCATCGTCGAGAGGCGCCGGCGACCAGGCGGCCGCTGCTTCAGGATTCGCGGCGTCGTACAGCCGGGACCGGCCGCGCAGCTCCGCGATGGCGTGGACTGCCCGCTCGACCACATCAGCGATCACCGCCCGCAGCGGCTCCGCCGCCATTGCAGCCGCCAGTGGGAAGCCGGACGGCGCCATGGCATCCGCCTGCGACACTCCCCACAGGCTTGCGGCAGCCCAACTGCTCTGAGTCGCCATCGTGTTTCCTCCAGTCATCAGGGTGGCAGTCATCAGGGTGGTGTCGGCGTGCTGCGGCCCGCACGGCGGTCCCGGTGACACAACCGCGACCCATGACGGCGGTATCTGCTCGGCCGCCGCGGCAAGCTCTGTGGCGAAGTGCGTGGCGATCGCCTTGCGTCGAAGCTTCAGCGATTCGGTCGCCTCGCCGTGGGCCGCATCGAACGGCCGGCCGACCAGCACGGCCCGCCGCACTCGAAAGCCCCGGGGCAACTGCCGCTGTCGCCGTGCGAGCCGCCGTGCGAGCCACTGCAGCACCCGCGGGTGACGCAGAGCCGCCTGCCGGCTCCAGACTCGGAGCCCCATGCGACGGATCGCCGCTCTCAGCACCGACGGTTCGGGCACGATGAGTGCGATTGGAGCCGACAGCCCATTGCCCGTCACGCAGACCTGCGCGACGACGGGATCTTCCGCGAGTGCCGCCTCCACCTCGGCCGGCGGCACCTTCGTGCCTCCCGACAAGACGAGCGTATCGACGAGCCGGCCGGTAATCCGCACGTGGCCGTCGGCATCGATCGCGGCCAAGTCGCCGGTCTCGATCCATTCCGACTCGATCCGTTCGGCATCTGCAGGCTGAGTGTCTGTGTCATCTCCAATCACGCCGACCGCGCGGCTGGGCGTGCGCACAAGCAACTGGCCACGTGTAGCGGGCCGGGTGTCGAGCGTCAGTTCCACGCCATCGACCGCCGGCCCGACGGTGCCGGGCCGCGCGATTCGGGGATTGGAAAGCGTGACAACCGGACCGGCCTCGGCAAGGCCGTAGCCCTCCACCAAAGGCAGACCACGCGATGAAAACGCCACGGCTGTCCGCGCCCGCAGGGCCGCGCCGCCCGACACGCAGACTCGCACGCGGCCCCCGAGCGCCGCCGACAGGTCGGGAATCCGTCCTGATTCGGCGGCGAGTTCCAACCGCTCGAAGAATGCGGGCACGCCCAGCACAACGGTCGGTGGCAGCACCCGGCAGGCATCGAGCACCCGACGGCGGTCGGTGACGACATTCAGGCAGCCACCGCGGACCAGCGCCGTGACCAGGTCGCCCGTGCGTGCCAGCGAGTGGCTCATGGGCAGCCACGAGAGCCGCACGTCGTCGGGCTCGTCGAGGAAGACTTTTGTGGAGGCGACCGCGTTGGCAACCACCGCCCGCTGGGAGTGCATCACGCCCTTCGGCCGGCCGGTCGTGCCGGAGGAGAGCAGGATCACACTGCATGCGTCGGGGTCGCACGCTGCGACATACCGCGCGACCTCGTCACGAAGCGCGGCGCGGTCGGCGTGCCACCGTTGCCAGTTGTCTGACTCGAGCACGCCAGCATCAGAAACACCGATATCAGACACGCATTTGGAAACGCTGCTGTGATTTGACCGAGGCCGAGCCCCAGGCCGCGAACGCAGGTCGATCGAGATCGGGAGTCCGGCCACGGGGCTTCCGCCCCGGACTGAACCACTCCACGCAATCCCCTGTGGTGATAGCCATGCCAATTGGGCTGCCTGCTCCCCGGCCGTCGTATCGGCATGCAGCGGCACGTGGACAACGCCAGCCAGTTGGCAGGCAAGGTCGACGACAATCCAGTCGGGGGAGTGCGACCCCAAGTGCGCGAGCCGCTGGCCGCGACGAAGGCCCATCGTTTCGAATGTGGTAGCGAGTTCGACGGATGCCGCGATCACCTCGCCCCAGGTCCACGTCCGGCCGCGATCCAGGGCATCGCAGACCGCAGGCCTGTCGAACGACGAGTCGAGCCTCGCAAGCATCAGCGCGACCATCGAAGTCGCAGCAGGGCTCGTGCCCATGCAAGCCCGAAGCGCAAGCGAGGGAATTCCGTGTGTGGGTCGCATTGTCCCTCGATCGCGCGTCGGGCTTGGATGAACGGATCTCTCCATTGCCGACACGCTCAGTCCATTCGTTCGAAGAGCACCGCGATTCCCTGTCCGAGTCCGATGCACATCGTCGCGAGGCCGACCTTCGCGCCAGTATCGCGCATCGCATGGAGGAGTGTGGTGGCGATCCGGGCGCCGCTGGCACCCAGGGGATGACCGATGGCGAGCGAACCGCCGCGGACGTTGACCTTTGCAGGGTCGAGGCCGAGCGCGTCGATGCAGTGGATCGCCTGGGCGGCGAATGCCTCGTTGAGTTCGACCAGATCGATGCCGCCGATCGTGGTGCCGGTGCGTTCGAGCAGTTTCCGCGTGGCGGCCACCGGACCGGTGCCCATCATTGCCGGTGGCACGCCCACGACGGCGGTGCCGACCACGCGTGCCAGCGGCTCAAGTTCCTGCCGCCGAGCCTCGGCGAGCGACATGACGATCATCGCGGCGGCGCCGTCGCTCAGCGGGGCACTCGTGGCCGCCGTGATCGTGCCGATCTTCGGCAGGAACGCCGGCTCGAGTGCCGCGAGTTGCTCGGGCGTGCTGTCGCGGCGGATCGACTGGTCGTGGACCACCTCCATCACGCCCCCCACCTCGTCGTGGCCGATCACCGGCACGATCTCGTCCTCGAACAGGCCGGCATCGGCAGCCCGCGTCGCCCTGGCGTGGCTCTCGATTGCATAGGCCTCCTGCCGCCGTCGCGAAATGCCGTGGGTGGCCGCGAGGTGCTCGGCGGTCATGCCCATCGAGAGCATGCCCCGGCTCGAACGGGCGAACACCCGAGGGTGGACGTCGATGGCGGAGTCCATCGGCAGATGGTGCATGTGCTCGACGCCGCCGACGACGTGTACGTTCTCGGCTCCCGCGGCGATGGCGTGGCAGCCCTGCGCGAGTGCTTCGAGCGATGAGCCGCAGAGGCGGTTGACCGTGGTGCCGGCCACGGAAAATGGCAGCCCGGCCATCAGCGCAACACACCGCGCCACGTTGCCACCCAGTTCGCCCCGCTGCTGGGTCGCGCCGAGGATCAGATCTTCGATCGTGTCGGGATCGACGCCGCTGCGGTCCACCACAGCCTGCACGACCGCCGCGGCCAGTTCGTCGCCGCGCACCCGGCGGAACACGCCGCGTTCGGCATGGGCCCGTCCGATCGCGGTGCGACAGCAGGCGACGACGACGGGCGTGGTGGCGGGCAAGGTGGCGGATGATGGAGACATGGTGTTGCTGTTCGTGTCGTGCTGGGGTCACTCAGGCCGTGAAGGACTCGCCCGCGGCTGCCATGGCGAGCAGCCGCTGGGTTGGGTGCATGCGGATGCCGAGATCGGCGAGCGGTGCGAGCCGGCGGACCACCTCCGCCGCGCCAAGTGAGTTGCCCCACGCCAAAAGTCCACCGCGGAAGGCCGGGAAGCCGAGGGCGTGGATCACGGCCAGGTCGATGTCGCGACCGTCGCGGACGATCGACTCGTCGAGCACGCGAAGCGCCTCCAGCAGCATCGGCAGCAGGAGCCGGTCGCAGATCGTCGCGTCGGTCGTATCCCGGGCGGGGAGCGCATACGGCTTGATCAGCGTACTCACGGCCTCATCGGGGCGATCGATCCGTGCCCGTTGCCCGCCCGTGCGGTATTGATAGAAGCCGGCGCCGGTCTTGCGGCCCAGCCGCCCCGACTTCACCATCGCCGGAATGAGCGGTGAGGCCTCGATCCGGTCGCCGTAGGCGGCGCTCAGCACGAGCCCGGCATAGAAGGCGGTGTCGAGCCCGATCATGTCGTAGAGTTCCAGCGGCCCCATCGGCATGCCGAAGCCGCGGGCTACCCGGTCGATCCGCTTCGCCTCGATCCCCTCGCGGAGCATCTCCACCGACTCGTGGAGGTAGGGCATCAGGACACGGTTGACGAGAAAACCGGGGCTGTCCCGCACGACGATCGGGCATTTGCCCAGCCGTTTGACGTGGGCCACAGCGGTGGCGACGGTTGCATCGCTCGTGGCCGGCCCGCGGATCACCTCCACGAGCGTCATGCGGCGGACGGGATTGAAGAAGTGGATGCCGCAGAAGCGCGTGGGATCCTCGAGCGGCTCCGCCAGCTTTGCAATTGGGTTGGTCGAGGTGTTGGTGGCGATCACCGTCGTCGGCCCTACCGTCCGCTCGATCTCGGCGAGCACCTGCCGCTTGATGTCGGCCCGCTCGAGCACGCTTTCGATGACGAGATCGCATTCGGCGATCGCCGCCATCCGCGTGGCGGTGTGGAGTTTGCCCGATAGCGCGACAGCCCGGGCAGGGTCGGTTCGCTTGGTACCGCGGTCCCAGGCCGCTTCGTCGAGGATCGTGGCGACGCTGGCGGCCAGTGTGTCGGCCTGAACATCGACGAGTGTCACCGCGAAGCCGGCCCGCAGATGGCTGGCCGCGATCCCTGCTCCCATGATGCCGGCGCCAATGACGGCTGGGCGGTTCCGCAGCCCCCCATCGGACGATGCCACTCGATCGGCATGCGGACTTCGATCACCAAAAGAGCCGTCATTAAGAGAGCCGTCATCGAGTCCTTTGTCGCGCCGATTTCGCTCGCCCAGTCGAAACACCCGGATGAGCTGCCGCGAGACATCCGACTTCGCGAGTCTGGCAAAGGCGGCGGCCTCGAGCGTGACCGCCTCGTCGGCGGTCGTGCTGCAACAGGCGAGAACGGTCTCGAGGATGGCCAGCGGCGCGGGATAGTGGCCGCCGCTTCGGCCGAGGATCACGGCTGCCGCCATCGACTCCAGAAAGTCCCGTTCCTCCGCGACCAGCGTCACCGGCCCGGCCAATTGCAGCCGCCGCTCGATGTGGCTCTGTTGCGCAGCAGCGATCTCCGCCAGCCGACAGGCCGAGACATCCGCCTGATCCGCCGGCACGCAGGCATCAACCAGTCCCAGCCGCGCCGCGGTGGGGCCGTCGACGTTGTCGCCGGCCGCCGCCAGTTCGACCGCGGCGGCCGGGCCGATCAAACGAGCGAGACGAACGGTGCCTCCCCATGCCGGGAGCAGGCCCAGCTTCACCTCGGGGCACCCGATCGCTGTATGAGGAGAGTCGGTGGCGACTCTCAGATCGCAGGCGAGGGCGAGTTCGAGACCACCGCCGAGGCAGATGCCGTCGATGATCGCCACGCTCGGCCACGGCTGGGACGAGAGCCGCGAGAAGACCGCGCGTCCCGCCGCGCACAGTCGCTCGATCTCCTCCGGGGGCATGCCGTGCAGTCGCTCGAGCCGGGCGATGTCGGCCCCGGCAAAAAACGAGCCCTCTCGGGAGGATCGGAGCACAACCGCCGCAGGCGGCGGTCCGGCGTCCACGCTAGCGAGCGCCCGAGCCAGCTCGGTTACAGCTTCCGCCGTGAGCACATTCTGGGCGTGGTCAGGAACAAAAAACGATACGACGACCACACCATCGTCCCGCCGTTGGAGCGTGAGCGTGCGGAATGGGCCTGCTGGATTGGGTGCTGTGGCCGGCATGGCAGTGATCCCGTCTGGGCCGGTGGGCATAGTTTTCGCTTGCTCGAAACCCAAAAACCGCTAGTGTATCGGGCGTTCCCCTGTGGTGTTCAACCCACAGTCCCTATTCCGCCATCTTCGGGAGTCACGGCTGACCATGGAAAACGTCGCGAAGCACCGTCCACCGTTTGCCACGCTTTGCGGGGTCTGGTTCGTGCTTGTCGCCGTGTCGGTGGCGGGTCGGCTCTGGCAGCCGGCCTTCAACGTCACGCCTCTTGCCGGGGCTGCGATTGCGGCTGGGGCGGTGTTTCCCAATCCGATCGTGGCGGTCACGGTGCCGCTGGCGGCCCTGTCCATCAGCAACCTCGTCCTGCCGGGCTACGGCAGCTCGGCGGGCAGTCTGATGATGGCCGCCGTGATCTACGCGGCATTTGCCTGGCCGGTGCTGCTGGGTGGACTGGTCCGGAACGGCCGGCCCCTGGCGATCGCGGGTGGTGCTCTGGCCAGTTCGCTCGTGTTTTTTCTGTCCACGAACTTTGCCCACTGGTGCCTGAGCAACGACTACCCTCACACGGTGGCCGGACTGCTCGCCTGCTACACGGCTGGGCTGCCTTTCTACCGCTGGATGCCGGTCGGTGACGTGGCCTGGAGTCTGGCGTTCATGGGCGGCTTGGCCGCGTTTGGTGCCGTTGCGAGTTCGCCGCGGCTGATTTCATCGCATCCCGCGAAGGCTGCTTGACTGCGGTCGGCGACGGCTCAGAATGAGATGCTGTCCGCGGAGTGTGAAAGCGGGCCGTGGTCGAGAGAATGTCCAAAAGAACGTTTGGGTTCGCACCGCTGCGGGAATGGCGGAATTGGCAGACGCGCCAGGTTGAGGGCCTGGTGGTAGTAATACCGT
The DNA here is from genome assembly GCA_044376405.1 of Pirellulales bacterium. Taxonomy (GTDB): domain Bacteria; phylum Planctomycetota; class Planctomycetia; order Pirellulales; family UBA1268; genus CAMCQY01. The sequence goes on from JBILKZ010000041.1 coordinate 21,000, forward strand.
GCAGGTTCAAGTCCTGTTTCCCGCATTTCTTATCCACAGCCCGAGAGTCCGATGAGTTCAACGCCTGATCCTTCCTCGATACCGCCGGAAGGCACGCCCCCGGAAGGCACTGCCGAATCCCAGTCCAAAAATCAGTCAGAGCAGGCGGACTCGGGCCAGGCGGCCGAGAACGCACAGCCCAGGCGGATTCCCATCGGCACGCAGCGGCCTGGCGTGAAGCCCCCGCGGTCCGCGCCACGGTATGAATATTTTTCCGCCCCGGCGCCGGCGGCGACTGCCGGCCTCCCGACTTCGGGTTTAGCGGCTCCGGGTTTAGCGTCTTCTGGATTCGCGGCGTCTGCCCAAGCGGCCCCAGTCGCCGTGGCGGCCACGCCTCCGGCGGCGGGAACGCTCGACGCACCGGCCGCGCCTGCTCCGACAGCGGACGGAGCGAAGGGTCAAAACACACCGGCCCAAAACACACCTGCCCAGACCGCATCGGGCCAAAACGCGGCTCCGCGTCGCGAGGGACGTCGCGACAAGCGGGGTGGGTCGTCAGAGAAGTCGCCGTTCAAGGACGTGCTGCCTCCGCAGAAGCGGGTCGCGGTGCCCAACCTGCGGGCGGCCCTCGACGATGATCTGGAACAGGATTTCGAGGCGGCGCTGGCCGGTGTGGCAATCGACGATCTGATCACCGCATCGACATCGGCTCGGGCCGACGCGCCGCTCGAACCGGGCGCACGGCTGGCGGGCACGGTGCTCTCGATTGGCGCCGACACGGCCTTCATCGATCTGGGCGAGCGACGGCAGGGCGCGATGAAGCTCGCCGGTCTCGATCTCGAACTCGTGCCTGCGGTCGGTGACGTGCTTCAGCTGAGCGTGGGATTGAGGAACGAGGATGACGGTCTCTACGACGTCGCCTTTGCCAACCGCGCCGTGGCCGTGGAAGACTGGTCGCAGATCCAGGCCGGCATGATCGTGGAGGCCCGTGTGACGGCCGCCAATAAGGGCGGCCTCGAGTGCGACGTCGCAGGGCTGCGGGGCTTCATGCCGGCGAGCCTGGTGAGCACCTGGCGGGTGGAGAATCTCGAGGAGATGGTCGGGCAGACGCTCGAAAGCCTCGTTACCGACATCGTGCCGGCCGCCCGCAGGCTCGTGCTCTCGCGTCGGGCCGTGATCGAGAAGCAGGCCGCCGAGGCGAAGACGAAGCTTCTGGAAACGCTGGAAGTGGGCACCATGCTCGACGGCACGGTGCGGTCGGTCCGCGATTTTGGCGCCTTCGTCGACATCGGCGAAGGGGTCGAGGGGCTCGTGCACGTGAGCCAGCTCTCCTGGGACCGTGTGGCGAATCCCGCCGACGTGCTGCAGACCGGCCAGCGGGTGCGGGTGGTCGTCAAGAAGATCGACCGCGACACCGGCAAGATCGGCCTGTCGGCCCGCGACCTGGTGGAGAGCCCTTGGCAGCGGGCCGGCGAGAAATATCACGTGGGGGCGACGGTCCGCGGCGTGGTGAGCCGGATCGCCCAGTTCGGCGCGTTTGTGAAACTCGAACCGGGCGTCGAGGGGCTCGTGCATGTTTCGGAACTGGCGAATCGCCATGTCCGCAGCGTGGGCGACGTTGTCAAGGAGGGTGAGACGGTGGAGTGCCGCGTGCTCTCCATCGATCCCGACGAGCAGCGGATGTCGCTCTCCATCAAGGCTCTGGTGGCACCGTCGGCCGCAGCCTCTCCTGATGATGCAGCTGATGAGGATGCTGCTGCTGAGGAAGCACCCGCCGCGCCGGTCGTGAAGAAACACTCAGGCGTGCTGAAGGGCGGCACGGGCCGCGTCGGCAGCAAGTCCGCGGGTGAGAAGTTCGGGCTCAAGTGGTAGTGAGCGCGGCCCTTGCCGTCGCGTGAACACGGAATACAAGCCCCCGGCGGGAGCCGGGGGACTCCCGGTTTGAACGCCATCCAACGTGCCATGCAGATCCGGGAAGAGCCCAACGACCCGGAGTCCCCGGACTTCCGTCCGGGGCTTCTTGTCAAACGTGCCATTCTCAACGCCAGGCACGGGGCGCATGGGCAGCAAAAGCGGCTTCATCCAAGCCCTGAGCGCGAGCGACGGGATCGGGAGCCTTACCGCGGTTCGATCTTCTTCTTGCCCATCCATGGCACGAGCGCGTCGGGGACGACGATCGAGCCGTCGGAGCACTGGTAGTTCTCCAGGATGGCGATGATCGCCCGACTGATCGCGATCGCCGTGCCGTTGAGCGTGTGCACGTAGGAAGTGCCCTTCTCGCCCGGCTTGCGATACCGCACGGCCAGCCGCCGCGCCTGGTAGTCGGTGCAGTTGGAGGTGCTCGTCACCTCGCCCCATTCCCCATTTTCGCCGCGGCCCGGCATCCAGGCCTCGAGGTCGAACTTGCGGTAGGCGGGGCCGCCGAGATCGCCGCTGGCGGTGTCGATGACGCGGTACGGGATGCCCAGGCCATCGAACAGTTCGCATTCCAGATCGAGCAGGTAATTGTGCATGTCATCACTCTGCTCCGGCAGCGTGTAGGCAAACATCTCGATCTTCGTGAACTGGTGCACGCGGTAGAGGCCACGGGTGGCCCGGCCGTGGGCGCCGGCCTCCGTGCGGAAGCAGTGGCTGATGCCGCAGAGCTTGAGCGGCAGTTCGTCGGCCTCGAAGATCCGCTCGTGCATGGCGCCGCCGAGCGTGATTTCGGCGGTGGCGATGAGCGACAGATCGCTGCCGGTGACCGAGTAGATCTGCGTCTCGGGGCCGCGGGGCATGAAGCCTGTGCCTTCGAGGATGCTGTCGCGAGCGAGGTCGGGCGTGGTCATCACCGTGAAGTGCTCACGCATCAGCAGATCGACCGCATACCGCTGCAGTGCCAACTCGAGGAGGACGGCATCATTGGTCAGAAAGTAAAAGCCGTGGCCAGCCACCTTCGCGCCCGCCTCGAAGTCGAAAAGCTTGAGGCGGCCGCCGAGTTCGACATGGTCGAGCGGCTTGAAGTCGAAGCCAGCGACAGGCGTCCGACCCTGGCGGATCTCGACGGCGGCGTCCTCGCCCCCGACGGGGGCAGCGGGATGCGTGAGGTTGGGGATCGCCCGCAGGATCTCGTCCGATTCCTGAACGATCTCGGCCAGCTTCCCTTCGAAGGCGGAGACCTCCTCGCGGAGCCGACGGCCGTCGGCCTTGCGGGCCTCGCGTTCGGCGGCGTCGGCCGCCGTGGCGATCGACTTGCTCACCTGGCCGGCCTGTTGGTTCAGCCGGTCGATGTCGGCCTGCATCTGCCGCCGCAGGCGGTCGAGTTCGGCAAACCGGGCCACGTCGGCGGAGGAGCCCCGCTGGCGGCAGTTGGTGGCAACGAGATCCACGTTGTCGGCGACGAAACGGCGGTCGAGCACGGCGGCGTATCTCCCTGGGAATCCGCGGGGCGACAGCCACCGGGAAGGGTCACACCTTATACTGTGGAACCGTTCCTGTCAGGCTGTTCCCGTTAGCCCGTTCACGGGGCATGCAAACCCGCCGGAGTCTGCCTACCCATGACCGCCGCTGCCGCCGTGGAGCCCGTCGAGGACGTCCCGGCTCCCGCTCCCGCCAAGACCGAAAAAAGTGAAAGTCGTCCCAAGAAGCAGCCGCGGTATCACGTGGTGCTCTGGAACGACAACGATCACACCTACCAGTACGTGGTCGCGATGCTTCAGAAACTCTTCGGGCATCCGCCGGAGAAGGGCTACCTGCTGGCGAAGGAGGTCGACTCCCAAGGTCGGGTGATCGTGCTGACAACCACGAAGGAGCACGCGGAGCTGAAGCGGGATCAGATCCACGCCTTCGGCGCCGACCGGCTGCTGGCCCGCTGCAAGGGCGCGATGTCGGCCTCGATCGAGCCCGAGCCAGAGTAGGCCGAGACACGAATAAACGCTGGGCTCCGCGAGAAGGCCATATCGCCCTGCAGATCCACGGCGGCTTGCAAGGTACGCTCCGCTACCGCAACGTGCGGATCACGGAGTTGCCTGCGGGGGCACGGCACGTCAGGCCCAGCAGTCGCGTTCGGGTCGGCTGCGGAGGCTATTGGCCTCGGCGTCGAGACCGTCGGGCGTTGTGAACACCTCTCGGGCCGGGTCGAAGGTGAGCGTGCGGCCGAGCATCCAGGCGATCGCCGCGGCATGACAGGCGATGTGGCTCTTTCGCATCACCTCGGCGTTGCAGATCGTCGGCTGACGCGACTTCACGCTGTCGAAGAAGTTCCGAGCGTGAAGGGCGGCATCAGTGCCCCGCGGGATCTTCTCCTGCGATGGCAGGCTGGCCCGCAGGGCCTCGTCTGAAAGGTCGATGCCGCCCGAGTCACCTGTCTCGACCCAGCCCGACTTGCCGATGAACTTGACCGGGCAGGTGCCCAGTTTGGTGTTCCAGTTTGGAGCGCGGTCGCCGAACGGGGTGGCGAGGAAGTCGAGGAACAACACGACGCCGTTGGCGTAGCGGCACTCGATCCCCGCGTCGGTCGGCTCGTAGGAGATCGGCGTCGTGTCGTCGGCCCCGTTGGCCCACTGGCAGAGGTCGGCGGTGTGGGCGCCCCAATCGAGCAGTCTGCAGCCCGAGTCGAAATCGTAGACGCCGCGCCAGCCGCCGGCCACGTACTTCTCGTTGTAGGGCCGCCACGGTGCAGGCCCGAGCCAGAGGTTCCAGTCGCAGTCGTCCCGCGACGGCGTCGGCTGTGCCGGCAGCCAGTCGTTGCCGAGGGTCGGCCGGTAGACCGAGGCGTTGAGCCGTTCGAGGCCGCCGAGCTTGCCGGAGCGGGCGAGTTCGACCGCGGCCGCGAAGTTGGGCACGCTCCGCCGCTGTGTGCCGGCCTGAAAGATGCGGCCAGTCTTGCGGATCGTGTCGGCGAGCCGCTGGCAAACGTCGATCGTGAGCCCGCAGGGCTTCTCGCTGTAGACATCCTTGCCCGCCTCCGCCGCCATCGTCGACACCGGGGCGTGCCACCGGTCGCCTGTCGCGATGAGGACGGCGTCGATGTCGTCGCGGGCGAGCAGTTCGCGGAAGTCGCGGTAGAGCGTGCAGTCGGTGTTGCCATACTTCTCGTCCACCATCTTCTTGCCCGCGTCGCGGCGGGAGGCCTGCACGTCGGCGATGGCGACGCACTGCACGTCGGGCAGCGTCAGCATCGAACCGAGAACGTAGCGGCAGCGGCCGCCGATCCCGATGACGCCGAGCGTGATCCGCTCACTGGCGGCGGCAGTGCCGGCCTCGAGCCCGAGGGCCCGGGCGGAGACGATCGTGGGCAGGACGGTGGCCCCGAGGGCGAGCGACTGACCCAGAAACGTCCTCCGCGACGGTGAACGCGGAAGGCAATCGGCAAGATTCGGCTGCATTGTGATGACCCTTTCGAGGGTGAATGTCCCTCAAGGCTCCAATTTACCGGTCGAGCAGCGGTAAATCCTCGCCAGAGCGACATACTTTTATGAGGCCGCCCTCGGTCCGGCACATGCTCGCCCCAGCCTTCGAGGCCTCCCGCCCCATGACCCAAACGATCCCGTTCCAAGGCTTTCCTCCCCGCGGAAGCCTGCTCGCACGCCGGCAGTTCCTGCGGAGCGGCTCGGCTATTTTGACCCTGCCGTTTCTCGAAGCCCTAGCGCCGCGCGACGCACGTGGCCAGTCCGCAGCGCCCCCGCCCAAGCGGATGGTCTGCATCATGACCAATACCGGGCTCCTGGCCGACAACTTCTTCCCCAAGCAGTCAGGGAAGGGTTTTGAGCCGTCGAAGTATCTCGTGCATCTGGAGGGCGTTCGCGGCCGCTATACGGTGATGAACGGTCTGTCTCACCCCGACAACTCCGGCGGCCATTGCGTCGAGAAGACCTTCTTGAGCGGCGCGCGGTTCCCGAATTCTGCGGTCTTCAAGAACAGCATCTCAATGGATCAGGTCGCCGCGGAAGCGATCGGTCACCAGACCCGCTTCCCCTTCCTCACGCTGGCGGTGAACGGCCAGCACGACGGTCTGCTCTCGGTGTCGAGAGACGGCGTGTTCATCCCGCCGGAACTCAGTCCCGCCAATCTCTATCATCGCCTTTTCACGCCGGACACCGCCGCGGAGAGCGCGGAGCGGATGCGGGAGATCGGCAATCGTGTGAGCGCACTCGACTTCGTGAACGACAAGGCGCGGCGGCTTTCACGCCGACTCGGCGCGGAGGACCGTGCGAGACTCGACCAGTATTTCACGTCCGTCCGCGAGCTGGAGCAGCGGCTGGAACAGTCGCGGATCTGGCAGCAGCAGGACAAGCCGCACGTGTCGAGTCCAGCTCCGCAGGACATCACCGACATCACCCAGGACGTGGATCGGGCGCGGCTGATGTATGACATGGCTCTTCTCGCCCTGCAGAGCGACAGCACCCGGACCATCACGCTCTACTTGAACCCGCTGGAGGTCCTCGTGAAGGTGCCGGGCGTCAGCGACCGCACGCACTCGCTCACCCACCATGGCAACGAGCCGGAGAAGATCGAGCAGCTCGCGAAGGTCGAGGAAGCAGGGATGAAAAACCTCGGCCGTTTCCTCGACCAGCTCGCCAGCGTCAACGAGGGCGCGGGCAGCCTGCTCGACGACACGGCGGTGCTCTTCGGCTCCAACATGTCAAACGGGAGCAACCACTCGAACGTCAACCTTCCGATCCTCCTCGCCGGCGGGCGATTTCGACATGGGCAGCACCTCGAATTCGACAAGAAGAACAACACGCCCTTGTGCAATCTCTTCGTGAGCATGCTCCAGCACATGGGGCTCGAAGAGGATCGTTTTTCCTCCAGCACGGGCACTCTCACGGGGCTGGAGGTGGCATGAGCCGCCGCGTCTCCGACCTGCTGCTGACGCTGGTGCTGCTCGCGATCGCCGCCACGGGAGAGGCCGCCGACTCCAGTCTCCGCGGCTTCTTGGAGAACCATTGCCTCGAATGCCACGACTCCTCCGCAAAGAAGGGCGGTCTCGACCTCGACACGCTTCCGCTCACGATGGATGATCCCGAGCATTTCCGGCTCTGGGAGCGGGTGCACGACCGGGTCGCCGCCGGCGAGATGCCGCCCAAGCCCAACGAGCTGCCGCCGGCTTCGGAAACGGCCCCCGTCCTCTCGATGCTGGACGACCGGCTGCATAAGGCCGACACGGCGAAGGTCTCCAAGACCGGCCGCGGACTCTACCGACGGCTCACGCGGCAGGAATATGAAAACGCCCTGCGAGACCTTCTCCATCTCCCGGAACTGCGGATCAAGCAGTTGCTGCCGGAGGACGAGCGGCGCCATGGCTACGACAAGATCGGTCAGGCGCTCGATCTTTCGAATGTGCATCTCAACCAATTTATGGATGCGGCGGATGTCGCCCTCACCGCAGCCATCGCCACCCGGAACACCCCGCCGCCAGTGCTGCGGAAGCGTTTCGGCGGTGCCACGGGAACGGAGACCTGGGCCTGGATCGCCCGGGGAGACGTCGTGCTGCTCAAGGACAAGCACTACGACCCGGTGTTGCCGCTGCCGGGGCCCGAAGACAACGTCCTCGCCGATGGAGAGGCCGGCAAAGCGGCACGCATGAAGCAGCTAGGCCAGCAACTTCACGACCACGACGGCGCTGCCGGTTTCTTCACCGGCGCAGTCCACCGGCCGATGTTCCTGTCGCTCCAGTTTTCCCCGATCTATGCCGGCACCTACCGGATCCGCACATCGGCTTGGGGCTTCTGGTGGGATCGGGGCACCGTCGAACCGCCGAAACGCAACGAGTCGTTCATGCTCTCCGTCTGGCAGCCGTCGGACGGCCCTCGGTTCCTGCATTCACCCAAGCGATGGCTCGGGCTGTTCGATGCCCCCTCGCTCAAGAGCCGGACCGACGAATACACCGGCTGGTTCGACGTCAATGAGGAGCTCGTCTTCGACATTGGCACGCTGACCGGCCACGAAAAAAACACCGGGCGGTTCCCTTCCGACTCGAAGGGATCGTGCGCGGTCCATTCCGGCCCGGGCATCGCGCTCGATTGGTTCGAGGTGGAGGGCCCGATCTTTGAGCAGTGGCCACCGAAAAGTCACCAGTCGCTCTTTGGCGATCTGCCGATCCAGGGTTTCGCGGCCGATGGCGGACTCGTGCCACCCAAACGCGAGCCGCTGAGACAGCGTTCCCGTTCGCCGGCGATTCGGCCGCACAACAGCTCGATTCCGAAGGAGGAAAAAGAGCGGCCGCTCGAGACCGTGGCGAGTGAAGAGCCGCTCGTCGATGCGGCCCGGCTCTTGGGGCAGTTTCTCCCGCGGGCCTTCCGCCGTGTCGTGACGCCGGAGGAGGTGCAGGCGTATGTGGGGATCGTGGCCCGCGAGATGGAGGAAAAAGCGTGCTTCGAAGACGCGATGAAGGAGGCCTACAAGACGGCGCTCTCTTCCACCGATTTTCTCTTCGTCGGTGAAGCTGCCGGCTCCGAGGCTGGCGAAAGCCGTGTCCGCCTCGATGATAGGGCTATCGCCGAGAGGCTCTCGCTCTGGTTCTGGAACAGCGTGCCTGACGAGGACCTTATCACGCTTGCCAACGAGGGCCGCCTGCACCTGCCCGAGAATCTGCGGAGGCAGACCGACCGCCTGCTCGCCGACCCGCGGTCTGACCGGTTCATCGCCGACTTCGCAGATCAATGGCTTGACCTCCGCAAGATCGACGCCTCGCAGCCCGACCTGCGGCTTTACCCAGAAGGCCGCGAGCATCTGAAG
>JBILKZ010000258.1:0-3364 GCA_044376405.1 Pirellulales bacterium
TGCTGCCGGTGATCAACCGGTATTCACCGTATGCACTCGTGACGGCGGACGATCCGCCGATCTACCTTCAGTACGGTGCTCCGCCGGCCCTCGGCCAGGAGCAGAAAGACCCGACGCACTCAGCCAACTTCGGTGTGAAGCTCAAGGAGCGGCTCGATGCGGCGGGCGTGCCCTGCGAACTGGTCTATCCCGGGGCGGCCGACGTGCTGCACGCGACGGTGACGGATTATCTCCTCGCCAAGCTTCGCGCCGGGGAATGAGCGGATGTTTGCATCCCGGTAGGAAGGACGTTGCGGTCATGGTCAGTCACTCGTATCACAGACTGCTCGTCGGCGGCATCGCGGTGGCGTCGCTGCTGCTGGCCGGTACGTCCCATGCCGACCCGCCGCGGCCACCCAACATCGTCTTTTTTCTCTGTGACGATCTGGGATCGGGTGACGTGGCGGCCCTCGGCTCCCGCGACCTCCACACGCCGGAGATCGACCGCTTGTTTGCCCGAGGCACCCGGCTCACGCGGCACTGGGCGGGAAGCGCCGTCTGTGCGCCCAGTCGCTGCGTGCTGATGACGGGAATGCATCCCGGCCATGCGGTGGTGCGGAGCAACCGCGAGGTCAAGCCAGAGGGTCAAGCCCCGATGCCGGCCGGCACCGTGACGCTCGCCCATCTGCTCCGCGCTGCTGGGTACGCGACGGGCGGCTTCGGCAAATGGGGGCTGGGGGCACCGGGCAGCACGTCGGACCCGCTGGCTTCGGGCTTCGACCGATTCTACGGCTACAACTGCCAGCGACAGGCGCACTCCTACTACCCCGACCATCTCTGGGATGACCGCCAGCGGGTGGCACTCGATGGCAAGACCTATTCCGCCGACCTGATCGCCGCGAAGCAGCTTGAGTTTCTCCGCGCGAACGCGAACCGTCCCGTTTTTCTGTACGTCCCGACGACCGTGCCGCATCTGGCGCTCGAGGTACCGGCGGACGAGCCGTCCCTCGCGGACTACGCGAAGCACTTTGACAACGAGGAGCCCTACCGCGGCGGCAAGGGATACGTGCCCTGCGAGCGGCCTCTGGCGACGTATGCCGCGATGGTCACGCGGATGGACCGGGAGGTCGGTCGCATCGTGCGGTTGCTCGACGAACTGGGACTCACCGATGACACGATCTTCGTGTTCACGAGCGACAACGGAGCGGCGGCACCGGGAACTGGTGGCATCGACACCGCAAGGCTCGCGAGCAACGGTGCGCTCCGTGATTGGAAGGGGTCGCCCCACGAGGGTGGCCTGCGTGTGCCCTCGGTGATCGTCTGGCCCGGCAGGATTGCCGCCGGCCGCTCGATCGACGTTCCCACGGGCTGTGAGGACTGGCTGCCGACGCTGCTCGACCTGTCGGGCTTCCGCGACCGCATTCCGGCCGGCCTCGACGGCGTGAGCCTCGCGTCGATGCTGTGCGGTACGGCAGAACCGCCGATGCGGACGCTCTACCGCGAGTTGACCGAGCGGCAGTGGCAGACGGCGATCGACGGAGGGTGGAAGGCCGTCCGCCGCGGCAAGGGCAATCCGAGAAACAAGACTGCAGAGGCCCATCCGACGGAACTTTACGATCTCGAGGCAGACCCTTCCGAGTCGCGGGATGTCGCCGTTGAGCATCCCGACGTGCTCGCGCGGATGGAGGCGCTCCTCGACCGCGAGCATGTGCCGCATCCCGACTGGCCGATGCCGTTTGCCGACGCGGCTTCGAGGAAGGCGGGACGAGCCGCCGCCCCCCGGAAGCGGCCGCCGAGCGTGCTGGTCATCCTCTCCGACGACCAGCGGGCCGACACGATTCAGGCCCTTGGAAATCCCCATCTGCGGACGCCGGCGGTCGATGCGCTTGTCGCGCGGGGCACGGTCTTCGACCGCGCCTACTGCATGGGGAGCATGCAGGCAGCGGTCTGCGTGGCCAGCCGCGCGATGATGCTCTCGGGCCGGTCGCTCTTCCGCATCGACGAACAGTTCCGGGGCTGTGACACCTGGCCCGAGGCCTTCGGGCGGGCGGGCCACCGGACCTTTCTCACCGGCAAGTGGCACAACGGCGCCGCCTCGGCCGCGCGGTGCTTTGCCGAAGGCCGCAGCGTGTTCCTGGGGGGCATGCACAACCAGTTCGGGGTGCCGGTCGTCTCGTTCACGGACCACGGCCAGCCCGTGAAGGCCGAACCGACTGCTTTGCACTCGTCTGAACTCTTTGGGAATGCCGCGGAGGCGTTCGTGCAGAGCTTGGGTGACGAGCCCTTCTTCGCGTGGGTGGCGTTCACGGCGCCGCACGATCCGCGGCAGCCGCCCGAGGGGTTTCGCGAGTGGTTCGCCGGCCGCGAGCCGCCGCCTCCGAAAAACTTCCTGCCCGAGCATCCCTTCGACAACGGGGAACTCAAGATTCGCGATGAAAAACTGCTCGGCTGGCCGCGATCGCGGGAACAGATTTCGGCGGCACTGGCCGACTACTACGCCTGTATCGAGGGCATGGACGCTCAGATCGCCCGCGTCGTCGCGGCGCTCGAGGCGAAGGGCCGGCTCGACGACACGATCATTCTCTTCACGAGCGACCATGGACTCGCCCTCGGCAGCCATGGCCTGCTCGGCAAGCAGAACCTCTACGAGCACTCGATGCGTGCACCCGCGGTCATCGCCGGCCCGGGCGTGCCCGCAGGCAAGCGCACCGATGTCCTGTGCTATCTCCATGACCTCACCGCCACGGTGGGGGAACTGGCCGGCGTGCCCGCCCCACAAAAGAGTGAAGGCAAGAGCCTCGTGCCCGTGCTCCGTGACAAGCAGTCGGGCGTCCGCGATGAGCTGCTGCTGGCCTACCGCAATGTGCAGCGAGCGCTGGTCACGCCAACGTGGAAGCTGATCGACTATCCCGTGGCGCAGAAGACCCAGCTCTTCCATCTAGCGCAGGATCCCGATGAGCGAGTGAATCTCGCCGACGATCCGGTGGAGGCGGACGGCCGCGCCAATCTCGAGGGCCGGCTGAAGGCTGCCCAGCAGGCGGCCGGCGATCCGTTGGCGGCGGATCGGCCAGCGACGGCGCCGGTCTCATCCGCGGTGTTGCCGCCGACCATCGACCGACCCAACATCGTGCTCTTTCTCGCCGATGACTTGGGCTACGGCGAACTCGGCTGCTACGGCAATGCCGCGGCCATCACGCCGAATCTCGATCGCTTCGCGGCCGAGGGTCTGCGGCTCACCGACTGCCATTCCGCTGGCAGCGTCTGTTCGCCGTCGCGGTCGGCGCTGCTCACCGGGCGGACACCATACCGCAACGGTGTGTTTACCTGGATCCCGGAGGACAGTCCGATCCATCTGCGGACCAGCGAGCATGCGTTGCCGAAGCTC
>JBILKZ010000259.1:0-3349 GCA_044376405.1 Pirellulales bacterium
TCACGCGATAGTCCCGGCCGCTCTCGAGCTTCGCCTTTTCGATCGCCGCCCGCACCTGTTCGAACGAGTCCTGCACTCCCGAGACGAACACCTTTTCGGTGTCGGCAGGCGAGGCCTCGGACGGCGGAATGTCCGCATGGGCGACGAGACACGGCAGCAACGCGAACAGCGCCACCCCCATCGCGAGGGCACACCGGACGCACGAGCGGGGGGAATCAATCTGCATGATGGCTCCAAAACAAGGCGAAGATCGTCGACGAAAGGACGATTCTAGGGACATTCCGGAGCCGACTCAATCAGCCGGCCGCTCCCGCCCGCGCGGCGGCACGTCCCACGGCGTCGGCGAGTGATTCGGCTCCCTCGGCGCCGACACCCAGCTCATCGAACGTGACCAGAAGCCCCGCCCTCACGAAGAATGCCCCGGCGGACTCTCGGCGATCACCTGCGTATCGACGAGGACGAGATCGGGCGACCGCCGGTGGATCTCGTAGGCTTCCACGCTGCCACGCTGCGGTCCGGTGTCGGCATCGATGACGGAGAGGCCGCTGGTGAACGCATCGGTCGAGCAGATGGTCGGACACGACACGAACGGCAGGCGGAGCGTCGCGGCGGCCGACCGGCCGGCGTCGAGCACCCTGACTCCGCCGGCGGCCACGATCGTCCGGGCACCGAGGCTCCGCGCCTCCTCCACGATCGCCGCAATCTCGCGGCGGCTCGACTCACCGCCAAAGAGCCGCACGCGATGGCAGATGCCGACCTCATCGAGAGCGGCGACCCAGATGGGCGCCAGCCGGGCGATGGGCGTCGCACCGGCGATGAGAAGCGCCGGTCCCTCGAGGCCGACGGCGACCATTTCGGCGCCGAGCCTTCGCATTGCGCCGGCGCCCTGCACAGACCGCAGCGGGGAACAAAAGCCAGACGGCAACGAGTTATCGCCCATAAAACTCGTCTGTGGTCATCCGCGGAACGCGGGGCACCGTGTTCGGAGTCCCCGACATGGAACGCCCCCTATCGGTCTGCCCCATCCCTGGCCGCGGCGTGGACGGCACGCCAACCGCTGGCGCACCAGGCGGCGTCGGCCCGCGATACGGTCCGATCCCCGGTCGCGGCACGGAGGGCACCTGACCCATCGGCCGGCCGGCGTTGAGATCGGCGGGAACGCCACCGGCACCATAGCCGGGCCTCGCACCAGGCGCGCCGGCCCGCACGCCGCCCGCGATGATCCCGGGGCGTGCCCCAGGCTGTTGACGATCTTGGGCAGCGCCGAGGGATTGCGGGCTTCGTGCGTTGGGATTCTGCCCGGGAGACATTCCGGGCAGCACCCTGGCACGGCTGCTGAGCTCGCCGCTGCCCGCATCGCGCGGACTCATCGGTCCTAGACCCGCGGAACGAGCCTGATAACCCGCAGATGGAGCCTGACGGCCCGCGGCTGGGGGCATTCGCGGCGACCGCGATCCGGTGTCGGGCAGCGGCGCTCCTGCGGACACACCAGCGGACGATCGCGGTGTCAACGAAGGGATCGTGGACGAGATGGCTGGAGCGCGGGTGCCCGGGAGCGGCTCGCGATCACGCTGCGAAGGTCGCGGAGGCATGTCGGTGCCGGCTGCCTTGTCTCCCGCAACTTCCGGCCTCTCGCCGTTACCGGGCACGAGGATCAACCCGTCCTCGTCGGCGGGAGCAGACAGTCCACCGCGGTTGGCCGCGGCTGCATCCGGTGGCACAGGTCGTCCCGTCACGGGATCGGTGGCCACCCGCGGTTTGCCGGTGACTGGATCAATCCCCGAATTCATGACAGCATCGGCGCGGGCCCGCCGCATGCGGCCGCGGGCGATCTCTGCCTCGCTGGCATCGACCCTGCCGTCGCGGTCGATGTCCCACTTCCGCATCAGTTCCTGACGCGAAGACGCTGGAGCCTGAGCCGCGGCCGGCGGCGATAGCATCGCGTGCACCATGCACCAGACGATCACCAGCCCGCAGGCGTGGCACCCTGACACCGCACGCTTCCCAAAACCTGCTTGCCATCGGCTCGAAATCATCGATGGAATCTCCTGCAAGGGATCACACCGCCTCCTGCGGCGATTCCATTGTACGGCAGCGCTACCAAAACATCCCACGGCGGCTTGGACGTCACCTTGGACGTCAATTGGCGGTGGCCGTGGCCGTCCCGCTTGCCGCCATCAGCACCGCCATGCGTGCGGCCGCGGCTGCGGCATCACCACCCGCCTGTTCCACTTCGCGGGCAGCCACGTGGCAGTGCACGGCATGGCCGTCAACCACGGTCGCGGGGGGCTCCGCCTGGCGACAGACCTGCTCCGCCAGCGGGCAACGGGGATGAAATCGGCAGCCCGCAGGCGGTCGGGCCGGACTGGGCACGTCGCCGGTGAGCACGATCCGCCGCCGGCGGCGGTCCGGCTCGACGCTCGGTACGGCGGAGAAGAGCGCGAGCGTGTAGGGATGAAGCGGCTCGGAGTAGAGCCTCGTGGCGGGCGCCTGTTCAACGATCCGCCCGAGGTACATCACGGCCACGTCGTCAGACACATACTCCACCACCGACAGATCGTGCGAGATGAAAAGGTAGGTGAGTCCCAATTGCTCCCGCAGCTCCACGAGCAGGTTCACCACCTGCGCCTGGATCGAAACATCGAGCGCCGAGATCGGCTCGTCGAGCACGAGGAAGTCGGGCTCGATCACGATCGCACGGGCGATGGCGATCCGCTGCCTCTGGCCACCGGAAAACTCGTGCGGGTAGCGGTCGAGCGCCGCCGCGGTGAGCCCGGTGCGGGCCAGCGCGCGAGTCATCCGTTCGAGCCGCTCGGCCGCCGAGCCCAGCCGGTGGATGACGAGGCCTTCTTCAAGGATTGCGCGGACTTTCATCCGGGGATTCAGCGAGCCATACGGATCCTGGAAGACGATCTGCATCCGCCGGCGAAGCCCGCGCATCTCGGCTCCGCCGGCAGCCAACACGTCGCGACCGTCGAACCGCACACTGCCGCCCGTGGGCTCCACCAGCCGCAGCAGGCTGCGGCCGACCGTGGTCTTGCCACAGCCGCTCTCGCCAACGAGCCCGAGCGTGCGGCCCTTCTCGATCGAGAAGCTCACACCGTCGACGGCGCGGACGGCCCCGACCGCGCGGCGCAGCAGCCCCTTCCGCACGGGAAAGTGGGTTTGAAGACCAGCGACATCGATGAGTGGCTGCGTCATACGATCCCTTCCAGTGCCGCATCGAGCCGCCGAGGCTCTCCGAGCGTGTCGGCGTAGGGGCAGCGGACGAAGTGGCCTGTCGCCACCTCGCGCAGTTCAGGCATCGCGCCGGCGCACTCCGGCAGCCGTGCAAAGGCACACCGCGGAT
>JBILKZ010000131.1:0-10428 GCA_044376405.1 Pirellulales bacterium
GTTCGTCACTGACGAATCCACCGATGCGCATGAAAAACTTGTCGACCGCCTGCTCGCCTCGCCCCACTACGGCGAACGCTGGGCCCGCCACTGGCTCGACATCGCCCATTACGCCGACACCCATGGCTTCGAACGTGATCAGCTCCGACCGAATGCCTGGCGGTATCGCGACTGGGTGATCAAGGCCCTCAATGCCGACCTCCCCTACGACGAGTTTCTTCGGAGACAGATCGCCGGCGACGTGGTCGCATCCGACGATGCCGACGCGGTGATCGCCACCGGATTCCTCGTGGCAGGCCCGTGGGACTTCGTCGGCCAGGTCGAGACCAAGAGCGACGTGCTCCGGCGGCAGGCTCGCGCCGACGACCTCGACGACATGATCACGCAGGTGATGACCAGCTGCTGTGGCGTGACGATCAACTGCGCCCGCTGCCACGACCACAAGCTCGATCCGATCCCGCAGCGGGAGTATTACGCCCTCACGGCCGTCTTCGCCGGTGTGAAGCGGCAGGATCGCGGCACGAGCGCCGCGGCCGACCGACAGTACGCACAGGCGAAGGCCGACATCACCGCCGGAATCACCAAGGCGCGGGCCGACGTCCACACGCTGGCAGGCAAGCCGATTGATCTGGCCGACATCGTCGGCGGCGGCGACGGCCGCGGCACCGGGAAAAAGGGGTTCGGGATCGACCCACGCAGCGGCAAAGCCCGCGATACGAAGGCCGAGGGTCTCCTCGGCGACATCAAGGTCAACAAGCTGTCGCCCGGACCGACGCCGCTGGTCAACGCGGTCTTCATCCCAAACGGCCCCGGCGACGTGCCGGTGAGCACGACCGGCCTCGTCGTGAAGGGCATCCCGGAGACGAGCGTCGCGGCCTGGGATGTGATCCGCAACGGACCGGTCAATCAGCAGTTCTCCACGAAGCTTGTCTCCACGACGCTGGGTGAGGTCGACTATGCGAAGGACGCGCACACGATCCTCGGCCTGCATGCCAACGCTGGGATCACGTTCGACCTCGCCGAGATCGCCAAGCAGGCGCGGCTCGCGAATCCGCGGTTCCGCGGCGTCGTCGGCTACGGCGGCCGAACGGCGGAGTCCGGCGCCGACTTCTTCGTGTTCCTCGATGGCGAGCTGGCGGCCCAGGGGCGGATCGGCTTCGACGACGGCGGCATCCCGCTCGACATTCCGCTTCCGCCGGGGTCGCGGTTTCTGACGCTCGTGGCCACCGATGCTGGCAACAGCATCGGCATGGACCAGATCTTCTTCGGCGACGCCCGGATCGAGGGCGATCCGGCCGCCCTGCCGCCTGATCGACAGGCGGCGCTCACCGAGGCGACCGGCCGACTCGAGAAACTCGAGGCGGAACTCAAGTCGCTCAAGGAGCCCGACAAGGTCTACGGACCGGTCGCAGGCCCGCCTCCGACGGTGAAGGTCAACATCCGTGGCAATCCCGAGACCACTGGAGACGAGGTCGCGCCCGGCACCATCTCCGCGGTGGCGGGACTGAGGGCGGCGTTTGGTGACGAGGCCGTGTCCGATGGTGATCGCCGTAAGGCCCTCGCCGACTGGATCACGGCGCCGTCAAACCCGCTCACATCCCGCGTGCTCGTCAACAGGCTCTGGCACCACCACTTCGGCACCGGGCTCGTTGACACGCCGAGCGATT
Organism: Pirellulales bacterium; assembly: GCA_044376405.1. Classification (GTDB taxonomy): domain Bacteria; phylum Planctomycetota; class Planctomycetia; order Pirellulales; family UBA1268; genus CAMCQY01. The sequence continues at coordinate 1,668 of JBILKZ010000131.1, forward strand.
TTGGACTCGGCGGCGGGAAGCCGTCGCATCCAGAGCTGCTCGACTGGCTCGCGGCCGAGTTCATCGCACGAGGCTGGTCGCTGAAAGCGATGCACCGCCTGATCTGCACGAGCCACACCTACCGGCAGCGTTGCGTGGACGTACCGGGCGCTCCGGCGGCGGCCGCGATCGATGCCGACAACCGGCTGCTCTGGCGACAGAACGCCCGCCGGCTCGATGCCGAGAGCCTCCGCGACGCGACGCTCGCCGTCACCGGCTGCCTCAATCCCGAGATGGAGGGCCCGGGCTACCGCGACTTCGACTACGAGGAGGCATATGCCCCCGTCTACCGCTACGTGACGCCCGACAAGCCTGAACTCTGGCGGCGGAGCATCTACCGCTTCATCGTGCGGAGCACGCCGCATACATTTCTGACCACTCTCGACTGCCCGAATCCGGCAAACCTCACGCCAGCGCGGCTCGAGACCACGACGGCGCTCCAGTCGCTCGCGCTTTTGAACAACGACTTCATGCTCCGGCAGGCGGGGCACTGGGCCGCGCGGCTCGAGAAGGAGGCGGGCGCTGATCCTGTCGCACAGGTCCGCCGCGGCTACGCGCTCGCTGTCGTGCGCGAGCCGGACGAGACTGAACTGGCCGCGGCTGTCGCACTCGTGAAGCGTGCCGGTCTGCCGCAGTTTTGCCGGATGCTCTTCAACGCCAATGAATTCATCTACGTGGACTGACCATGACGATGCCAGATGCATTTCCCTGCCGCCTGCACCGCTGCGACGTATCGCGGCGAAATTTCCTTTGGGAGCTCGGTGGCGGCCTCGGCGGCGTGGCCCTCACGACACTCCTCGCCGAAGAGGCACAAGCGGCGGCCCGCGTGGCCAATCCGCTCGCCGCGAAGCCACCGATGTTTCCGGCCAAGGCGAAGGCGGTGATCAACATCTTCTGCCCCGGCGGCCTCTCGCATCTCGACACGTTCGACTACAAGCCCGACCTCGTCAAGCGGAATGGCACGCCGTTCGACACGACCGGCAACGTGCAGTTCTTCGCCTCGAAGCCGGGGAACTGCCAGCAGAGCTACTGGCCCTTCCGGCAGCACGGCCAGTGCGGCCGCTGGGTGAGCGACCTGTTGCCGAAGCTCGCCGGCCACGTCGATGAGATGGCGTTCATCTATTCGATGCAGAGCAAGACCGCGCTCCACGGTCCGGCGATGTTCATGGCCAACAGCGGCTTCATCCTGCCCGGATTCCCGTCGATGGGGGCTTGGGTCACCTACGGCCTCGGCAGCGAATCGGAGGAGCTGCCCGCATTCGTCGTGCTTCCCGACCACCGCGGCCTGCCGCCGGGCGGGCCGGTGAACTGGGGCGCTGGCTTCCTGCCGGCGATCCACCAGGGCACCGTGATCGAGACGGCCGAAGGCCGGCCGCCGATCGCCGATCTCTTTGCGGCCGAGGACCACGCCACACTCGTCGCTGGCGAGCCGGCCGGCCGCGAGTTTCTCGCCGCGGTGAATGCCCGCCACCTCGGCCCGCGGAGCGACAACAGCGAACTCGCCGCCCGGATCGCCGCCTACGAACTCGCCGCCCGGCTCCAACTCTCGGCCCCCGAGGTCACGGACCTCTCCGGCGAGTCAGAGATCGTGGAGCGTCTCTACCAGTTCGACCATCCGGATATCGGCCCCTTTGGCCGGCAGTGCCTGCTCGCCCGGCGGCTCGTGGAGCGGGGCGTGCGGTTCGTGCAGATCTACTGTGGCGCCGAGAACACGGGTGCGAAGAAGATTCGGCCCAACTGGGATTCCCACGAAGACGTCGTCCGCGACCACGGTTACTGGGGCCCGATCCTCGACGGTGGGGCGAGCGGTCTCATTGCAGACCTCAAGGCCCATGGCCTGCTCGACAGCACCCTCGTGATGTGCCAGACGGAGTTCGGTCGCCAGCCGGCGGCGCAGGGCAAGGGCCGCGATCACAACGCCGGCGCCTTCACCGTCTGGATGGCCGGCGGCGGCATCAAGGGGGGCACGGCCTACGGCACGAGCGATGAGCTTGGCTTCAAGGCGGAGGAAAACCCCACCTTTTGCTACGACCTCCACGCCACGGCGCTGCGGCTGCTCGGCGTCGACCACACGAAGCTGTCGGTCTACAACAACGGCATCCAGCGCCGGCTCACCGACGTGCACGGCCACGTGATCAATTCGATCATCGGCTGACACCCATCCGGGCATTCGGGCCTCGCGTCGATCATCCCGTCGCTTCCGCTCAGGGCTTGCATGGGCTTATAGAAGCCCCCGGCGCGAGCCGGGGGATCGCGAGGACGAAAAGAGCTGCGTCCCCTTTTCAACGCAGCGCGAGTTCCGGCGGCGGCGGAGAGGCGGGGTTCACCCACTGAATCACGGCGGCCCAGTTGGCGCTCTCCGGATCATGCTGCAGGTAGCCGTGGATCGGCCGGACGACCGTCCAGCCATCCTTCATGTGGGCCGAGAGCACCGGGTCGGTCCGCCGGCCCGCGACGACGTCGCCTACATACTGGTCGGCCGACACGCTCGCCGCCACACTCCCGTAGCCCGGCAGCCGGCTTGCCCCCACCATCCGCCACAGCGATTCGTCAACCACCAGCTGCCGCGTCGCGTCGGTGAGCGCGTGGGCAAGCCCGTGATGCTGATGGTCGGGTCGCACGAAGACGTCGGCGCCATAGAGCGTCATGCCGTTCACCGGATTGTGGTCGGCGAACGTGCCCCGCGCCGTGAGCACGTCCCACGAGTCGTCAACGTGGTAGTCGATCAGTCGGAGCCGCAGCGTGAAATGCACGCCCACCGGCTGGCCGCTGGGCACATGCTCCGCGACGAATTGGCCCTGCGGGAAGACGGCATGATGCTCCGACAGTTCTTCGGGCGTGTAGGGCGTTTCTGCGGGATAGACGATGCGGCAGATCTCGCCGATGGCGACGAAGTCGGAAGGCTGCATCAGCCGGATCGAATAGTCGGAGGACGTCACGGGAGAACCTCTCTGAGTGGTCATGCCGCTACTGCCTGCGCCAGCGGTTCCGCCAGCGGTTCCGCGGAGCTGGGGTGGGCGTCGCCGGGGCGGGCGTGGCCGATGGCATTCCCGTCGCAGCTTGTGCCGATTCGCCTGCGAACGCCTGGCTGGCCGACGGTGCCGCGAACCTGCTCGACCGCGGCGCGGGATTCACCTCGGCGCGATACCGCCGAGCCGTCGTACCGTCGTGCGACTTCTCAATCTCCAAGATGCCGAAGTAGGGATCGGGATACTGCCAGTCGTTTTGCGCCTGCGCCGGCGATGGCATCGATGCCGCAGCAGCACACATGAAGACTCCAAACGCAACGCACATCAGAGGCGGTCGTCGCATGGCGCTGTTCCTGTTGAAAAGGGTGTGACGGGTGTCAGGAGCGGTGAGTCACGACTTCAAGATCGTCCGAACTGCCGCCGGGTCGATCCCGTCGACGAGTTCCACGTGGCCGATCCGCGTGGGGAGAACGAACCGGAGCCGGCCGCCGACAGTCTTTTTGTCGCGGGCCATCGTGGCGAGCAACGCGTCACTTGGAAAACCGGGGCCAGTCGGCACGGCCACAGGCAGATCGAAGGCGAGGAGGAGCCGCTCCTGTCGGGCGACGATATCCGGACCGATCCGGCCAAGCGACTGGGCGAGCGCGGCCGCCGACACCATGCCGATGGCGACCGCCTCGCCGTGCAGGAGCGTGCCGTAGCCGGCGGCAGTTTCGTAGGCATGGGCGAACGTGTGGCCGTAGTTGAGGATCGCCCGCAGGCCGGTGATCTCGCGCTCGTCGCGTTCCACGACATCGGCCTTGAGTGCCGCCGACCGGCCGACCACGTGGGCAAGCGACGCGGCATCTCTGGCCAGGATCGCGCCGGTGTTGGCTTCGAGCCAGTCGAAAAACTCCGGGTCGAGAATCATGCCGTATTTCACCACCTCGGCCAGGCCGCTCCTGAATTCGCGATCAGGCAGCGTGGCGAGCGTGTTGACGTCGGCCATCACGCCGCGGGGCTGCCAGAAGCTGCCGACCAGATTTTTTCCAGCGACGAGATTGATGCCTGTCTTGCCGCCGATCGCACTATCCACCTGGGCCACGAGGGTGGTGGGCACGTGCCAGACGGGCAGCCCGCGGCCAAACGTCGCGGCCGCGAACCCCGACAGATCGCCCACCACGCCACCGCCGACGCCGACCACATGCGTGTGCCGATCGACGGCCAGTCGGGCCATCTCGTTCCAGAGCAGTTCGAGCGCGGCCACCGACTTTGAGGCCTCGCCGGAGGGAACGGTGAGCGTGGCGACATCCAGGCCGGAAGACTTCAGAGAGGCCGCCGTGGTGGCGGCGTGGGAGTCGGCCACGGCAGCGTCCGTGATCACGATCGCCCGCTTTGCGCCGGTGGCCGCGACCGCGGGGCCGATCGAGCCGATTACGCCACTCCCCACGACGATGTCATAGGAGCGGTCAGCCTGGCCGGCGTCTGCCGGCAGATGAAGGCGGATGGTGGGGGTGTCGGTCAACACGGGTGGCACAGCAAGCCTGTCAGGCCACGCTCACGCGGTCGAGGTCGGCCGGAGTGACGGTGATTACGCGGGCGAACCCGGTGTGCTGCCGGTGGTAGTCGAGATCCGCGGCTTCCTGCGGCGCGGCGTGCAGCAGTGTCTCGACGCGGGCCTTGTCGGCATCCGACCAGTCTTCGTAGTCGTTGGGCCAGACTGTGTGGTTTTCGACGACGAGGGCTTCGCGATAGGGATCAAACGCGTTGGGCATGCGCGGTGGCTCCGGATGGCAAGGCGGTGCGGGCGGCCTTCTTGTTGTCCCGCTGTATCGTCCCGCTGGAGCTGTCAGTATACAGTGCAGCGACGGCAGGTGCGGCTAGCCCGATCGCCCGCCGAAGGATCGTGCGAAAGGATCATGCTCGATGTCGCAACCACCCCCCTCCCAGGCCGTTTCCGCACGAGCCGTCGGCCCCTCGTGCGGCACCTGGCTCGTGGCCGGGTTGCTGCTGCTGGGGCTCGCGGCGGCAATCACCGGCATCTGGTTTCAGCGGCATCAGACCCGCCGCTGCCTTGAGTTCTATGGTCCGGCGGCGGCCCGGCGGATCGCGGCGGCCCCCACGGTCGAACTGCTGTTGGTGCAGCCAGGGAAGGGGCCCGGCCAGCTCGGCGCCCAGACGCGGATCGATATCTCGAAAGCCCCCGGGCTCGTTCACCTGCGGCGCGGGCTCGTCGAGGATGCCAACTTCAGTTGGCAGGCCAGCGGCCACGCGGTGCCGGAGCGACTGCCGCTCGAATCATGGGATGTCGCGTTTGTATTTACAGAACCAGGCGGAAGCGGTTCTGGCCGTCAGCCTCGGGACGAGGGCCGTACCACGCTGGTCATCGACCTCGATCCGGCAGGGGGGAGTCTCGCGGCGGTCGGGCAGCCTGGGCGAATTGGGTTGGGACGGATCGCGCCCGGCCTCGAAAAGTGGGTTCGGTCCACGCTGTCCGCGGCCCCCTAGCGGCAGCGCACCGCCGGGGGGCGGCAGAAGTCTCGTCGCTACGGCTTTTTCTCCTTCCACGACCTACGGCAGCACATTCCCCAGAAGGTCGAAAAATCCTAATGCTCCTCGAGCTTCCGCCGACCCCCCGGCTCGTCCAAGACTGCTTCGCAGGATGCTAAGCGCAGCACCAGCCGGCGGATGCCGGCCAAGAAAAAACGACACGATGTCGTGTTTTTCGTGAATTCTGATGCTGAGGAGCATGCCGCAGCCGGCGAACCATTGCGGCCCGTCAGCACCGGCTCACGGCAAGTTAAAAACGTGGCGCCACGGGACATTTTTCGTGAAAAACCTGGCCTTTTTTGGGGTGGGGGCGACGCCTATGCTCCCCGCCCGCCGGCGGTCGGACCGGTGAACGTGTTGTCGGGCATCCAGGCACCGAGGTTTCTTATGCGCTCCATCGCCGTGGCCAATCAAAAGGGTGGCGTTGGCAAGACGACCACGTCGGTCAACCTCGCCGTGGCACTGGCCCGCTCGGGTCGAAGGGTCTGCCTCGTCGATCTCGATCCGCAGGCGCATGCCACACTGCATGCGGGCGTGATGCCCGGATCGCATCCGCTCTCGGCGTATGACGTGCTCGTGGGAGGCCAGCCGCTGGCGGCGGCGACGGTGGCCGCTGGCGAGAACCTCTGCGTGGTGCCCTCACACATCGACCTCTCGGCCGTGGAAATGGCGTTGGCGGGTCGCAGTGGCCGCGAACTGATTCTGCGGCAGCGGCTCGAGGCCGACGCGAGGTGTCATCCCGATGCGGGCCACGCCGAGCCCTTCGATTACATGGTGATCGACTGCCCTCCGTCACTGGGGCTCTTGTCGCTCAACGCCATGGCCGCGGTGGACGAGGTGTTGTTGCCCCTGCAGCCGCATTTCCTCGCCTTGCATGGCCTCAGCAAACTCTTGGAGACGATTGAGCTTGTCTCGGAGCATGTGAATCCACGGCTGCGGCTCCTCGGCGTGGTGCTCTGCATGTACGAGGCGGGCACGCGGCTGGCCGCGGAAGTCGGCCGCGACGTGCAGTCATTCTTTGCCTCGGACGAGAAGAAGCATCCGGCCTGGGGCTCGGCCCACGTCTTCGAGACGCGGGTCCGCCGCAATATCCGGCTGGCCGAGGCGCCGAGCTTTGGGCAGTCGATCTTCGACTACGCCCCCGATTCATACGGCGCCGCCGACTATGCGGCGCTCGCTACCGAGGTGGATCAGGCTGCCGCGGTCTTGCGCGACGGCGTGCGGCGGGCGGCCTGACCGGCCCGCACGAGCCGCTCCGCCAGTCCAGACCGACGGGTGGGGTTGCTGATATCGCCAGCGGCTTCCGCGGCGACGGGCGCGATGGTCGGAGACGCGTACAGTTCCGGCATCCACCAATAGCACGACTCATACAGATCGACGCCCGCCAGAATCCCGGTGGCATCGTAGTCTTCCGGAGAGGCAAACAGTCCGGCGCACCCTGCGGCAAAGCCGTCGAACCCGCCGACCGTCTGCGACGGGGCGGATGGGCGGGGAGGCTGTAGGCGATTCCGTTCCAGCATGATCGTGTCAGATGCCGAAAGGCGTGAGGGGGGAAGGTCGGTCGTCGCAGTTCAGGCAGCAGCCTGATGGAGTGTCTTTCGGAACGTCGCCACGGCGTAGGCCAATATTCCGGGGAACTGTGGGTTTTTGTCGTCCAGCAGGGTCGTTAGGGGAGATCACACCTCTCCGAGATTCTGCTTTGGGAAAATGAGGCAATCAAGAGAATTTGCGAAGTTTGCGTAGATTTTGTTGATTTTGGGTTCTCGCGGCCAATTTTCGGTAGATTTTTGCTGAGGCAAGCTGCCATGCACGTCATAAAAATGCTCTGGAAAGACACGTTCCACCCGGCCATCGCCCGGTGGGGAATCGCCTGCATCCTGGCCGGCGCGGCCGTTGCCGGAATGCCGTTGGCAAGCAGGCATGGATCGCCGGCAGCTGCGGCCGAAGGGGCTGCTGCGAGCCAGAAAGGCTTCCGCCGGCTAGCCCCCGGCGTGCTCACCGTGATTCCGCCCCGTGCCAGCAGCGATTCCCACTCGATCCGCGGCGATTTAATGGAAGTGACGCGTGGCCTGCAGGATCAGGCGTGGAAGCCGCAACAGGCCCCAGCGAACACGACCCTCGTCGAACGGGCCAAAAACCGTGAGTTCCAACGGGATATCTGGTGCCTGGAGTTTGCCTTCAAGCCACCGCGGTTCATGGATGTCGATGTGCCCGCGGCAGAGCTCCGCATGCAGCGGAAGCGGGTGTGGTATCTCGTCTATCGCGTGCGAAACACGGGCGGCCGCCGCACCGTCATCGACAAGGACGATCCCACAAAACGGACCGTCGAACCCTTCGAGACTCCGGTGCGGTTCGTGCCCCACTTCGTGCTTGAGAGCCTGGAGCCACTGACGGAAGCCGAGGGGGATACCGCCTATCGCAGCTACCTCGACCGCGTCGTCCCCAATGCCATGGGTCCCATTCGCCGCCGCGAGGACCCGTCGCGTGAACTCTTCGACAGTGCCAGCATGGCCGGCACCGACATCCCGCCGGGCGGGGAACGATGGGGCGTGGCCGTCTGGGAAGACATCGATCCGCGGATCGATTTTTTCACCATCACCGTTCGCGGCCTCACCAACGCGATCCGCTGGCGGGAGTCAGAGGGTGCGACGTTCGCCAAAAACCTGCCGCCAAGCTCCGAGATGGATCACGCACTGGAGAGCCTGCGGCTCGACTTCTGGCGGCCCGGCGACGATCGTGACGAGGCCGACGAGGAACTGAACGTCGGCTACGCGGGAATGTTCGAGCGGATGACGCTGGGCGGAAAACTGCTCGAGGCATTGGGACGGCCGCAGGTGGTGAAGTCGCGGCCCGTGGCCGGACTCGCGGACTTGGGACTGGCGTGGTCCGATCTGGTCGTCCCCGACAAAAACGGCGAGGCGATCCGCGGCGGTGACCTGATCCCGCTGGCAAAGGTCGTACGGGCGGTGGACGCCATCCCCGAGACGACGGCCCGCGGCCCGCTGGTGCGGGCGGTGTTTGGCGACCTGGGGGTCGAGTATTTCGAGCAGTTGTCGCGGGCGTTGGCGGGGCCGGTCGATGCCGATCGGGATGCCTCGCGGCGGCAGGCGTTGGCGGCGATCGACCTCACGCCGGAAGGCGTGCAGCAGAAGCCGCTCGAATCGCTGGCAAAGGTGCTCGAGTCGCTCGTGGAGATCCCGCCGGGTGTTGCCAGGGAGCGGCGG
>JBILKZ010000260.1:0-3280 GCA_044376405.1 Pirellulales bacterium
CAGCGAGAGGGAATCCTGCCAGCCCTCGAAACCTCGCACGCCCTAGCCTGGGCCATGGAGGAGGCGGGCCGCCGGCCGCCGGAGGAGATTCTCGTCGTCTGCCTGTCGGGCCGCGGCGACAAGGATGCCGCGGAGATCGCCCGGTTGCGGGGGCTGTCGGCCGACGGCACAGTGGCTCCGGCCTGAGGGGCTGACGGCCTGCCGGGCTGACACGAGATCGTCAAGATCGAGTTGTTGTTGATTCAGTCACCGCTTGAGTTATCGCTTCAGTCACCAGGAATCGATCCATGTCCGCCAGTTCCGTGGCCACCAGTCAGTCGAAAGTGTCCGTGCTCGCGGACGTGTTCACAACGCTTCAAACACAGGGCCGTGCCGCGCTCGCGCCGTTCGTGACGGCTGGGGATCCCGACATGGAGACGACGCTTGCCGTGCTCGAGTCGCTCGATCGGGCAGGTGCCTCGCTCTGTGAACTCGGCGTGCCCTACAGCGATCCGATCGCCGACGGGCCAGTGATTCAGTCTTCCTACACGCGAGCCCTTGCCGGCGGCTTCACGCTCGAGCGGCTTTTCGAACTGTCGCGGACAGCGACGCAGCGGGTGAAGATGCCGATCCTCGCCATGGCCAGCTACTCGCTGATCTATCGTCGAGGCATCGACCGCTTCGTGGCCGATGCGAAGGCTGCGGGGCTGACGGGCTTCGTCGTGCCCGACCTGCCGATCGAAGAATCGGACCAGCTCGACGCGGCCTGCCGTCAGGCGGGGCTGGCGCTGGTGCGACTCGTCACGCCCACCACGCCGCCGGAGCGGGCCGAGGCGATCGCCCGGAAGTCGACCGGCTTCCTCTACTGTGTGTCGGTGGCGGGCGTGACCGGCGCCCGCACGGATCTCCCCGCTGGGCTGATCGAGCGAGTGAAGTGGCTGCGGACGAAGACCGACGTGCCGATCCTCGTGGGCTTCGGGATCTCGAGCCCCGAACAGGCACGGGCGGTGGCCGAGGTGGCTGATGGTGTGATCGTCGGCTCGGCGGTTGTCCGTCATCTTGCCGAGGCGGCCAACCAGCCACGCGAGGCGTTTCTCCGCGGGCTCGAGGGATATGTCGGCGACCTCGCCGCCGCCACGGCACGGTAACAACCCCGACAGCGATCACAGCCAAGCCCACTCACAGCCAAGCCGGCTCAAAGCAAGGACCGGGTCATGCCTCTCCTCTCCCGTCGCAGTCTCTTGAAGCATGCCACGATCACCGGCATGGCGTTACCGCTCGCCTCGGTCGCCCGCCTCGGTCGGGCGGCTGCCAACGACAAACTGCGGCTCGCCGGGATCGGTGTCGGCGGGATGGGTGGGGCCGACCTTGCGTCGCTCTCCTCGCACCCGAAGGTGGAGGTGGTGGCGCTGTGCGATGTCGATGCCGGAAAGCTTGCCGCAGCCGCAGAGAAGCATGCGGGCGCAAAACAGTTCGCCGACTTTCGAAAGATGTTCGACGAGTTCGCCGGGGTGATCGACGCAGTTCATGTCTCCACCCCCGACCACAGCCACGCCCCTGCGGCGATGACGGCGCTCAACTCCGGCAAGCATGTCTACTGCCAGAAGCCACTGACGCACGACGTGCATGAATCGCGGCAGCTCCGCGCAGCGGCCGCCGCCAATCCGTCGCTCGTCACGCAGATGGGAACGCAGATCCATTCGAACACCCAGTACCGCACCGCCGTGAAGCTCGTGCAGAGCGGCATCATCGGCAAGGTTCGCGAGGTCTGCTCCTGGAGCGGAAAGACCTGGGGGTACGACGGTCCGAAGCCCGAGCCGGGGGCGGTGCCAGCGTCGCTTGACTGGAATCTCTGGCTTGGCACCGCAGCCGATCGGGCGTTCTGCCCGGGCCACTACCATCCGGGCAACTGGCGACGCTGGTACGACTTCGGCGGTGGAACGATGGGAGACATGGCGATCCACATCCTCGATCCGGTGTTCAGTGCCCTCCAGCTCGGCCCCCCGCGATCGCTTCTCTCGAACAGCTCGCGTCCGCCCGCGGACTCGTTCGGGATGCAGAACGAGACCCGGTTCACCTTCCCGGCCGGGAAATACACGACCGATGGTTTCGTACTCACCTGGTACGACGGCGGAAAGATGCCCGACACGTCCACCTGGCCGCTCGATGGCGCCGACGGCACGCGGATGGCGCTCCCCGGCCAGGGATCGATCTTTCTCGGGGAGAAGGGGGCGATCCTCCTGCCGCACGTCGCGATGCCCACGCTCCTGCCGGTGAAGGACTTTGCCGATGCGACGATCGAGGCGGCGCCGGACGGCAACCACTACCACCTCTTCGTCGATGCCTGCCTCGGCGGCACGCCGACGACCTGTGGTTTCGACTACGCCGGCCCGCTCACGGAGGCGGTGCTCCTCGGGACGCTCGCCAATCGTTTCCCCGGCGACGAACTCCGCTGGCAGCCTGCGGCGATGACGATTCCGAACCACGATCGGGCCGACGCCCTGCTGCGGCGGAAGTACCGGCAGGGTTTCCAGGTGGACAACCTGTCGTAGGGGCAGGCCGGCCCGGAGCAGCGGCCTTGATCAGGCCGGTTCCTCGAGCAGTTGCTCAGTCCAGTGCGGATGGAGCCCGGCTTCCTCCACGGCGATCCCTGCCCGCACGATCGCCTCGATGATCTCGGCGATCGGCGGCCGGGATGATTCCTTCCCGCAGATCAGCGTGCAGTCGAGCGTGTTGGCATCGCAGACTTCACGCTGCTTGGTCATCTGCCCGACCACGCTGGCGGCCGCCTCGGCCTGCCCGATGCAGTGGAGGCGGTATCGCCAGGCACGGCCGCCGGCGAAGGCTGCGAAGGTCGCGGGCCCCTGCTCCACGAGCCGGCCCTGCGAAAGCATCGCCAGATGCGTGAAGCAGTCGGGCACGCGGGCATCGTCGATCGCGGCCACAACGGTGCGGCCTCCGATCTGCAGATCGCCGATCAGCCGTTCGACCGACTGCCGTTGCCGCGGGTCGAGGCCGCCAAACGGATCGTCGAGCACGAGCACATCCGGTGCATGGACGAGCGCCCGCCCGATCAAGAGCAGCTTCGACTGCCCGGCGGGCAGGCCGTCGATCGGCGTGCCCCCCCTGCCCTTCAGATCTGCCAGATCAAGGGCCCGGTGCACGGCCGCCTGCAGCCCGTGGCCGGTCAGCCCCGCCGCACTGCCGAAGAGTGCGAGGAACTCATCGGCCCGCACGCCAGGCCACGCGGCAAGCTGCGACGGCACATAACCGAGGCGGGCCCGCACCGCATCGGGATCGC
>JBILKZ010000132.1:0-10278 GCA_044376405.1 Pirellulales bacterium
GAATGCCATCGTGCCCTTGAGTCCACGGGCCGCTGCCTGCTCGGGCGGCATGATCACATCGCCTGGATCGACCCCGTCGACAGCCTTGAGCAATTCGCGAAACCGGCGGCGCCGCTCGCTCCCCTCCCACCATGCCAGTTGTTCGGCAAGCGTGCCCCCCGAGACTGTTCGCGCGGTGGTGTCGAGGAGGCCGAGCCGATCGAGGTGGAGCATCACCTCGGGCACGCCGCCTGCGAGAAACACCCGCACCGTGGGATGATGGATTGGCCCGTTGGGCAGCACGCTCACCAGCCGCGGCGTTTGACGGTTGATGGTGATCCAGTCGTCGACCGTAGGCTGCGGCAGGCCGGCGGCATGGGCGATCGCGGGCACGTGCAGGAGCAGGTTCGTCGAGCCGCCGAAGGCCGCGTGCACCGTCATGGCGTTGCGGATGGCCGCCGGCGTGAGGATGTCGCGGGTGACGATCCCCGCGGTCGCGAGCCCGACGACCGCCCGCGCCGAGCGCACCGCCAGGTCACGCCACACCGGCTGGCCGCTCGGGGCCAGCGCCGCGTGCGGCAGCGTGAGTCCGAGGGCCTCGGCCACCACCTGCGCGGTGGCCGCGGTGCCAAGGAACTGGCAGCCGCCACCGGGCGAAGCGCAGGCCCGGCAGCCCAGGTCGGCCGCCTCCTCCAGCGTGATCAGGCCATGCGCGTATCGCGTGCCGATCGTCTGGATGCGGCCCGCATCCTCGCCGCTCGTCGGCGGCAGCGTGACGCCGCCGGGCACGATCACCCCGGGCAGGTCGGTGAGCCCAGCCACGGCCATCAGCATCGCCGGCAGCCCCTTGTCGCAGGTGGCGACGCCGAGCACGCCGGCCCGCAGCGGCAGCGACCGCGCGAGTCGGCGGAGCACGAGCGCAGCGTCGTTGCGATAGGGCAGGCTGTCAAACATGCCGGTGGTGCCCTGCGTGCGGCCGTCGCAGGGATCGGAACAGAACCCGGCGAAAGGGATCTTGCCGAGCCGCCGCAGTTCGGCCGCGGCCGCTTCCACGAGCAGCCCGATCTCCCAGTGCCCGGTGTGGTAGCCCAGTGCCACCGGCGTGCCGTCGGCCGCGCGGACACCTCCCTGCGTGCTGAGAATGAGGAACTGCGGATCGGCCGACCCCGCCGCGGCCCAGCCCATGCCCACGTTCTGCGACAACCCGAAGAGATCGCCACTGGGGCTGTTTCGCAGCAGGTCGTCGGTCAGCGGCAGGGCGCCGACGGGCCCGGGGGCCGTAGTCTGGATGTCGTAGAGCGCCGGGTCGTCTGAGCCGTACGGATCGAAGTGGTGTGGTGCGTTCACGGGACGGTAGCTCCCCGGGCTGGTCGGGATCTGGAAGGACGGTCAATATAGTGCCCTCCGGCGCGGACAGCGGCGGCGTCTGCGTCATAGTGCCAACCGGCATCTCCATCGAGGTGGTCATCCATGAGCGTCCCGCACGACAGCCAGTCGCCTGAACGGCTCTGCCGGTTCATGCCCCGCGGTTCCCGCGACGCCCGCGTGGGCGCTGTGATCGACGGCGACCGCGTAGTCGACCTGACCGCTACCGGCGTCGGCTCGCTCACCGACATGCTCGATGCGGCCGACCCGGTGGCGGTGGTACGGGCCGCCCGCGCTGCGGCAGAATCGGGCACACCGCTCGCAGAGGTTTCGCTGCTGCCCCCGGTGGAACGCCAGGAGGTCTGGGCGGCAGGGGTCACGTATCTCCGCAGCAAGACGGCGAGGATGGAGGAATCCGACTTCAGCGCCACCGCCTACGACCGGGTCTATGAGGCCGAGCGGCCGGAGATCTTCTTCAAGTCGCTCGGCGAGAAGGCCGTCGGCCCCGGCGACACCGTCGGCATCCGGGGCGATTCGAGTTGGAACGTGCCCGAGCCGGAACTGGCGCTGGTGATGAACTCCCGCGGCACCCTGGTCGGCTGCACGATCGGCAACGACATGAGTTCGCGTGACATCGAGGGAGCCAATCTTCTCTATCTGCCGCAGGCCAAGGTCTACGACCGGTCATGCGCGCTCGGCCCCTGGATCGTGCTGGCCACCGACGAAGCCGCGATCCGCCGTTGGACGATCTCCGTGGCGATCGCGCGGGGCGGCAGCGACGTCTTCAGTGGCGAAACCGGCGTCGAGAAGATCAAGCGTTCATTCCAGGACCTCATCGGCCATCTCTGGCGGTCGCAGTCGTTTCCGCGAGGGGCGGTGCTGCTCACCGGCACGGGGGTCGTGCCCGACGAGTCGTTCACGCTGCAGGCTGGCGACCGGGTCACGATCGGCATCAGCGGCATCGGCACGCTGTCAAACACCGTGCAGGTCGTCTGAAAGACCAGACGACGGCCTGAACAGCTGCGGAACGGGCCTCAGGGTTGATGTTCGCGTGGTTGATGTTCGCGGGGTGGACCTTCGTGTGGCTGACCCTCGTCGGATTCCGAACGAGCAGATGGCTGACTGGCGAGCTGCACAAGGGCCTCGATCACGCGAGCCCGCGCCGCGGCATCGCGAAGGATGAGGTAGCGGTGCTTCCCGGCAGCATCGGGGGTGAATGGCGTGGCTCCCGTATCGGTCACGGTCACCCTTCCGGGCTGCGAACGGTCGAAGTAGCCGCGGTCACCGAGCACGGCGTCGAGCACACTCGTGAGATCCCAACTCGGCCGGTCCTGCGGCGGCGGGGAGTGGATTCGGTATGCCTCGGCAACAGGATGGTGTGGCACATCGGAATAATCCTCGAGGATGCTGCGGCTTGGATAGGGCACCGCGATACCGATTTCAAACCCGCTCCAGACTGCCTCCGTCGGCCAGCGGGCGGCGACCGCCGCGGCCGCCGCCCGGTCGCGGACGATGTTGTATTCAGCGTAGTCAGCGTTCCCGCCGATCGGCTGGAACGCGCCGCCCATGAGTTCGAGAAGCCGCACCTTCTTCGCCACGAGTTCCACACCCGGCAGCGGACTCGCGGCGTCGGCCGGGCTGTCCAAGAGCCGGGCGAGGTTCGTTGAGAACCCCACCTGGATGATCACAACGGAACCATCCTCCGCGGCAGCGAGCGTCTTCCGCAGCACCGTCACCGCATCCGGGGCATCCGTGCCATCGAGCAGATCGTGGGGGTAGCGGAGGGTTCCATCGTCCCTCTCGTCGGCCAACTTCAGATAGACGCTCTTCCCCTCGACGCCACCCTGCCGGACGACACCGATGGGAATGTCGGGCCGGCCATAGAACGTGTTGACACAGTCGACGAACGGGGCCGCCTTCGGATGTTTGGCCGACACCGTGACCGCCAGCAGCCGGCACTGTCCACGCGACTCGAGGGCATGGAGCATGGCCAACGACGCAACGTCGTCGCAGTCTTCGCAGACGTCGGTGTCGAGAATCACCGGCACGGGTGCTGGTGATTCGGCCCGCGGCGCCCGGGCCGCAACCGTCATCAGGCTGCACGCCGCGATGAGGCAAAAAAGGGGACGCAGCTCTTTTACCACCGTCCGGCCCTACTTCAGCAGGTCTTTGAAGACCTTGCGGACCTTCTCGACCTTGGGAGACACGACCGCCTGGCAGTAGGGCTGGAACGGGTTGTTGGCAAAGTAGTCCTGGTGATACTTCTCTGCCGGATAGAAGGTGCTGGCCGGCGTGACCTCCGTGACGATCCTGCCCGGAAAGACCTTCGCCGCATCGAGCTTCGCGATCACCTCTTCAGCGGTCTTCTTCTGCGCGTCGTCGTGGTAGAAGACGCCCGAGCGGTACTGCGTGCCGACGTCGGCGCCCTGCCGGTTCTTCGTGGTCGGATCGTGCGTGCTGAAAAACACCTCGAGCAGCTTTTCATATGGCACCTGCTGCGGGTCGTATTCGATCTCCACCGCCTCGGCATGGCCCGTCTGCCCGGTGCAGACCTGCTGATACGTTGGATTCGGATTCTTTCCGCCGATATAGCCGCTCGTCACGGAGTGCACGCCCTTGATCTGGGCATAGACCGCCTCGGTGCACCAGAAGCAGCCACCGGCGAAGGTCGCCTTCGCCAGTTCACCCTCAGCCCCCGCTGCCAATCCACTGCTCATCATCATGATCGCTCCTGCCAGAAACAATCGGAACACACGTGCCGTCATGTTCGTCGGCTCCTCGAAGAAATTCGAACTCCGCATACCCTATTCTAGGCCGATAACGGTACGAGAGCACCAGCCGTACTGGCCACTTTTTACGTGACGGGGAGCCGGGATCGGCGGAAGCTCGACGAGCTGTCTTCACGAAAAACACAGCATCCTGCTGTTTTTTCTTGGCAAACGCAGTTTGCTGGTGCTGCGCTTCGCATCCTGCGAAGCAGCCATGTGGGGAGCCGGGATCGGCAGAAGCTCGACGAGCTGTCTTCACGAAAAACACAGCATCCTGCTGTTTTTTCTTGGCAAACGCAGTTTGCTGGTGCTGCGCTTCGCATCCTGCGAAGCAGCCATGTGGGGAGCCGGGATCGGCGGAAGCTCGACGAGCGTTGGAATTTCGCCCTCCCGAGGTCTGCACTGCCAACACGCCCCGCGGCGAAAGTCCCCGCGAAGGAGACTTCTGCCGTCCCGGCGGTGCGTGACCAAACTGCGTGGCTAGGACTGCCCAAAGTGGCACGCGAGCCGCGCGGGATCGACCACGAACCGCAGCGGTTTCTCCGCCCACTCCCCGGCGTAACCCACCCCGATCCGCGGCGTCCGCTCGATGAGCCGCCGCGGCACGGCGATCTCGCCAGCCTCCAGCCAGAGTCCCGCCCGGCGGGCTGCCGGCCGGCCGTCGAACGATCGGTCGATCCCCAAGGCCTTCGTGAGCCGCCCCGGCCCGACGTGCTCCCCCACGCCGCGGATCAGCACCGCCGCTGGAACCCCCTCCTTGCCAGTGACGATATTCAGCATCCAGTGCATCCCGTAGCAGAGGTAGACATACCAGTGGCCGGCCGGGCCAAACATCGTGGCGTTTCGCTTCGTGAGGCCGCGGGAGCCGTGGCAGGCGAGGTCGTGAGCGCCAAGATAGGCCTCCGTCTCGAAGACCACGTGCCGCGTGAGCCGCCCGTCGGCGGCCCGCACCACCAGCGACGCTCCGAGGAGGTGCCGGGCGATACGACCAGCCGGCTGGTCGAAAAACGCCTGGGGGAAAGGCTGGCCGCTCACCTGATTTTCGCCGCATCTATGATGAAAGGTGTCGATCGTTCATCATACTGGCTTTCCCCACAACCCGGAACGAATTCTCAGTCATGGAAGCAGGCATCGTCGGACTCCCCAACGTCGGCAAGAGCACCCTCTTCAACGCGCTCACCATGTCGAAGGCTGCGCAGAGCGCGAACTATCCCTTTTGCACGATCGAGCCCAACGAGGGGATGGTAAGCGTGCCCGATGGACGCCTCACGCAGATCACGAAATACATCCCACCGCAGAAGGTGATCCCCGCCGCTCTCAAGTTGGTCGACATCGCCGGGATCGTGAAGGGGGCCAGCGAGGGGCAGGGCCTCGGCAACAAGTTTCTCTCGCACATCCGCGAGGTCGACGCCATCCTGCAGGTGGTTCGCTGCTTCGAGGATCCCGACGTGATCCACGTGGCCGGAAAGGTCGACCCTGTCTCCGACATGGAGACGATCGAGATCGAGCTGATGCTCGCCGACATCCAGCATCTGGAAAACAGCCTGCCCAAGCTGGAACGGTCGGCCAAGGGAGCCGACAAGGATGCCAAGCTCAAAGTCGAGGTGATGAAGAAGTGCCTCGCCCACCTGGTGGCGGAGAAGCCGCTCCGCACGCTCACGCTCGACGATGCCGAGAAGGTGGCCGTGAAGGAATTCGGGCTGCTCACGGCCAAGCCGATCCTCTACGTGGCCAACGTCGACGAGACCGACCTCGATGGCAAGGGCCCGCTCGTGCAGAAGGTCCGCGAAGCGGCGGCGAAGGCAGGTGCGGAGGTCGTGCCGGTCTGTGCCAAGCTCGAGGCCGAGATCGCCGAGCTCGACGAGGCCGACCGGGGCGAGATGCTCGCCGGCGCAGGGCTCACGGAGCCGTCGCTCGCGATGCTGGCCCGGGCCGCCTACAAGACGCTCGGCCTGCAGAGCTACTTCACGGCCGGCGAGAAAGAGGTCCGCGCATGGACCGTGGCGATCGGGGCCACCGCCCCGCAGGCCGCTGGCGTGATCCACACCGACTTCGAGAAGGGCTTCATTCGCGCGGAAATCTATTCCCTCGCGGACCTCGAGACCTACAAGACGGAGAAGGACATCCGCGCCGCGGGCAAGCTCCGCGTGGAGGGGAAGGAATACGTGATGCGCGACGGCGACATCTGTCACTTCCTGTTCAATAAATAGCATGTGCAGGGCCATGCGTGGCCGCATAACGTCCGATACAAGCCTGGAGCGCCAGCGATGGGATCACGCATACGATCGACGCCGACCGTGATGCCCATCCCCCGGCTCGCGCCGGGGGCTTATATGGAACGGTCACGCCACGCCGTCCCATTCAAGCCCGGAGCGCCAGCGATGGGGTCAGCTACGCGCTGAGTGACTCCGGCCGCGGGCGGTGCTCGCGGAGATTCTCCGGCAGCCAGTCATCGTCGCCCTCGTCCTGATCACCCGCTGAACTCGCCCCGTCGCTCTCCGCCTCCTCGTCGCCGTGCGAATCGACCGTGCCACCGATGAACGAATAGGCCACCGGAATCATGATCAGGATCAGCACGGTCGTCACCATCTCGCCGAACGTCATCGCCGCCGCCATCGGAATCAGGAACTGTGCCTGAAAGCTCTTGTCGAAGAGCAGTGGCAAGAGACCGCCCACCGTCGTGATGCTCGTGAGAAACACCGGCCGGAACCGCACGCAGCCAGCCTCGCGGATTGCCAGGTGAAGCGGCCGTCCCTCGCGGACCCTCGCATTGATGAAATCGATCAGCACGATCGAGTCGTTCACCACGATGCCCGAGAGGGCAACCACGCCGAACATCGTGAAGAGTGACAGCGGCATGCCGAGCATGGCGTGGCCGAAGACGGCACCGGCAGCGCCGAACGGGATCGCCGTGAGGATCAGCAGCGGCTGCAGGTAGGAGCGGAATTCGATCGTGAGCAGCACGAACATCGTGAACACCGACACGATGAAGCCCAAGCCGAGGCTGCGGAGCGATTCGTTGGTCTGCTCCTGCTCCCCTTCCCAGCGGACGCGAACCGCAGGAAACTCGTCCTTGAGCACCGGCGTGAGCCGCCGTTCCAGCTCCTCCGTGACCTGCCCGGAGGTGAGCGAGGAATCGGAATCGAAGTCGGCTGTCACCGTGATCGACCGCTTCTGCCCGAGGCGGTTGATTTCCGAGTAACCGCGGGCCACCTTTGTGTCGGCCAGTTCACCGAGCGGACGGGCGATGCCATCGGGCCCCTTCACCCGCACGTCGTCGAGTGCTGCGAAGCTCCGCCGCTCTTCGCGTGGGTAGGCCACCATCAGCTTCACCTCGTGCCGGCCCCGCTGCAGCCGCATCACCTCCTCGCCGTAGAAGCTCGCCCGGATCGTCGAGGCCACGTCGGAGAGCGACACTCCCATCGCCTCGGCCTGCGGCTTCACCTTTATCTGATACTCCCACTTGCCCGGCCGGGAATCGTCATCGACGTCGATGACGCCCGGATACTCGGCCAGCCAGCCCTTCACCCGCTCGACCGCCGCCTCCAACTGCCGCACCGACTCTTTATCGGACGGGGCCAGCAGCTTGAACTCGATCGCCTTGCCTGCAGGGCCGATGTTCTCCGAGGTGAAGATGACGCTGTCGGCACCGGGCACTGATCCCGAGGCCTTCCGCCACTCGGAGAGAAACTGTTCGCTGTTCACGGTGCGGTTGATCGCATCCTCGAGTTCCACGCTCACCGAGCCGATATGGCTGCCGCCGAGCTTCGACTCAATGCTCGGCTTGCCCCGTACATCGGCGGAGCCCACGGAACTGTGCACGAACGTCACGAGCGGCCGGCCGCCTGCAGACAGCCTCGAGGAGGTTTCATCGAGGGCCCGCTCGACCTGCGCGATCGCCTCCTCGGTGACGCTCGCAGGCGTTCCGTCCGGGAAGATCAGCCTCGCCTGGATCCGCTTGGCGTCGATCTTCGGGAATATCTTGAACGGGGTCACGCCACTGCGAATGAGCCCGACCGCGAGGATCAGGATTGCAGCGGCGCCGGCGAGCACGGCGTACCTGTTTTCGATAGCCGCCTCGAGCGCGGGAGCGTAGCAACGCTTCACGAACCACTTGAGGCCGTTGTCGCAGCTCCGCTGCAGGAACTGCAGGGCGGGCAGGAGCGGTTGCAGCGGGGAAAACAGGAACTGGAAAAACCGCAGCACGGCGCTGTCTTCGTGGGCCAGATGCCCTGGCAGCACGAAGAGCGCCTCGGAGAGCGAGACCAGCAGCGTGGCAATGAAGGCGAACGGCATCACCGCGATGAACTTGCCCATCACGCCAGAGACGAACAAGAGCGGCATGAACGTGATCACGGTCGTCATCACCCCCGACACGACCGACGGCAGCACCTCCGCCGTGCCATCGATTGCCGCCTGCACACGCCCCTTCCCCATCTTGCGGTGGCGTTCGACGTTGTCGCTGACCACGATCGCGTCGTCGACGTCGATGCCCACGGCCATCAGGAAGGCGAACATCGAGAGCATGTTGAGCGTCTGGTCACCGGCGAACATGAGCGCCCCGGTGCCGAGCATCGACACGGGCACGCCCATCGCCACCCAGAACCCGATCTTCAGATCGAAGAAGAGCGCCAGCAGCACGAACACGATCGCCAGACCCTGCGTGCCGTTGGAGAGCAGCATGTCGAGCCGCTCGCGGACATCGACGGAGGCGTCTGCCCAGGTGACCAGTTCATAGCCCGGGGGCAGCTGCGCCTCGGCGACATACTTCTTCACCGCCGCCACCATCGCCAACAGATCCTCACCCGAACTGCGGTCGATGGAGACCATCAAGCCGGGGCGACCGTTGATCCGGTCCCGCCCGGCGACGTCGACAAAGCCGTCCCGCACCGTTCCCAGATCGCCGACGGTGAGCACGAGGCCGTCTGGCCGCGTCACGAGCGGCAGTTTGGCGATGTCCTCGCCGAGATACTGCTTATTCTTGCCGCGGAGTAGGATCTCGCCCCCCTCGCTGCGGATCGTGCCGCCTGGCAGCTCCAGATTTTCCTTCCGCACGATGTCGGCGACCGCCTTGAGTGACAGACCGTGCTTGCGGAGCGTGTCTTCGGAAATCTCGATCGTGATCTCATAGTCCTTGGCGCCGCCGATGTTGGCCGCCGAGACCGTCGGCAGCGCAAGCAGGTCATCACGCACCCGCTCGGCAACTTCGCGGAGTTGGAGTTCTGACCGCTCATCGCTGCCGGTCGAAGCCGGGGCCACGACGCCCACCTTGATGGCCGGCTCACGAAGCGTCACCTGCTCCACCTTGGGATCCTCGGCCAGTTCGGGCATGCTTGGAATTCGCTCGACCTCGGAGCGGATCTCCCCCACCACCCGCTGCGGATCCTTGACCCCATCGGTCATCTCGAAGACGCAAAACCCCAGCCCCTCGCGGGCGATGCTCGTGATCTTCTTGATGCCCACCACGCTGCGGCAGGCCTCCTCCACCTTCTGGCAGATGCCCTCCTCGACCTCCTCAGGCGTGGCCCCGGGGTAGGGCACGCTGACCAGCGCGATCTCAAGGTCGAACTCCGGAAACGCCTCGCGGCGCATCGACGAGAAGCTGATCCAGCCGATGATCATCACGGCGAAGACCAGCACGTTCATGGCAGGCGTGTTGTGAACCGTCCACGCGATGATCGATTTCATGGAGCGGCCTCCACCAGTTGCATGCCTTCCCGTGGATTCGCGAGCTGGCTGGTGACGACCCGATCGGTCGGCAGCAGGCCGCTGTCCGCCTCCTTGAAGGCGATCAGGCCGCCGCCTGCATGGAACGGCCGCGGATGCATGATCACCAGTTTGTCGTCCCGCATCACGAACATCTCGCCCGAGGGCCGCACCGCCTCCTGCGGCACAGAGACCAGCGGCTGCGGCACGTTGACCTGCACAAGCACGTCGACAAACATCCCCCGCAGCAGCGACCGCGGCGCCTCCGGCGGCAGGGTCGCCATCGTCGCCCCGTAGCGGTCGATGGCCTTCACGTGAGCGGGCTTCGTTACGAGCACGCGGCAAGGGAGCGTGCGGGTTTTCTCGTCGAGCCCCCGCCCCTCTTGGCGGGAGAGGATGCCGTCCCACTCGTACGACCTGTCGCCGAGCGTGAACACCACCCTCGCAGGCGCGTCGGGCA
>JBILKZ010000261.1:0-3254 GCA_044376405.1 Pirellulales bacterium
GCACCGCAGATCTGACGGCCCAGGAAGACGGCGCGGCCCGCGGGCATCGGCCCGGACCGGCCGACGATGTCGGCGACGCAGAGCCCCGGCAGAAACTCCATGGCGCAGTACGCCGTGCCGTCGCTCGTGCGGCCGAAATCGAAGACGCTGACGGTGTTGGGGTGCATCAGCCGGGCCGCCGCCTGCACTTCCCGGTCGAACCGGGCCGTCGCCACGCGGTCTCCCGGCCTCACGAGCTTGATCGCACACGGCCGCTTGAGCTCGTCGTGTTCCGCCAAATAGATGTGGCCTACCCCGCGATCGCCGAGCGAACGCAGCAGGCGATAGGGGCCCACGCGGCCGAGTCCGCTCGGACCGGAGTCGCGATCACCGTCCGCGCCGCCCTCGTGGCCGCGCAGCACCCAGGCCGCGAGCGTCGCGAGCGCCACGCCCATGATGAGAAACAGGGCGTTGGCCATGACGATCTGGTGGTTCGCCACATCGTCCATGTCGAGGTTGACCTTGTCGGCATGATGCAGCACGAACCCGTGGCAGAGAATCAAAGCAGCCGCCATCGTCACCACGATCCGCGCCGTCGCCGCCGGGGCTCGCGGCACGAAGACGCCGCAGCAGATCATCAGCACGATCGTTCGGATCACGCCGTTTTTCTGAACGGCGACGGCGTCGATCAGGTCGCGACGGTCGATCAGGTCGACGACCGACAGGTACTGCGCGGCCAGCATGACCAGCATCTCGAAGCCGAACAGGCAGCCTTCCACGAGCCGCACATGCCGCCGGCCGAGCTGCAGCGGCGACAGGAGGATCGCACATGCGAGCCCCGCCACCGCCGACCGCAGCAGCAGCGTCCATGTCGGAGCATCGGACGAGGCCGTGAGAGCCGCCGCGGGCCCGGTCACCTTGACGAGGGCGAACGCCAGATGGAAGACCGCCAAGAATCCTGCCACGGCTGCGAGCCGCCACCGCAACTGCGGTGTCGCGATGCCGTTCCCGTCCTCCTGTGGGCTTCCCAACCTGCTGCCTGGCGCGGCGTCGGCAGCGTCTTCCGTCGCCAACTCGAGGTCGATGTCGTCGCCATGATCGGACGCGCGTGGTTCGTCCCGGCGGCTGGTGGTGTCGTTCGCTGCACGCATGAATGTGTCTTTCTTCGGGAGTGACGACGGTGCACGGCACCACCGACCGGTGTCTGGCCGTTACGGCTTCCGGCCAGGGGCTGGCTTGTTGGTGCCGTGCGAACCGGGCAGGGACGATGAGTCTGGCAAAGGCACCTCGCGAAGCCACGACCGCGCCTTCTTCAGTCCCTCGTCGAGGACGCCCTTCTGGCCGGCGAGCTCCGCTTCAACGCTATCGACAGCCTTTTCGACGGTCTCGACGGCGGGAACCTCCGCCTTGATGCCACCGCGGAGCCATGGCACGTAGGCATACGCCGCGACGACCAGCGCCAGCGTCACCAGCGGGATCCGCATCCGGAGGACTGTGTCGCGGTAGCGATACCAGTCGGTCCACAGGTAGTAGAGCGTGAACGGCGGGACGAGGAAGAGCCCGCCCTGCAGGGGACTCTTTCGGAACGACAGGGTCACGAGGCTGGTGATGTCTCCCGCGAGGCCGACGAGGTTGAGCGCCACGACCGCGCCGCACAGCATGGTGGCGAGAGAGTGCCGGCCGATCATCCCGCTGGCCACCGCCAGAATGATGAGGATGAACGACACCGTGTAGCTGGTCTCGCTGATCCAGGTCGTCACCCGCCCCAGCAGACCGAAGAACAACCGGTAGGCGACGAGTATCGATGTCGCCCCACTTGCCCCCCCGCTCGACACCGTCTGCGTGGCCCCGGGCGTGATGACGTTCGCCAACGGCCCGAGCATGGCGGTCAACTGCGTGAATATGTTCGCCGACGTCGGGCCGGCGGCCGCGGTCGGCGCAGCGCCGCGCGATTGCGCTGCCGCGCCGCGCGACTGCGCTGGAACGCCACGCGATTGTTTTGGTGCAACGTTCGCCGGGGACGTGAAGACGCTCGGGGGCGCGGCGACGGCCGGTCCGAGTTCGGCGTTGTCCCAGTCCGACGCCGCGAGCGCCGGCGTGTTGACGGGCGTGACGGGCCGGAGGCTGTAGCCCGCGGGCGTGTCCGCTGTCGGCTTGGCGGCGGCACGCGAGGTCGCCGCGGATGACCCCGCGGGGCCGGTCGGCAACTGGCTGGCCACCGCGGTCTGCCAACCGGCGGCCACCGGTGGATTCCCTAAACCGCTCTGCGCCGGCGCACCGGGCGCGGGCTGGCCGTTCGGCACGACCGTGCGCTGTCCGCAGTGGCGGCAGCGGCCGGTCCGCCCCGCCAGCGCCGAATCCGCCACGAGCGGCTTCGCACAGTTCGGGCATGCGAAGGCGATCTTCAAGGCGGAACCTCCAGAGAAGGCGTCGCGGGCATGGACCGCATCGCGGGCACTCGTCCCCGCTACCGTGGACGAATGGAAGCCACTGACGATACGCCGGGACACGGCACTTGTGCAAGTATTGCCGGGAATACCGTACAGTCCGGCATCAGGACCGTCGGCTGTTTCTCTGCCTCCGTAGGCCAGGCCGCACCGAGACCAGCCACGGCTTGAAGAACCGCCGTTCCCCCGTCACAGTGACGGTGCACCCGCCAGCATCCACCGCCCACGCCCGCAGGACGCACCGATGAACGACCTGAAGATCTTCTGCGGCCCCGCCAATGTGCCGCTCACACAGGACATCTGCCGTTACCTGAACCTGCCGATGGGCAAGATCTCGATGGGGCGATTCCCCGACGGTGAGATCTCCTGCAAGATCGACGAGGACGTCCGCGGCCGCGACGTGTTCATCGTGCAGCCCACCTGCCCGCCGGTGAACGAAAACCTGATGGAACTGCTCGTGATGATCGACAGTTTCAAGCGGGCCAGTTCCTACCGGCTCACGGCGGTGATCCCCTACTTCGGCTACGCCCGCCAAGACCGCAAGGACGCCGGCCGGGTGCCGATCACCGCCAAACTCGTTGCCAACCTGATCACGCGAGCGGGCGCCGACCGAGTGCTCGCCATGGACCTGCATGCCGCCCAGATCCAAGGCTTTTTCGACGTACCCGTGGATCACCTCTACGCAGCTCCGGTGCTCAACAACCACCTGCAGTCGATGGATTTCCCGCACGACGAACTGGTGGTGGTGAGCGCCGACGCCGGTGGCATCAAACGGGCAGTCGGTCACGCCAGTCATCTCGGTGTGCCCCTGGCCATCGTCGACAAGCG
>JBILKZ010000042.1:0-28740 GCA_044376405.1 Pirellulales bacterium
TGCGGCAGGCCTGTCGAGCCATTCCGTGACTCGAAGTATTTTCAGGTTGCTGCCGCCCCCTGGTTGCCCGACGGGCACAGTGATTGCCCCGGGGGACATGAGGGGCTATCGGCGGGCAGGGGAAAGCGGCTTGAGCATCACCCAAGTATTTTTCGTTGCTGGACTTGTGGCGAGTTGTGGGCAAAGAATGCCGTGTGTGCGGCGCTGAGAAGCTGTGCCGCGCAGCGCCCTAGAACCGCTACAGATTCAGTCGTTTTGTCTGCGCAGCCGGCAAGGGTTCACACATGCTCGGTGTGCTTGTGAATCTGTGCCGGTTATGGTGGCCCGATCGTCATAGCTTGACAGGCATGGCACCACCGATACACTCCGCAAACGAATCTGGTGGCCGGTCGTTTGCATCTGTGAACGACCGGCAAACAGGGAACTCCGGTGCGATTCCGGGACGGCCCCGCCGCTGTATCCAGGCGAATTTCCCAGACCGGTATCCGGGATTGGGAAAAAGAGGCCGGCTGTTTTCAGGCCATTGCGACCGAAACGGTGAAACCGTGCGGCTCGCGAGAAGGCATGCAGTCGGCTGAGCCTGGGAGTCAGAAGACCTACCAGCATTCATGAGGAGCGCGTGCCGACTGCGAGGGCGGTCACACGGGCACGGTCTGCGTGTGCAGGCCGTTGGATTGCAAGGACTCGGTCTGTCTGCGTGCTGCCGACCACCATGGCCCCGAGGGGGCGTGTTGCGTTCGAGCGTGCGCCAGGAGACCGCAGGGAGGTTGTCATGCAGGCAAACAATGGACGTCTGGGCGGAGCCTCGCGCCGGCGCGGCTTCACGCTGGTCGAACTGCTCGTCGTCGTCTCCATCATCTCGATGCTCGTGGGATTGCTTCTGCCGGCCGTGCAGTCGGCCCGCGAGATGGCCCGCAGTACGGCCTGCGGCAACAACCTCCGGCAGTTGGGGCTCGCGCTGCACAACTACGTCAGCGCCAACGGCGGGAAACTTCTCCCGCTGAAGGTTGACGACGCCACCCGGATTGCCGGCACGATCGCCGATCCCGACCAGAATCCCTACCCAGGGAAGAGTCGCTACTGGTTCGCCGAGGTCGACGAGAGCCGGCCGGTTGAGTCGGGCAAGATCGATTTTTCGCGGGGCACGCTCTCACCGTTCATGGAGGGCAACGTCGCCGCCTACCAGTGCCCGAACTTCGGCATCGCAGCGGTTGACGTCGTGCGGTTCGGAAAGATGGCCACGGGGTTCGACTACAACGCCTCGCTGGGGGCCGGCACCGAGTACGACTGGGACAACTATCCCACCGTGACGCAGAAGCCAACCCTGACTTACACGATGGGCCGGGTCAGGGAAACCAAGCGGACGATCGCGTTTGCCGACAGCGCCATCGTCTCCTTTCTCGCCCCGTACCCACTGCGGGAGAATCTCGGTGGACTGCTGCTGCCGAGCACCGCCGATCCGTCCGTTCACTTCAGGCACGTCGGTCAACGGGCGAACGTCGCCTTTCTGGATGGTCACGTGGAGACCTACACGCGAAAATTCCGGGCGGGCCCTTGGACCAATCCGGCGCAGTTCGAGCCAATGGAGTTCTACGGCATCGGCATCGTCTGCGACGGCAATCCCAACGATGACGCCCAGTGCGACTCTCTCTACGACCGAAACTGATTCTGGTAGGAATAACCTGAGGAAACCATGCTCAAGGATGCGCGTTTCTGGACAGCGATCGTCGCCTTCGGTGCGGCATCCTGGCTGCTCGTCCCGGCGGTGCTCCCGGCGCGGGCTCCCGCAGTCGCCGAGGAGTCGATCGGAGAAATCCGCTATGTCTGCACGGAGACAGGTGAGGTGTTCACCCGTCGCATGACCGCTGCCGCTCTGCCTCATCCGACGACTGGAAAACCGACGCTCGTGCCGGCCGTCTACGATCCGAAAAAGAAGGCGTGGAAGCCGGGACCGCCGCTGGAGGTCATGCATCGGCGGGGGCTGCTGCGGCCGGCGTCGTGATGCCGCAGGACGACGAGCGCCGTCGCGATGCCGTGCTGGCCAACAACGCCCGCGCGTGGGACCGGCTCGCTGCCGGCCTGGCGCCGCTCGCACGGCCGGCCGTGGATGCGGCGTTTGCCGATCCGCGCACGTGGCTGGGTGGCGGCGGGCCGACGGGCCGCAGTTGGCTGCCCGACCGGCTCGACGGACTGGAGGTGCTCTGCCTGGCCGCGGGTGGCGGCAAGCATGGGCCGCTCTATGCTGCGGCGGGTGCGCGGGTCACCGTCATCGATCTCTCGTCGGCCATGCTCGAACTCGACCGGCAGGTGGCCCGCGAGCGGCGGATCGACATGGAGATCCTTCAGGGTTCGATGGACGATCTCTCGATGCTGGCCGCCGCCCGCTACGACCTCGTGATCCATCCGGTAAGCACCTGCTACGTGCCCGACGTGCGCCGCGTGTTTGCTGAAGTGGCCCGTATCACGAAGACGGGCGGACGCTACGTCAGCCAGCACAAGACGCCGGCGAGCCTGCAGGCCTCGGCTGAGCTGACGGCTGGGGGACGCTACGCACTGAGTCATCCGCAGACCAGTGGCGAGCCTCTGCCGCCGGAGCCACCATCGCGGCTGCGTGAGACTGGGACTCAGGAATTCATCCACTCGCTCACTTCGCTCCTCGGCGGGATCTGCGCCGCGGGCTTCACGATCGAGGATGTCTGCGAGCCCGACCACACGCTTCCGGCGGCCGTTCCCGGCTCGTTTGCCCACCGTGCTGCCTTCGTGCCACCCTACCTCCGCGTTCTGGCACGGCGGACTGCGATGATGACGCCGCCATTGGCCCGCGGCCCGACGCTGCTGGTAGAGTAGTGGCAGACACCACCTTCTCCCCGGAATGAAACCCCCATGATCTGCCTCAACGTGCTCCTCATGGCCAAGGACGCGGCCGACGTGCCGACGATCCGCGACTATCTCGCCCAGGCGATGCGGAAGAGCCGCACGGAGCCCGGCTGCCTGCGGTTCGATGCCTATCACTCGAACGCCGAGCCGCGCCGTTTCGTACTCGTGGAGCACTGGGCCTCGCAGGAGGCACTCGAACAGCATCGTCTGGCCGAGGCCTACAACACGATCTACAAGCCCCACGTGATGCCGCTCATCGAACGCGAAGGCGGTCCAGCCACGCTCCTCGACTGAACCCACTCTCTCCAAAAAAATAGGGGACGGGAGCGATTTTTCCGATTTGTTTCGCGCGAGTACGATCAGCGGTGGAGATTTAAAAATCGCTCCCGTCCCTATTTTCTGCCTCCCATGATCCTCCTCATCGATAACTACGATTCGTTCACGTGGAACCTCGTCCAGCGTCTGGGGGAGGTTGCCCCCGAGATTCCCGTCGAGGTCCATCGCAACGACGAGATCACCGGTGGCCAGATCGCCGCCAAGGCACCCAGCCACATCGTGATCTCCCCTGGCCCCTGCACGCCCGACGAGGCAGGCATCTCCTGCGAGGTTGTTCGCCGCTTCGCCGGACGGATGCCGATCCTCGGTGTCTGCCTCGGCCATCAGTCGATCGGACAGGTGTTTGGCGGCACGATCGTGCGTGCCCAGCGGCCGATGCACGGCAAAGTTGATCAGATCGAGCACTCGGGGCACGGACTCTTCGCCGGGTTGCCGAGTCCGATCGAGGCGACCCGTTACCACAGCCTCGTCATCGATCCGCCTACGCTTCCCCGTGACTTCGAGGTGGATGCCTGGTCGACCGCGGCCGACGGCAGCCGCGAGATCATGGCGATCCGCCACCGCACGCTGCCCATCTACGGCGTGCAGTTTCACCCGGAAAGCTTCCTCACTCCGGCGGGCTACGATCTGCTGCGCGGATTTCTGGGCAGCCGCGTGGTGTCGGCATGATCGATCTTTCGGAGGCGCTGTCCCTCATCGAGCGGGCCGCCATACCGCTGCCGCCACGCCGGATGCCCCTGCTCGAAGCCTGCGGCCGTGTGCTCGCCGCGGGGATCGTGTCGGACGTCGATTCGCCCCCCTGGGATCGGGCGATGATGGATGGCTTCGCCGTGCGGGGCGAGGATTTTTCAGCAGGTGCGCCGGAGGTCGTCGAACTCGACGTGGCGGTCGACCTCGCCGCCGGCGATGTCACATCGCTCGCGATTGGCCGCGGGGCGTGCGGCCGGATCATGACCGGCGCACCGATTCCGGCGGGGGCCGATGCGGTCGTGCCTGTTGAATCGGCCGTGGACGGCACCGCAAACGTGCATGCGGGTGGCAGGGTGCGGTTGCGTGACGAGCGGTTTCGCCTCGGGCAGCACATCGCCAGACAGGGCGCCGCGTTTCGTCGTGGACAGGAGGTGCTCTCCGCCGGCATGACGCTCGGCAGCGCCGAGATCGGGCTGGCGGCGGAGGCCGGGGCCACGCACGTGCTGGTCCCGCCGCGGGTCCGCGTGGCGATCGTCTCCACGGGAAGCGAACTCGTGCCGCCCGCCGCGACGCCGGCGTTCGGACAGACCCGCAATTCCAACGGCCCGATGATCGCCGCCGCGGTGCACCTGCTCGGGGCCGAGCCGATTCCGCTTGGCATCGCGGGCGACCGGCCGGAGGCGATCCGGGCGGCGGTCGCTCAAGGGTTGGCTGCCGACGTGCTCGTGCTATCGGGCGGCGTGTCGGCGGGCGACCTCGACCTCGTGCCGGAGATCTTCCGGCAGTGTGGCGTGGAAAAGATCTTTCACAAGGTGCGGCTCAAGCCGGGCAAGCCGGTCTGGTTCGGGATTCTCCGACGCGAGGGTGCTGCGTCGACGATCGTTTTCGGCCTGCCGGGCAACCCGGCGAGCAGCCTCGTCTGCTTCGAGCTTTTCGCAAGGCCGGCGATCGCGATCCTCGCGGGAGAGCCTCGCGAGGCCTGGCATCTTCCACGCCACGTGGCCCGGCTCACTGCCCCGGCCAAGGCCGCGGCCGACCGGCCGGTCTATCTGCCCTGTCGGCTCACGACTTCAGACAGCGGGCTGGCCGCGACGCCGCTGCCGTGGTCGGGCTCATCGGATCTGCTGGGCCTCGCCGGTGCGGCCGGCCTGCTCGCGCTGCCCGCCGGCGGCCGGCGGTACGAGGCCGGCGAAGAAGTCGAAGTCGTGCTGCGGTCGTGAGGAAGAGATCCCGTCGCTTGCGCTCAGGGCTTGTATCTGGAAAGTCGCGTCACGTGCGCTTCGGGCGTTTTATGGCGTATACAAGCCCCCGGCGCGAGCCGGGGGATCGTGATCCGAGAGATCCCGTCGCTTGCGCTCAGGGCTTGTATCTGGAAAGTCGCGTCACGGGCGCTTCGGGCGTGAAGGGCACATAAAAGCCCCCGGCGCGAGCCGGGGGATCGTGATCCGGTAGATCCCGTCGCTTGCGCTCAGGGCTTGTATGCGATCGGAATCATCCGTGATGGGCAGCCTCGAACCGCCGACCATACACGCTACCGACCAGTTGCGTCGCATGGATGCGACGCGCAGTACCAGCAAACTGCGTTTGCCAGGAAAAATTGGCACGATGCCATGTTTTTCCTTAAGACGGCAGACTGCGGTGGAAGTGGACGTGCTTCCAATGGCCGGCCTGCTTCTGCCAGAGCCGCGTCTCCTCGGAACAGCGTGTCACCGGCTTGCCGGCCTCGTCGAGCGTCTGCGTGAGGCGAACGTAGGCGACGAGTGCCACGTCGGCGGCAAGCAGCTTCACCGTTGGCGTGGTCATCGTCGTCGTCACGGGCTTCGCGGGCGGCGGCGACTTGCCGTCGGTGGCCGGCGCGGGCAGCTTGAAATAGAACTCGTGAAAGGGCAGACCCTCCACCAGGTGGCCGCGCGCCTCGGGCTCGAAGCAGGTGATATCTTCGGCCACCAGTTGGCAGTAGGTCTTCCAGTCGCCCGAGGCGACAGCCGTCAGCAGGCGGCGGTTGAGTTCGAGCACTTCGTCGGCAGCGGATGGCATGCTGTTCAGACTCCCGTGGAGATCAAGAGGCAACTGGAAGAGGACAAGGGGAAAGGGCAATGAAAGGTCGAGGGTAGATCAGGTCGATTCAGCGGGCCGCACCAGACCAAGGGTCACGAGTTTGGCCAAGCACTCGTCCCGTTCGCGGCACCGCTCAAGCGCGGTCCACGCGGGGTCCTGCGCCGCCAGGAAGTCGGCGTGGCCCGCCGGCAGGCCATGCTTTCCCGACCGGGCGGCGAGCCGCTGGATCACTTCGCGGTCGAGCTTCGTGAGCCGCATCGCCTCCAGCCGGTAGTCGACGAACGCCTCCCACACGAGTGGAAAAAGCGGCTGCACGATCTGCTGGCCGATGGTCTCGGCGTAGCGACGGATCTCCAACTGGGCGTGGGAGTCCATTCGTAGCGCCAGAAAGTGCAGGAGGTTGTGGAGGTCGATCTTCCAATAGGCTTCGGTGTAGGTGGAGAGCGGCAGATCCTTCCTCGCTTGTTCTCTGGCGATGCCCGCCGCCAGCCGTTCCTCGTAGACCCGTCGAGCGAGGCTCTGCAGCTCCTGCTCCGACTGCGTGAGGCTGTGGCCCGCCGACCGCGACAGCAGGCCGGCCGAACCCTGGCGGTTGTTCGCGGCCTGGCTCCGCCACTCGTCGTCGTGCGTGGACTGCATCGAATCGATCGCCAGCGAATACCGCGTCGAGTATTCGTTGACGCTGGCCGTGCGGTGTCGGATCCACTGTCGCCAGCAGTCCATCGGCACGCGCACCACGAACTTCAACTCCGCCATCTCAAAGGGCGTGGTGTGGGCGTGACGCAGGAGATAGCGAATCAGCTGGCGGTCGTCGCTGACCTTGCGGGTGCCTTCGCCGTAGCTGACCCGGGCGGCCTGCACGACCGAGCCATCGTCGCCCATGCAGTCGACCAGCGCGACGAACCCGTCGTCGAGCACCGGAAACTTCTTCCAGCGCAGGGACTCAAGCAGGGCGGTGCGGTCTGCGGCTGGCTCGGTCGTGCTCATCGCGTGGTTCCCGGGAGAGTGGAAGCCCCACAGGATGCGGCACGACAGCCGAGCGGTCAATCCTTCGCCAGCAGTTCCTGCAGGATCGTGGCAAGTTGGCGGGCGTCGTCCGACTTCACAATCGTCGCGATCCGGCTCTTGGGCACCCCCAACTTGGCGAGTGACTTCTCAATAGTTTCCCAGAGTTTGGCCCGCTTCTTCCCCTCCGCCAAGTAGAGGTCGGTCACCTGCTCGCCCAGCCGCTGGAGCAGGGCCGTATCCAGGTTGTCGTAGTAATTCTTGACGACCGATTGCTGGTATTTTGAGAGTTCCGCCATGGCCCCGTTCCGGTCTGCTGGAAGGACTTCGCCGCGCTGGCTACAGTATCGGTCAAACGACCCCACACAAGCGAGAGAATTCTGATGCCGACGATTACCTTCGCGAACGAAAAAAAGGAAATCCAGGTCCCCGAGGGGGCCAATCTCCGCAAGGAGGCCCTCGCCGCGGGCGTCGCCCTCTACCCGGGAATCCACACGGTCGCCAACTGTCACGGTTTTGGATCATGTGGCACCTGCCGGGTGCTGATCACCAAGGGGATGGAAAACACCAGCCCCCGGGGCATCCTCGAAGCGGCCCGCATGGCGGTTTCGCTGGCCTACATCGGCAACGAGAGCACCATGCGGCTCGCCTGCCAGACGAAGGTGAAGGGCGACATCACTGTCACCACCTGCCCGCCCCTGAACATATTCGGCGAGAGCTTCTTCAGCTGACTTCACGATTGCAGGTACTGAATCTGCCCGTTTTGGTTCGCCGGCTGCGGCATGCTCGTCGCCGGCGGATTCTGCTACAGGATGCTCTTGGACGATGGTGAATCTCTCGTGAGTCGCAGAATTCACCGGCTCCTGCGCGTGCCTCCGACCGGCTCCTCAGCATCTGGAGTTTGGGTGCCCCAGCGAATCCAAATCCGGCTTCCTGACCAACCATGAAAGAAGTCATCGCCATCGTGAAGCCGTTCCTCGCCGAGCGGGTGCTCGAGGCGCTCAAGTTCGCGCCGCTGGAGGCCTGCACGGTTCGCGAGGTGAAGGGCTTCGGCAGGCAGAAGAGCTACCTCGACCAGTATGGCGAGAGCGACTACGCCCTGGCTTTCCTGCCGAAGGTGGAGATCCAACTGTGGGTCGACGATGCCCGTGTCGACGAGGTGATCGACCGGATCGTGGAGGTGGCTCGCACCGGCCGCATGGGCGACGGCAAGATCTTCGTCCTCCCGGCAACCGAACGGGCGATGATGTGAGCGGAAAGGGCTTTCCCTACTTCAGGAAGATGCCTGTCGCGTACCAGATGCCGTTGGAGCCGCGGCGGATGTCGTAGCCGTATGCCGCCTGAGGGCTGCGAACGGCGTTCCAATGGCCCGACGATTGACGCCAACTGGCCACGCAATCGACGCACGAATCGAGCAGGTCCTGATTCTCCCAGCTCTCGGCGCAGACCTCCGAGGCACCGCCGCCTCCGCCAGCGATCCGCTGGGAACGCGTCTGCCAGTTGTGATGGCCCTGCCTGCGGATGCTGGCCTGATGGCCCGAGTGGGCGGCGGCTTCCCGGCAGAGCTGCGGATCGCACGTCCCCTGTGTGCTCTGAGGGTTTTCCGGATGCAGTCGGACGGCAAGGATGAGCGATCGCTGGGTGAGTGTGCCGGTCGGCAACGAGGCGAGTTCATCAATGTGGGACGGGCTGAACCGGTAATACTTGCCGGGCGTCCGTGGCAGGATGGAGACGATCCTGCCGGTGAATTCTCCGTGGGCGTAGTCGACCACGAAGAGGCCCGGTCCGCGTCGCATCTCAACGAGGCCGGGATCTCCCACGAGGCCGGCCCCGGCGTCCTGCATGCCGATGCGACAGAACACCCAGGGCGTGCCGCTGGCGCCAAATCGCTGCTGCACGTCGGCGCGTTCGAGATGCTGGCCAGCGGTGTCGGCGGGATTGCCGCCGGTCGGCTCCAGCGACACAAGGAGCATCGACTGCGATTGCCGGGCAGCCGCCGTGGCTGCGCTGTAGTCGTCGAGCCGCTGCACCGCTCCAGCAGCCGCATCGTGAGCGAATGCGGGAGAAGCGGGGGTGGCAACGAGCGTGGCCGTGGGCGCGGCCTGAGCGGCGGTCGTGATGACCAGCGGGCCGATGGCCATCACGATGGCCTTCACGGACAGCAAGACGCCAAAACGACGCCGTCGCTTCCGCTCCGGGCTTTTTTTGGACGTGGTGGCATGGGTGGTCGCATGGATGGTCATGTGGAATCCCTTTCCGTGGGTTTCAGTCGGGCGTTTAGTCCGCCGCCAAGCCAATTGGCGCGAAACGCGATTGAATGGCCGGGGCGGACGCCTGGCAACCCTTGGCGGTCGCGCGGGATGGGCTGGCAGCGATGACTTTGCTCGACTTGCGGCCAGGGCAATGTGCTTCAAGTGCCGTGGCCTTCGCTGGTTGCGGCCGACGGTAAAAAACCCGCTTTTTCCCCGAAACAGCAGGGGGGATTCCGTGGTTCGAGGCCGCTGTGGAGGGGAATCTGGCAACAGACTACACTCCCGGCTCGTTTTCCCAGCCCCTCAACGACAGGCTTTGGCCCATGGATCCCAGCATCTCAGTCCTCGCGTCGCTGACCCGATACGCCGTTGCCGGCGGGCTGCTCGTCGCGGCTTGTGCCACCCCGCTCGCCGCCCAGCTGCCGTCGCAGCGGTTTGAGAAACTGGCCAACGAGGCACTGCAGGCAACGGAGACCTTCCGTCCGGCAGGCGATGCCGCCCTGGGATCGGCGGCCGCGGGGCTGCGTCAGGCCCTTGTGCCGCTCGACACGCTCCTCAGCCGCAGCAAGAGCGGAGAGGCCTGGCGGACCTACCTCGACTGGCCGGCCCTCCAGACGCAGGCCGGCTCCGGCGTGGCCGCCGACCCTGCCACGCTGCGGCGGCTGGAACAACTTCTGAACGCCACTGAGACTGGCCTCGATATGCCCGAGTTCGTGCAGGTGAGAAAGGCCGTGACCCGGTATGCCGAAGTGGCCGACGCCGCTCGCGGCAACGGCGCCAATCGCATGAGCCAGCGGCTCGGTTCGCTGGCGTCATCGTTGTTGTCGGCCTCCGCGACGGGCTCGGCCGAAAGCCTCGCGCCGGTGCCGCCGATTCTCGAGCGGCTCGCGGAGGCAGGCCAGGCCCCCGAGGTTGTGGCCGCCGTCCGTGGTGCCAACGCCCGGCCGAACATCCTCCTTGAAGTGCACGAGAGCCTGCTCGCCCAGGCTGTGAATCGTCCCGTCGATCAGGTGATGCCGGTCGACGAGGTCGTGCTGGGCACCAGGGTGCGCGGGACCGGTCACACCCGTGGCAACGTGCGGCTCGATTTTGTGCCGTCGTCCGATCGTGCCGCATTCGATCTCGTGTTTGCCGCCACCAACGTCGCCAACACCCGCGGCTCGCAGGGGCCCGTGACCGTCAACAGCCGCGGCGTGACCAGCCTCGGCGCCCGGCGGCGGTTCTTTCTCGACGAGTCCACGGCCTCGGCGTCTCCCGTGCAGGCGTCTGCCTCGACTGATACGACCGTTACCGGCATGGCAATCAACTCGCGGTTCGGGAAGCGGCTGATCCAGAAGATCGCCAGCCGTAAGATGGCCGAGACCATGCCGCAGGCCGAGGCCATCGCCGAGGGCCGGGCCCGCGATCGGCTCAGGAAGCAGTTCCAGGAGCAGACGGAGCCGGCCCTCGCGCAGTTCCGCGATCAGTTTCAGGAGAAGGTCCGTGGTCCGCTGGAGAAGCAGGGACTCTATCCCGAAATGCTCCACATGAACACGACCGACACGACGCTGGCCATCACCGCCCGCAAGGCCACCGCCCGCCAACTCGCGGCGGCGAGCCTGCCACCGGCCTCCGCCGCCGGCAATCTGATCTCCGCCCGCCTGCATGAATCGGCGATCAACAACATGCTCGAGGAAAAGCTGGGCGGCCGTGTGATCACGCAGGCCGACGTGGATCGCATGGCCCGTGAAGGCAAAGCCAAGATGCCGGATTCGCTCGGGAGCGATCCTGACCAGAAGCCCTGGGCGGTCACGTTCGCGAAGCACCGGCCTGTCACCGTGGCGGTCGATGACGGCCGCGTGAAGCTGATGGTGCGGGGCGACAAGTTCGTGTCGGGTGACCGCAGTTTCCCGGGAATGGATATCTGGGCCACCTACGCGATCGCGACCTCGTCGCAGGGATTGCATCTCATCCGTGAGGGTGACGTGCAGATCTACCCGCCCGGATTCAAGCCAGGCGGCGGCGAGAAGCTCTCGATGGCGGAGACGTCGCTTCGACGAATTCTCCAAAAGCGATTCGACAAGCTCTGGAAGCAGGTGATCGACATCCCCGATCTGCCGCTGCAGGGGGAACTGGCCTCGGCCGGCCCGCTGTCGATGAAGCAACTGGTCGCACGGAAGGATGGCTGGGTGGTGGCTGGATGGCGTCGGCACGATGCCGGCAGCCACTGCATCGAGCGGTCCTTCGATCTCGTTCCGGGCGAGACGATCATCCGCCAGGAGATCGTTCCCGGCACGTCGGTGCCCGCGGAGATCCTTTCCGGGATCACCGTGCCGGCTGACCTGCGGCTGGCGGTCGTGCGGTAGGAGCGACCTGCCGTGAACGACGATCTCGTGCGTGCGATCGATCTGGCACTCGATGACCAGTGGGACGAGGCCCACGAGATCGCGCAGCGGTACGAGTCAGACGCCACAGCCCAGTGGATCCACGCGGTGTTGCACAAGATCGAGGGAGATCTTGCCAACAGCCGCTACTGGTATCGTCAGGCCGGCCGGCTCGACTGGGTGGATCGTGACGCGACGGAGGAACTCAAGGCTATCAGGGAGAGCCTGAACGACTGACGCTCGCCGGGCCGCACGCGAAACACGACTGCATGTGGTGGACGCGACCCCATCGCTTACGCTCCGGGCTTCTATCGGATCGCATTCCGCATCCAAGCCCCCTGCGTGAGCCGGGGGATGGCGGTTCGCGGGATCTCAGTCGCGCTTTTCTCGTGCGACGACGGGCTCGAATGGTCGTATCCAGATCGAGCGGAACTGCACTGGATTGCCATGGTCCTGAAGCGTGATCGGCAGGGCGTCGGCGTGGGCCTTGTAGACGGGCGGTTCGTGCCACGCCGTGGGGCCCTTGATGACGGTGTCGGAATGGATCGCCACGCCGTTATGGAGCACGCTCACCCGACCGGGCTTCGCAAGCGAGCCGTCGGCATTGAACCGCGGCCGTGTGAACAGGATGTCGTAGGTCTGCCACTCGCCCGGCTTGCGGCAGGCGTTTACCGCCGGCGGCTGCTGCTTGTAGAGTGCGCCGCACTGGCCGTCGGGGTAGGTGAGGGGGCCGTCGGTGCCGTCTTCGAATGAATCGAGCACCTGGATCTCGTACTGTCCCATCAGGAACACGCCCGAGTTGCCGCGTCCCTGCCCCTTGCCCGTGGCGGGTGAAGGCAGTCGAAACTCGACGTGCAGGTGGCAGTCGCCGAAGCCCTCTTTGGTCTGGATGGCCCCCTTGCCGACCGTGGCGATGCCATCGGCCAAAGGCCACTTCTCCCCGCCCACCCAGGAGTCGAGGCTCTTGCCGTCGAAGAGCACGACCGCGTCTGCAGGCACGGCGGCGGACGTGGCCGGTGCCGGCCCTGGGTCGACGATCCGCGGCCGCGGCCACTCGATCGGCATTCGCCATTCACCGCTGGCGTGCTTCTCACCCCGCAGCTGCAGGCGTCGCGAACGGATCGACTCCGTGATCGCCCGCGCTTTGGCCTCTGCTTCGCCGACCGGTAGCCCCGCAGCCACTCCCGGGCGGAGGTGACCCGCCGCTGCGAGATAGGCATCGCGAAGCAGCTGCAGGCGGGCCGTCACTTCCGGCAGAAATGCCGCAAATGCCTTCGGACTGTCGGCCGCGGCGGCCTTCGTATCGCCGAGGCCGGCCAGCACCGCCCGACCCATCGCCCAGTATCCATCGTCATTGGGATGGATGGTGTCGGGGGCGTAGATGGTGGCCGGATCCTTGGCTCGCGCGGCGGCGAGCATCTCCTTCATGGGGCCATGCACGTCGATGACGATCCAGCCGTCCGCCCGCTTCGAGAGCAGCCACTTCGAGTAGGCGTCGAGCACCGCGTCGTAGTCGGTCGTACCGGCCGGGCCCGGTTTGTCCGGCCGCTTGTCGTAGACCGGCGGCGTGACATGAATGATCTTCGCGCCGGCCTTCTCGACGGCGGCGTGCAGTTTTTCCATACCGGCTTTGAACTTCGCGAACCGGCCCTCGTCGAGCGGCTGGTAGATGCCGCAGTTCATTCCATAGCAGGCGATGACGAGATCGGGCCGCGTGACGCGGAGCACCCGGTCGAGCCGCTCGGCCAGATCGGGCCGAGGAAATTTTCCGTCGGCGTGCCCCTCCTCGGACAGTCCCGACACGGTCTCGCTCGACAGGCCGACGTCGATGACGTCGGCCGTCATTCCCTGCGATTCCATCCATGCGTTCAGAATGGCCACCCATCGTCCGCCGTAGGTGATCGAATCGCCGAGCACGACGATCCGTTTCGCCTGCTCGATGAGCGGGCGAGCGGGTGTGGCAGGCTCGGCGCAGACTCCCTGGACTGGAAGCAGGCAGAGGCCTGCGGCCACGATGCCGGTGGCTGCCGCGGCACCCATCCATCGCACCGTGGTTGCGAGGCGGGGCAGTTGCATCGTGCTCGTCATGCTCGTCATGGAACAGTCTCCTGTGGCGATGGCACACCGGTGGCTGCCGGTGCAGGCCGACTGCCGCCGGCCTCGAATGTCAGGGTGTCGTCATACTCGCGGCGTTCCCAGGTCGCGATCTCGCCCGGCTTGTCGGGGTCGAGGATCGGGAAAACATACACCGGCGTGATCGTCACAGCGAATTCGGCCGGGGGGGCTTTGGCGGCGTCTTTGTCGCCCTCGGTGGCTTCCTTTCGCCGCACATCAACCTCGATGTGACCGTAATGCTTGCCACCCTGTTCCAGAACGTTGTCGTTCCAGTGCTCGGGCGCATGGTCGTGGGCGAGAAAGATCTGGCGGTCGTTGACCACGCCCTCCTGCGGCCCCCGCAGGCTGTCGCCGCCGATGCCGACATCGTAATAGTGCACCCCGTCCACGATCGAATGTTCGTACATGCCGTCATGCCCCGAGAAGACGGCCCTCACGCCAAACTTTCGGAACAGCGGCGCCAGGCTCCGCAGCGGCTGCCCGGAGTGCTCGTCTTGGCCCGGCCCCTTGCCGGGGGCCCGACCGTGGGGGCCGGCCGAGAACGGCGCGTGGTGAAACTGCACGAAGATGATCGCACCGCGGCGTTGGGCCTCGCCCAGTTCCCGCTCGAGCCACGCGTGCTGTTCCGAGCCCTCGGCGTAGTCGGGGATGTGGATGGCCTTGCCGCGGTCGAGAAGTTGGTTCGTGTCGCTGTCGGTGCCGTCGCTGCCGCCATTGGTCGAATCGACCGTGAGAAGCGTGACGGGCCCGAAGTCGATGCGGTGGTAGCGGCCGACGTGCCGTTTGTCGGTCGCGCCGTTGGTGGGATGTTCGAAGTAGGCGAGGAATTTCCGCGATCCCAGCAGCGACGCCGGTCCCGAAAAGCCACCGAGGTCGGCCAGCAGATCGGTGGAAGGCGGTCCTCCGCACATCTCGTTGTCGCCAAGCGCCGCCACGATCGGCACCCGTGAAGCGAGGCTGCCGAACACGCCGGCGTTGTGACGCCAGAATTCGTCCCAGTCGCGCTGCTCGCCGCCATTGGCCACGAGGTCGCCCACCACGCTCGCCAGCACGGGGTCGCCCGCGCGGAGGCTCTCCGCGGCGCGGCTGGCGATGAGGGCGAGGTTCATGCGGTAGCCGGTGGTCTCGTCGGCGAGGTATTGATCACGGACCCAGCGGGGCCGCGGACCGCCTGGCAACGAGGTCGACGACGGCCAGTCCACACGGCTTTCCCGCGATTCGGGCTGCGTCCCGCTGTCGGCATAGAAGAAGATCCGCACGGCGCCCCCCTTGCCGACCTCGCCGGGCCGTGGGGACGTGGTGAGGATCGCCTTGATCGTTTCGCCGTCCTGTTCAACGCTGTATGGATAGCTCGTCGCCGGCTTCAGGCCAGTCACGCGGATCGAATGCAGGTAGGGCGGAGAAGGATACCGCTGCTCGACAGCCTCGGCCCCCTGATAGTCGAGTTCGTTGCAGAGCAGGGGCTTGGATGGCAGCGTCTTGCCGTCGACCGTCAGCGTGCCCGCATCGGCGGACTGCGAACACCACCGGATCGTCATCGCATCGGCGGAAGGGTTTTGCAGATAGGGCCGGACACGAAACGCGGTCTGCGGCTCGGCCTGTTCAGCCGCCATCAGCAGGCTCATCGCACAGCCGAGCACGATCAGCATGCAGAAGCGGGCAGCCATGAAGTGTCCTCCGGAAACCCGAGGTGCTACTCCTTGGCGGTCGGGGCGGCCGCCGTAGCGGACGGCTTCGCCCCTTCCCGGATCGCGAATAGATGGCTCTTGTTGGCGATGTAGAGCGTGTCTCCCGCGATGATCGGCGTCGAGTAGACGCTATTGCCCATGTTGATCTCGCTGAGCAGGTCCTTCTCCTTCGACAGCGTGAAGATCGAGATGTCGCCATCCTCGTCGCCGATGTAGACCTTGCCGTCGGCGATCAGGGGCGAACCCCAGCTGGCGGCGAGCATGTCGTGCGTCCAGTGCGGCTTGCCCGTCTTGAGATCAAGGCAGTGAAACAGGCCGCTGAAGTCGGCGACGAAGAGCAGCCCATCCTGGATCGCCACCGTGCCGCAGGTGCGGTGCATCGTCTCCTCGAAGTCGAGTTTGCCGTTGCCGTCAGCGTCGAAGCCGGGATAGTGCCAG
Organism: Pirellulales bacterium; assembly: GCA_044376405.1. Taxonomy (GTDB): domain Bacteria; phylum Planctomycetota; class Planctomycetia; order Pirellulales; family UBA1268; genus CAMCQY01. Next base: position 15,823 of record JBILKZ010000042.1, read on the forward strand.
ATGGCGGCGGAGTTGGGATTGGGCCTGGCCACCTCGCCCTGCTCCTTGATGACCGCCTGGTTACGGCGGTGGGGCAGGGGTGTGTTGGGGTCTTTGAGACTCACGGCCAGTTCCGGGCTCGTGTCGCCCCGCTTCGTGGGATCGATGCACCAGAGGTGCCCGACGCCCTCGCCATGCTCGGGATCCTCGCCGACGGCGATGTAGACCAGCCCTTCGTGAATCACCGGCGTGCCGATGATGTGGTTGCGGTCGGCGCGGCCGCCCAGCGTGTATTTCGATTCCTTCGGGTTGCAGTCGAATTTCCAGAGGAGCTTCGCCTTGCCATTCTCACCCCGCGCATCGAACGAATAGAGCCAGCCGTCGCCGCCGCCGAAGAGCACCTGCGGCACGCCCCCGAGTTCTGCATATGACGGGCTCGACCACTGCCCGTGCAGGACGTTTGCACCGGGCGAACCGTCGGCCCAAAGCACCTTGCCGTCGCGTTTGTCGACGCAGAGAAAACTGGGGGCGTCGGCATTCGGCAGGTTGATGTGTCCCTCGTCCACGCCGTTGCTCGTGTTGACGAAGAGCAGGTCGCCCGCGGCCGTCACGCTGCAGGAGCACATGTTGTGCTGCGAGACCCCCAGTTGCTTCATCATGTCGAGCGACCAGACCACATCGGCCTCGTCGTTGGCCGATTCCTTCTCGGCGGCGAACGGACCGTCGTTCTCGCCGTCACGGAAACCCTCGGTGTCGAGGCACTTCACCTCGCCGCGGCTGGTGACGTACCAGAGCCGGTCACCCTCCACGAGCGGTGCACAGCAGATGCCCTGCAGGGGCCAGTCGTGCACGCGGCCGGTAGGCAGCTTCTCGCTGGAATCCTGCCAGAGAAACGATCCGTCCTTGCTGTCGAAGGCGAGCAGGCAGCCCAGATCGGTCGCGGCGGGATACCGCTTGAGCCAGCCCTTGCCGTTGTTGGTGCCGACATAGGCCTTGCCACCGGCCACCACCGGATTGCCGTAGCTCTGGCTGCCGAGTTCGGCGACCCAGGCGACGTTCTCGCTCGTCTCCGGCTTCCACTTCCCCGTCTCGGCGTCGAAGTCGCCGGGCGTCCAGGTGGAAGGGACGTTCTTGGCGGCGGAGACGTTGTTGCGGACGGGTGTGCCGCCCCATTGGTTCCAGTCAGCGGCCGTGGCGGCGTGGCACACCGCGTACGCGAGCATGAACGCAAGCAATCTGGACATGTGGCACCTCATTGCGTGATCGCGGTTATTGAAACGTTGTCGATGGAAATTTCGGAGTCCTTGGAATTGCCGAAGAAGCCCGGGCTGCCCTGCAGGTTGCCCTGCTCGTGGACGGCCTCGATCGTCCACGCGGCCGGCTCTTGCTCGCCGCGTGGCCAGACCTTGCCGCGCAGCAGAGCGGCGGCGGCAGTGCCCGCGGCCGCGGGACGGGTGCGGGCCTCGAACTTGATCGTGTACCAGCGGCCGGCCTCCCACGGGAACGGGATCGTCTTGGAGAAGTGGGTCGCCACCTGCGGCGGCCAACTCCGCACCTGCAACTGCTGGCTGGCACCCATCAAGTCGAGCGTGTAGCGCTGGGCAATCAGCCCCATGTCGGGCATGCGCGCCTTCTCCAGAGCGGCCGGATTGCCGAAGGCCTTTGCGAAGGCGTCGGCATCGGAGCCGGAAGCCGCTGCAGACTTCAGCGTGTCCGACGCCGGCGAACCAGGCTTTTCGACGCCCGTTTCCTGAGCGCGGAAGTCGGCTTTGACGCAGTAGTCGTGCAGCCCGATCGGGCCGATCCAGCCCTGGCTCCGGGTGCCCTTGGGGATCGTCGTCACCTTCACGAGGCACTTCGAACCGTCCACGGTGCGGACGACATGCCGGTAGCGCATGCCTACCCATGGCAACGGCGGCTCGCCCCGCGGCGGGCCACCCTTCGGGTTTGGCTCGAGCGCGATCTCCTCGAAATCGAATGTCCAGGGCAGCGGCGGCATCGAACGGATGCGGGCCTTGCCCTCGAGCGCGCCAACTTTCGCTGTGACCAGTGCCGCGGCATGCTTGTCGGCCGGCGCGGTGTAACGACCTTCGCTTGAGATGGTGCCGGTGGTCGCCGTGAACTCGGCCGAAGCCTCCTTCACAAACCTTCCGGCAGCGTCGAACAGACGCACTTTCAGCGGCAGCGTCTCGCCCGCGGCGATCTGCGCCTCAGCAGGCACCACCTGCACCCAGGCGGGCTCGCCAGCGGCCGCCTTGGTCGCATCCGACACCTGCTGCGGCAGCGTCGGCGGGACGCTCGCCGAGGAGGATAAAGTAGCTGACTTGTCACCCAGACAGTAGAGCCGCTCGCCGGTCGTCAGGTAGATCCGCCCGTTGCAGGCGATGGGTGAGGCGGTGACCTCATCCTCCTCGTCGAGCCGCATTCGGTTGACGAACTTCAGGCCTTCCTTCGTCGGCTCCAGCACGTGCCAGCCGCCCGTCGAGCAGATGAAGAGTTTTCCATCCGCCACGAGTGGGCTGCCCCGCACAATCGTGCCGAGCAGTTTCTGAGGCTTGCCGACCGGTTCGCCCGTCTCCTTGTTGAACACGTAGACCTTGGCGCCGTCGTCCACGAAATACACCCTCTCGCCGAGCACGACCGGCATCGCCCGGCCGTCCATCACACCCTTTCGCTGCCAGATCACGTTGGTGGAAGTGATGTCGCCCGAGCCGGCGGCCTTGAAAGCGGTGGCCGAGCCCATCGTGGTGTTGTCGAGATTCTCCTCGGCCTGCGAGATGTAGATCGTCTCGCCGTCGACAAGGGGGGCGACATTCAACCCACGCCGCGACAATTTGAAATTCCAGACGGCCTTGCCCGTGCGCGGCTGGAGGTTCCAGACGCTGCCGTCGCTCGAGCCGAAGATGAGCGCCGCCTGTCCAGCCACGTTCGCCAGAGATGGCGTGCTGTAGGTCGTATCCTCCGGGAGCTCCTTCGTGCCGTTCATCCAGCGGACCTCGCCGGTCTTCGCATCGAGCCCTAGGAAGCGGTGGGCGGGCCGCGCCGTGTCGCCCCAGCCGGTCACGACGGCGCTGGCGATCACGAGATCCTCGAACACGACCGGGATGTTCGTGCGGCCGCCGTAGGTGGAGAGAAACCCAAACTCCTCGTGGAGCGAACGCTGCCATCGCGTCGTGCCCGTTTCGGCATCGATCGCCGTGAACACTCCACAGACACCATGGGCGAAGACCGTGTTGGTCGTCGGATCGGCGATCACGGCCGACCAGCCGACCCGCTCGGCCGGCACGTCGGAAAGGTAGACGTTGAAGACGTTCTCCCAGAGCTTCTTGCCGGTGGCCGCGTCGAGGCAGAGCACCTTCTCGGCCTCCTCCTTCGTGCCGGGCTTGTGGCGTACGAGCGTGTAGAGCTTTCCGCCCATGATCACCGGCGTGGAAATGCCCCCCGCTTCGTCGTTCTTCCAGAGGATGTTCGTGCCTTTTTCAGGATCGAACGACGTCACCAGCGGCGGACCGCCGGCGGCGCGGTTTTCCTGTGGACCACGCCAGTCGGGCCACTCAGCGGCCAGAGCGGCGCAGGATGCCACGCAAGCAGCCAGCAGGGTCAATGCACGCAACACCATTGATTCACCTCGTCAGTTTGTGATGCCCTTGGCCTTCAGATCAGCAGGGAGCTTCGGATCGACGACGCCCCGCGCCCCCCGGCCCTGCATGAGACGGTCGGCCGTGTCGGCGCGGATGCTGTCGATGTCGGCATCGCCCCAGCGGCGGCGGGTGGCGACGTCGGGCACGGCCAGCGGCCGCACGATCCGCATTCCCACACCAAGGGCCGGCTCTTCGGTATACCACCACGGGCTCTTGGGGAGATTGGGATCGACATCCTTCCAGGGCAGATCTTCCGAGCCGCGACGGGCAGCGCTGCGGCACTGCGGCGGCTCGTCGTAGTAGCTGCCGCCACGGACCACGCGGGGCGACAGGTCGGTCGGCCAGACGGCGGCGGTGGCGGCAGGCACCGGCTGCGGCAGCGCGGCCTGACGGGCATAGCCCTCAGGCGCCAACTGGTCGAGCACCCACTCGCCCACGTTGCCGTGCATGTCGTGGAGGCCCCAGGCATTGGGCTCCTTCTCGCCGACCGGGTGCGTGGTCTCGTCGGAGTTGTCGGCGAACCACGCGGCGGCATCGAGCGAGTCGGACTCGCTGCCGCAACTCCAAGGCGTTGTGGTGCCGGCCCGGCAGGCGTATTCCCACTCGCTCTCCAACGGCAACCGATAGAACCGCGACGAGAGGCCACTGAGCCACTTCGTGTATTGCCTCGCGGCGAACTGCGTCATCGTGACGGCTGGCTGGGCGGGGTCCTCACCATTGGTGAACGTCGTCGTGGGGTCGTAGAGATTGGAGGGTGCCGTGACGGCGTCGGCCTCGTTGTCGGCTGCCACAGGGCGGATGCCCGCCGATTCCATCGCCTTGAAGACATCGCAGGCCGCCATGTAGGACTTGTATTCGGCCCAGGTCACCTCGCAGCGGCCGATCCAGAAGGGCTCGATCGCCACGTCGTATTGTGGTCCCTCGTCGGCGCCGCGGTCGGCCTCGGCGGCAGGGCTGCCCATGCGGAGCGTGCCGCCGGGCACGGGGATCATCCGGAAGGTCACGTCGGTGCCGGGAATTGTTTCGTCGTAGGCCACCATCCAGCCGCCCGGCACTTTGATGGCTGGGCCGTCGCCTTCTGGTCGCTGTTCACCCGCCACGAATCCGGCGGCAGGGCTATCGGCCACGGCGGCCGCCCCGCTCTCTGCGGCCAGACAGCATGCCACCGAGCCACCCAGCGGTGCCGGCAGAGCCAGGCTCAATGCAAGCGTGAAGGCTGTGGACAGGCGGGTGCGAAGGTGATGTCTTGGCATGAATAGCGCACTCTGCGGATCAGGATGGTGGGTCGACGGCGGGCGCGGCGATTGAGGGGAGACCGTGAGGGGAGACCGCGTCCGGGAAACAAAGCCGGCAGAACGGTAAAGTGTAATCTGTTGGAAACCCCCTGCCCACCGACGGGCAGCCATCCCTGAGCACCTCATTCGTGGCCGCACCCAAGCCAACCCAGCCGACCGGAAAAGCCGCCAAGCCGGCAGGCAAGGGCCAAGCAAAGGCCAAGGGTAAGGCCGACGACAAACCGGCCGAGAAGGTGGTATCGGAAAACCGTCGAGCCCGCCACGACTACGAGATCCTCGACACGCTCGAGTGCGGCATCGCGCTGGTCGGCAGCGAGGTGAAGAGCCTTCGCGGCGGGCGGATGTCGCTCGACGAGGCATACGGTCGCGTCGATGGCCGCGAGGTCTGGCTGCTGGGCTGCGACATTCCCGAATACGACAAGGCGAATCAGCTCAACCATGTGCCGAAGCGGCCGCGAAAGCTGCTCATGCACCGCCGCGAGATCGGCAAGTTTGCGGATCGGGCCCTCGAGAAGGGGCTCACGCTTGTGCCGCTGAAGATGTATTTCAAGGACGGCAGGGTGAAGGTGCTGATGGGAATCGGCCGCGGCCGGCAGGCCCACGACAAGCGGCAGAAGCTGAAGGCTGATTCTGCCAAGCGAGATATTGAAATCGCCCTCCGCGGCAAGACGGGCCGCGGAGGGCGATCAAAGGACTGAGGCCTCCGACCGCTCGATGGGGTATCCCGTCGCTTGCGCTCAGGGCTTGTATGCCCATAGAAGCCCCCGGCGTGAGCCGGGGGGTCGGTGAGCATGGGCGCATAAAAAACCCCCGGCGTGAGCCAGGGGATAGGGAATCACGGAGGGTTTTCCCCGGAGGGTTTCTTACACGTGCCCCGCGACCAGTTCGGCATTGCTCGAATCGGTTGAATCTTCAGGGTGCCACAGGGGCATGCCCCGCTGAATCCGCTCGGCGAGAATATCGATCTTCTGCCTCGAGCCGGCGGGCGCCGCCGTAGGGATAAATTCCGTGGTCGCGTGCGGCTCGAAATTTTCGTCGTGACCGTACAGCTCAATGATTTCAAAAACGTTGCGAATCCGGGCCATGGGAACGAAACAACTCCTTGCTGGGTTCAGCTTGCTAGGTGCAACTTGTCTGGTGCAACATGATGAGAGGGGGGAAGCGAACACGAAGCCCGCAGCGTGCAGCCCGACGGAAAGTGACGGCCGGAACTGCGGTAGTGGGCTCATGCTCGCGACGACGTCGTCATTATGGGCCCGCGCTTGCGCGAGTCAAACATTTTTCAGCAGCGATTTTGCGCCCCGGAAAAATGCTGCGAAGAGGGCCACATTGACCGTCACGACCGCTGCGGTTTACCGCACGCGTCGGCCCTCACGGCGACGGCGCGCCGGGCGGCAGCGCGATCTCGATATCAGCTGGCGGCGGCGGGGCCGGCTTGGCCGAGGTCGATGATGTGGCCGCGGGATCAAACTTCGGCGTGTCGGTGCCGGTGTTTGCCTCGAGATCAGCCGTCAGCATGAGGTGTTCACCCCCTCCTGTCGGCCGCAGTTCCAGATGCGTGACGCTCCATTCTTTGCCGAGTTTTTTCCCCTCGACGACCACGATGCCCCGGCCTTTGGGGCCACTCGCCTCGAACTCCATCGCTGCGATGCCGTCGGTCTCATTGGCCCTGCCGGTGACCGTTGGGCTGCATAGAACCTTTCCGCCGGGGCCTGCCAGCAGTGCAAGCACCCGTGGATTCCGCTCGACTTCCGCTTTCGCGTCGACCACCACCGGGTGGCTGGAGAGTCGGCCACAGCCGCCTGTCGCGGCAAGCATGGAGAGGGCCACAAAGATCGGCATCACGATCCGTCGCATGAAGAGTCCCTCCTGGACACGATAGCTGGACACTGTGGAAAAACTGTCTGATCGATGGAGAGGCTTTGCCCTCCCCTTGGCTATCAATCAGGCGATCAATCAGGCCTTGGCGTCGTGCTGGCGGCACCAGGCGATCTTCTCGGCCGTCGTCGTGGGGAGTTGGCCGCCGGCCGCAGCCGGTTTCTTGGCGGCTGGCTTCGGCGCAGCAACTTCGGCGACCATCGGCTCAGACTCGTTCTCAGCCGCAGCCTCGTCCTCAGTTGCTGGAGCGGCCGCGCCAGCCTTTGCGGCACGGGCACGGGCAAGGATCTCGGCGGTCGAGAGTTTGCCACCCGCAGCGGCAGGCGCAGTCGATTTCTTTTCGGCCGGAGCGGGCTTGGCTGCTGCGGGTTTGGCCGCCGGCGGTGCTCCGCCACTGGCCTTCGCCCGGGCTGCCGCGAGGATGTCGGCCGTGGAGGGCTTGCCTGCGCCGCCGGCCTTCGCCGCCGGTTTGGCGGCAGCGGGCTTCGCGGCCGCAGCCGACTTCGCGGAGGCTGCAGGCTTGGCTGGCTCTTTTTCCGCCGGCTTCGGCAGCGGCTCTGTCACGATTTTCAACGCCGCCGGGTCGATGTCGTACCAGCCGGTATTGTTGAACTGGTCGAACTCGACCAGGCAGCGACCGTTCATGTTGACGGTCCTGACGGTTCCCGTCGCGTGGGCGAACCGGGCCAGTTCGGGGGCCGACGAGTTGATCACGACATACTTGTCGGTCCACTCCGACTTCAGTCGCTCGATGACGTCGAACATAGGTGCGTTCCGGCGGGAAGGCAGAAGACAGATCGGGAAACCCTCTGTCCTGACTCAAGAATTTGATCGATCCGCAGGCGAATCGCAAGGCACCGTTGGCAGGCCGTTGAAAAACGGGTCTGCCGGAAGATTTTGTCGGGCGGGAAGGCCGGCTCTCAGGCCGGGCTGGTCGAGATCGCCGCGCCGCTGATGCTGGTGATTCCCGTTGGTCCGATCGAGTAGGCCCAGACGACCGTTCGGGGCAGGGCCGTCGAGTCATCGAGCGGTGTCAGCCGAAACAGGCTGTCCCCCTGCCGGTAGGTTGAGCCGATCCAGCCGGCGGGCTCGTGGAGGCGGCAGGCAATCTCAAACCGGATAACGCCGGCGTGATGGGGGTCGGAGGCGATGCTGGCTGAGAAGTGGGAACGGCCGGCCAGCCCGACCCCGACAATGGCCTTACCACCGGCCGCATCACCCCGCGGCACGCTCACTCTTGAGAGTTCGACGAGCACCGGCGACGCCGGCCAGCGGGGATCGTTGGCAGGGGGGCACGGCCCGTCGAGCGACGTCCAGATGGTCGCCTCGCCGGTCGTGATCCGATGCGCCCAGCGATCGCCGTTCCAGGTGAATACGGCGGTGGTCGGGCCGGTGGCAAGCTGCACCGGTGGCCGGCTGGTCGGGGACTGCGCGTCGTGTCGCTCCATGGTGGCTGGTAGCATACCGTGACGGCGTGTCCATTCGATTGCTCGGTGGCCCGGGCCGCAGTCAGCCGAGGCTTTTGCTTCTGATGGAACCGCGTCGTTCGCTCCGCTGGCCGATCCTCCTCGGCGTCGTGCTCATCGGCTCGATTCTGGCGCTGGGTGTCGGCTGGGTGCTCGTCAGCATCGCCGCGGCGCTCGGCTCCAAAAACCGCAACGAAAACGCGGCCTTCTACTGGGCGATCCTCGGCGTCGGCGTGGCGCTGCTCGTGCTCGTGCTCGTGGGCGTGATCATCTACCTCGCCCTCACGGTCAAGGCCATCGCCCTCTCCCAGCGGCAGAGCAACTTCATCGACAGCGTCACGCATGAGCTCAAGAGCCCGCTGGCGTCGCTCAAGCTCTACCTGCAGACGCTCACGCGGCGGCCCGTGCCCCCGGAGCAACAGGCCGACTTCCACCGCTTCATGCTCAAAGACGTGGAGCGGCTCGATACGCTCATCGACCACCTGCTCGACGCCGCCAAGACACTCCAGCGGCGGGCCCGCCCCGGCACCGACGCGACGGCGATCGAGCCGGTGCTCGAGCGCGCCTGCGAGGCGGCCGTGCATCGGTATGGCGTGTCGCCCGAAAGCGTGCGGCTCGACATCGTCGGGGTGGGGGTGGGCGTGGCCGGCACCGCGCCGACGGGCGGCGCTCTGCGGGTCTGTGGTCGCGAGGCCGACGTGGAGATCGTGTTTCGCAACCTCGTCGACAATGCGGTGAAATACTCGCTGCCCTCTCCCGAGGTGGAGGTGACGGCGTCGGCGCTGCCACGCGGCAAGGTGCTCGTGCGGGTGGCCGACAATGGCCCGGGCATCCCCGTGGCGGAACGGCAGAACGTCTTTCAGCGGTTCGTGCGGCTGGGGAGCGAACTGGAGCGGTCTACCCCCGGCACGGGGCTCGGACTGTTTCTCGTGCATGCGATCGTGAAGCAACTGCGGGGCAGGGTGGTGGCGAAGGGCCGCCCGCCGCAGAAGGGCACGGTCATGGAGGTGGAGCTGCCGGCGGCGCCGTGATGGGCCTGTGCACGCGACGGCTCGGCCATCCGGGTCGACCGTCGCTTGGCCGACCTCCGTCGGCTGGTTCTTACCCGGCCCTCCGGGCCTGGCGCCAGTGGTGTGCTGATCCCGTCGCTTGCGCTCAGGGCTTGTATGACCGCATACAAGCCCCCGGCGCGAGCCGGGGGATGGCGAATCGGCAGACGTTCCATCCTGCTTTTTGTCTGCGGCCTTCGGCCCGCGGTATGATTTGGGGTTTCCAAACCCGCCCAGTCTGACGACACCCAGCCATGAGCCTTCCTCCACTCCGTGCCTCCGAGCACCTGCACGAGGTCAAGTACGAGATCCGCGGAGCCCTGGCCCGACGCGCCGAACAGCTCGAGCGTGAGGGGCACGAGATCATCAAGCTGAATATCGGCAACCCCGGCGCCTTTGGCTTCCGCATGCCGGGCTCGATGCGGGTGGCGATCGTGGAGAATCTCCACCAGGCCGATCCCTACTCGCATCAGAAGGGTATCTTCCCTGCCCGCGAGGCGGTGGTGATGCAGCAGCAGAATCGCGGCGTGATGGACGTCACGGCCGACGACGTCTTCATCGGCAATGGCTGCTCCGAGCTGATCATGCTCGCCATGCGGGCGCTGCTCAATCCGGGCGACGAGGTGCTGGTGCCCAGCCCCGACTATCCACTCTGGACGGCGTCGGTCGTGATCCATGGCGCGAAGGCGGTGCACTACCCATGCCGGCCGGAGAATGGCTTTGTCCCCGATCCGGCTGAGGTCGAGTCGCTCATCACCGACCGGACGCGTGCCCTCGTCGTGATCAACCCCAACAACCCCACCGGCGCCGTCTACCCGCGTGAGACGCTGGCGGCTCTGGCAGCCATCGCCGAGCGGCGGCACCTCGTCTTCTGTGCCGACGAGATCTACGACGAGATGCTCTACGGCGACGCCGCATTCGTGCCGGCCGCGACGCTGGCGAAAAACACGCTCTGCCTCACCTTCGGCGGCCTCAGCAAGATCTACCGCGCCTGCGGGCTCCGCGTGGGCTGGCTCGTCTTCTCCGGCGAGCGGGATCACGCGAGGGACTACATCCAGGCGGTGGAACTGCTCGCGTCGCTCCGCCTCTGCTCGAACGTGCCCGGCCAATACGCCGTGCAGACGGCGCTCGGCGGACACCAGTCGATCTTCGACCTCACGCGGCCCGGTGGCAGGCTCCATGCCACCCGCGCCGCGGTGCTGGAGGCGGTTGAGCGGAGCCGTTATCTCTCCGTCGTGCCGCCGCGTGGGGCGATGTATGCCTTCGTCCGCGTGCATGCCGACCGGCTGCCGTGTGGCGTGAAGAAGTTCGACGACCAGGCGTTTGCGCTCGACCTTCTGGAGCGGAAGCACGTGCTGGTGGCCCCGGGGTCGAGCTTCAACGTGCCATACCGCGACCATTTCCGGGTCACGCTCCTGCCCGACGCCGAGCAGATGGCCGACGTCTTCGCCCGGATCGAGTCGCTGCTCGATGAATACGCCGCGGCGTGACGCAGAGAAAAGGGGACGCAGCTCTTTTCTTTCCGGAAAGAAAAGAGAAGGAAAAGAGCTGCGTCCCCTTTTCATGCCCGGCAGGATTGGTCTAATCGCGGGCATGAATCCATCACACGCCCATGCCGCTCAGGCGGCCACCACGCCCGCCGTCGACATCGTCCCTATTTGCCGCGTGCTTGTGAGCGTCTTCGACAAGACCGGCCTCGGCCGGCTCGCCGCCGGTCTCAAGGCGGCGGGTGTCCGCGTGGTGAGCACAGGCGGCACGAGCGCCGCCCTCGCGAGCCATGGGCTCGAGGTCGAGGATGTCTCGGCGATCACCTCTTTTCCCGAGATTCTCGACGGCCGGGTGAAGACGCTCCACCCGCGGATCTTCGCCGGCGTGCTCGCGCGGCATGATCGCGCCGACGACCGGGCCGTGCTTGCCTCGCATGGCATCGACACCTTCGACGCCGTGATCGTGAACCTCTATGCCTTCGAGTCTGCCGTCGCCAGGCCCGACTGCACCGCGGGCGAAGCGATCGAACTGATCGACGTCGGCGGGCCGAGCCTCGTGCGGGCAGCGGCCAAGAACCATGCATTCACCTCCGTGGTGACCGGCCCCGAACAATACGACGACTTCCTCGCGGCGATCGCCCGCGGCGGCACCACGCTCGCCGAACGCCGCCGGCTTGCGGCCCGCGCCTTCGAACGCACGGCCGCCTACGACACCGCCATCGCCGGCTGGATGGCCAGACACGCCGATCTGCATGCGGCCACTGGTCAGCCATTGACACCGGACGCGGGCGGGCAAGACGCCGACGATGAGCCACCTCTCCCCAGCCGGCTGACCTTCGAATTCGAGCGGCGGTTGCCGCTGCGATATGGTGAAAATCCCCACCAATCGGCGGCGCTCTTTGCGCCGGTGGGCACGCACCTCGGTCTGGCCGGTCTCAAGCAACTCTCCGGCAAGGAACTCTCCTACAACAACCTGCTCGACCTCGACGGAGCCACGCGGCTGGCCGGCCTGCTCGCAGACCCGGCCGCCGTCGTCATCAAGCACACGAACCCCTGCGGCGCGGCGACCGGTGCAACGGCGGCCGAAGCCCTGACCACCGCGATGGCGGCCGATCCCACCAGCGCCTTCGGATCGATCGTGGCGGTCAACCGCGCGTTCGACCGCGCGTGCGCCGAGGTGCTGCTCGCACCGGGGCTTTTCGTCGAGGTGATTGCCGCGCCCGCTTTCGCGCCGGAGGCCGTGGAGCTGCTCACCACGCGGCCCACCTGGAAGGGGAGCGTGCGGCTGGTCGAGGTGCCGGCGGGTGATCCGTGGGAGGCGACCGCCGGCCTGGAACTGCGGAGCATCGCCGGCGCGGTGCTGGCCCAGCGGCCCGACACGGCGTGTGACGATCCCGCGACCTGGCGGGTGGTGACGAAGGCGGCGCCCTCACCCGCGCTGACGCAGTCGCTCGACTTCGCCTTCACGATCGTGCGTCGACTCACGAGCAATGCGATCGCCGTCTGCCAGGGCACCAACCTCGTGGGGGCGGGGCTCGGGCAGACAAGCCGGGTGGATGCCGTGCGGCTCGCGCTGGAGAAGGCGGGCGAGCGGGCGCGGGGCAGTGTGCTCTCGTCCGACGCCTTCTTCCCATTTCCTGATTCGATCGAGCTGATCGCCAGCGCGGGTATCGCGGCGGTGATCCAGCCGGGCGGCTCGAAACGCGATGCCGAGGTGATCGCCGCCGCCGACGCGGCCGGCATCCCGATGGTGTTGACGTCGCGGCGGCACTTCCGGCACTAGCTTCACGAAAAACATGGCCATCCGGGCCATTTTTTCTTGGCGACCTCCGGTCGCTGGTGCGAGGCCGCCATCCAGGCGGCCGGCGGAGGGGCAACACCGGCATCCTGCCGCCCTGACAGGCGGATGCCTGTCGATAGCCAGTCGCTTGGCGACCTCCGGTCGCTGGTGCGAGCCGGGCATCCTGCCCGGCGGTCGTGGGCATAAGCGAGTTGTGACCTCCGGTCGCTGGTGCGAGGCCGCCATCCAGGCGGCCGGCGGAGGGGCAACACCGGCATCCTGCCGCCCTGACAGGCGGATGCCTGTCGATAGCCAGTCGCTTGGCGACCTCCGGTCGCTGGTG
>JBILKZ010000133.1:0-10240 GCA_044376405.1 Pirellulales bacterium
GTCCTACGTCTGGGACGCTGACGGCCTCTTTGCGGGCGGGCTGATGGACACCAGCGAGTTCGACGGCATCGCCAAGCACTGGTATCAGCTCGGCGGCGAGTTTTGCCACGCCTCCGTGGCGACGCTACCCGACGGCGACGTGCTCTTCTTCGGCAACTGGGAGAACGAGATGCGGGTCTACCGCGTCTCGGGCTGGAACGGCTGGCAGCGGCAGTCGGGCACGATCCGCCTCGAGAAGCCCGCGGCCGCGCATACCGGCCAGGGGCTGACGGCCGTCGCGTTCGAGGATGCCGCGATGACGAAGCCGCGCAAGGTGGTGGTGACGCCGGGCATCGACTTCGCGTGGAGCGAGAAGAAACCCGCGCCCGCCGGCATCCGCTGGACCGGCACGCTGCTGCCGGCATACGGCCCTGCCTACAAGGGGCCGTGGTCAGCGCACGCCGACAAGGAAACCTTCGACGGCGCCACACGCGGGTCTCGCGACAACACCGCCAGCGTCGTCTTCCGCTTTCGCGGCACGTCGATCCGCGTCGTGGGCAAGACCGGCCCGAACTGCGGCTTTGCCGACATCGCCCTCGATGGCCAGGCCCAGCCGCAGTTTGATTGCTACAGCCCGGAGGTGAAGCGGGACGCCGTCTTCTTTGCGAAGGAGAGCCTGCCCGATGGCGACCACGAGGTAAGCATCACGGTCGTGGGCTGGCATGGAACGCCGAGAAATAAGGCGTCGAGCGATTCGTGGGTGCATGTGGACAAGTTCGTCGTGGACGGCAAAGACTACGACGACGCGGGCCTGCCGCACACGTTCACCGCGACGGCCGACGGCACGCTGACGCTTGTGGTCAATCGCGCTGCGGTGCTCGAGCAGAAAGAGGCAAAGCCCACCCGCGAGGAGATCGCCGGCAAGCCGATCAAGCTGCTGCGCCACCGCGTGCCGATCGAGGCGACCTCCACCGCGGGCCAGGACGGCGGCGGCATCACGCTCGAGTGGTCAACGCCGCTCCAGCCCCGCCAGCCGATCCCCGCGGCGAGCCTCTACCCATGAAAAGGGGACGTAGCTCTTTTTCACTTTTTGAGTCCCTCGGGGCGGTTACGGTGGCGTTTGCCGCCCTGCTCGCAACTCCCGCCACGGCCACTGCCCAACCGGCTGCGGGACCGGCTGCCGGCCCCCATGCGGGATTGGCCAATGCCCGCGTCGTGTTCTGCGGTGACAGCATCACGGGGCAGGGGGGTGGCTGGCTCGGTGCCGGCTACTGCTTCCAGATGGAGTGGGCCCTAAAGCAGCGGCATCCCGACGCCACTCCCAAGCTCGTGGCGCTCGGCGGCAGCGGGATGGGCGTCGGCAACTGGATCGCTACCGAGAAGAAATCCCGCACCACCGAGGCGATGCTCGACGTGAAGGAGGTCGGCGTGAAGGCCAACCTCGATCAGCCAGCCGATGTGCTCGTGGTCATGCTCGGCATGAACGACGTGCTGGCCCCGTACATCGGCGGCACCGACGCCGACCTCGACACGTGGCGCGACTCGTATCGGCAGCTCGTGAAGGCGCTGCAGGAACGGGTGCATCCCAAGGTCACGGCGATCTGCACGATCACGATGTATACGGAAGACCCATCGACCTACAAGAACCGACAGATCGGTCGGATGAACGAACGGCTCCGCGGACTCGCCCAGGAACTCGGCGCGGTGGTGCTGCCGACCGGCGAGGCCTGCTGGGAAGTGCAGTCGCTCGGCCGGCAGCACTCGCCTGAGTTTCACATCACCCGCGATTTCATCCATCCAAACCCGATCGGCAACCAGGCGGTAGCGATCGGCATGCTCCGCGGGCTTGGGGAAGAGGAGGCCGCCCAGTTCGTGCTGGAGGAGCGGGTGAAGCCGGCGCTGCTCAAGCTGGCAACGGACAAGCCGACGATTTCCTCGGAGATCGTGTCGCAGGATGAGCCCGACACGTTCGTGATTCGCACCTGGTGGACGCCCGGCGGCACCGCGGGCTCGGAGCCGCCGACAGTCAGGCTCGTCGCGCCGGACGGCTGGACCGTGACGCCCGCCGAATGCACCGGCCCAGCCGGCGCCTTCACCGTGAACGGCCGCGCCGATCGTCTGAACACGGTCTTTCGGGCCGAGGGAAAGGCCGGCGAGGACACTCGCACGCGGGAGATCGTGATCGCGGCACCGTGGCTGGTGGCCGCCGGACTGGTGCAGCCGTGGAAGCAGCCGCCTCTGGAGTTCGATCCCACGACGGCGGTCACGCCGATCGATCAGGCCATCGAGGCGGGGGGCAACTTCCTCGGCGACGTCGACGTGGGCAAGGGGCAGCGGCTCACCTGGCAGCGGCTCCATCCCTCCGTCAACCTCACGGGCGGCGCCGATCCGGGCAGCGTCGATTACGCGGCAGTGACCAATGGCGGCACCTTCGAGGGTGGCTATGCCGCCCGTTGGATCAAAAGCGATCGCGAGCGACCCGTGACGCTCGAACTCTCCACGAGCGGCTTGGCTGCCCGGATTTACCTCACGGTCTGGCTCAACGGGCGGGTGGTCTATCAAAGCGATCTCACCACCGATCCCGAGCGAAAGCCGACCGGCAAGGTCGCCGTGAAGGCCAGCCTGCGGGCGGGTGAAAACACGCTCGTCGTCAAGTCGAATCACTGCAACTGGCAGTGGCAGTTTTCCGCGAATCTCCGCGGGTCCGACGGAGATGATCTGGCCGACCTCCGCTATGCCACGGCTCCTCGCGGCGGTGCCCGATAAGTCATTTCGAGCAACAAAAAGGCGCAATCATGCGGTCCATCGCTCTTGCTTTCCTGTTTGCCACGGCCTTTGCAGCCGCTCATGCCGACGCCCCTTTCGACACGCCGATTACCCCCGACCTGCTCGATAATCAGGTCACGGCCGAATGCGTGGCGGGCAAGGAGGTATCGCGGCAGGACTTTCTGGATTCCGACAACAAGGTTCATTGGCGGAACCAGCTGACCTGGTTCGTCGTCATGCCCAACTCGCGATTGGGATTTAACGGCATCTCGTTCGGGACCGAAAAGAGCCGTGGGCCAAGGCACCTGCGCGTTGGTCTGCAGAAGCCGGTGGCCGCGGGCACGGTGATCACGCGCGGCCGGCTGACCGGCGTCGGCGTGCTCAAGGCCTCGGCGGAATACCCGGGCGATCTCGGTGACGACAGCCAATGGATTCCAGCCGAACGGCAACTGGCGGATGAAGTGAGCGTCTGGATTCTTCCCCCCGGGGTGTCCACGCGGGCGCTGCGATTCACGTACGACAGCCCGGACGCGACTCGCGACACCGCCGGGGAACTCCGGGGCGTCTACGTCATGGCTGCCCGCCATGCGAATCAGGCCTCGGCAGCGCTGGCCTTCGCCAGCCGCAACCCCAAGGCTGCCGTGAAGGCGATCGACGGCAAGGCGGAGAGCGCGTGGTCGAATGAAGCGAGGGCGACCGATCCGCCGCTTTCCCCGCAGCATCCGGAGTGGCTGATGCTTTCGTGGCCGAAGCCGGTCACCCTGCGCGGGCTGTGTGGCATCCGCACGGTGTTTGGACCAGTGGACGTGCAGGCTTATGTGGGGCCGGCCGGGCTGCATCCCAAGGAGGCGGACGACAGCCACTGGGAAACACTGACGTCGGGCACCTGCGACCACCGCATGCCGGAATCATTGAATCTCAACTGGCTGGATTTCGGCCGCGAGGTGACGACCCGCGCGGTCCGGCTGCGGATGCTCGGCCCGGCCGTGGAGGGCCATTATCTGAAAGGGCAGACGCAGGATGGCCGGCGGTGCTGGCTGGGCGAACTCATGGCCCTGAGCCCGCTTGGGGAAGGGCCGGTCCCTGCGTTGGACGCTGCCGACGCGGCCGCCGCGATCCAACCCCCGATCCCCGTGACCTTCACTATGCCGGCCGATGGGTTTGTCACGCTTGCCATCGACGACGCACAGGGGGTGCGAGTCAAGAATCTCGTCAGCGACACGTTTTTCGCCGCGGGCCGTCACACCGTGTACTGGGATGGCCTCGACGAGAGCGGCAAGATTCCCGGCCCCTATGCGGGCATCTACCAGATGGTCGGCCACCCCGTTGCCCCCGGCACGTACACGGTGCGGGGCCTGTATCACAAGCCATTCGACCTGCGCTATGAGATGTCGGCTTATTCGCCCGGCTCCACGCCCTGGCTGACCGGATCGCATTGGGGTGGCGGCACCGGCGGCTGGCTCGCCGACCACAGCGGCCCCGCGGCGGTGCTCTTTTTGCCCGGAGAGAAGCCGCGCATGCTGCTGACCAGTCCGGTGGCGGAATCGAGCCATGGCGTGATCTGGACCGACCTCGCGGGCAACAAGCTCGACGGAAAACTCTGGGTCGGGGGCAACTGGACCGGTGCCACGCACCTCGCCCGGGATCGCGGCCCGCAGCCCGTGGCCGATGTCTATGCCTATTCGGGGATCGTGTGGGAGGGTGGGCTCCGGCTCGTGGCCTTCACGCCCAAGGAATATCGCACGGTGGTGCCGTATGCCTTTGCTGAGAAACCTGCCGACAAATCGCTGGCGGCGCTAGGCGGCCTGGCGGTGCATGACGGGCTCCTGGTGGCAAGCCTGCCGAAGATGAATGCGATGCTGTTCGTGGACGCCGCCGCCGGCAAGGTGATCGGCACGGTGCCGCTGCAGGATGGTCGGGGCCTTGCCTTTGATGGAGAGGGGCGGCTGTGGGCGCTTTCTGGCCGGCGGTTGGTGCGTTATCCAGCCGAGGCACTCGTCGCGGTCAAGACGCGGGCCGCCGCCGCGACGCCTGCCGAGCAGCCGCTGTCGGAGCCCGATGTGATGGTCGCCGACGGCCTGCTCGATCCCCAGGGGCTCGCGGTCGATGATCATGGCACGGTGTATGTGAGCGACTGGGGGACGAGCCATCAGGTGAAGGTCTTCGCGGCCGATGGATCTCCCCGTCGCACCATCGGCAGTCCGGGGGGAGCCCGGCTCGGGGCGTACGACGAGCTTCGCATGGACCATCCCCAAGGGCTCGCGATCACACCGGATGGCGAACTGTGGGTCGCCGAGTATTCCCATGCGCCCAAGCGAGTCAGCATCTGGAAGACCGCCGGCGGATTCGTGAAGGCCTTTTATGGCCCCCCGCAATACGGCGGTGGTGGAACGCTCGACCCGCGTGATGCTGCGCGGTTTTACTATGCCGAGGGGGGCGGCAATGTGGGGCTCGAATTCCGGCTCGACTGGGCGACCGGGAAGTCGTCGCTGAAATCGATCTATGCATTGCCCGACGGCAATGCGGCCGCCATGCCCGGCAAGACGGCCCCCCAAACGCCGATCTACGTCGGCGATCACAAGTACATGACCGACGTGAACAACAGCCGCCCCGTCGGCGGACCGCGCAGCGGCTCGATCTGGCGGATGGTCGAAGGGGCCATCATCCCGGCCGCCTCGCTCGGCGAGGCACGCGATTGGCCGCTGCTGGCGGAGCAACGCTTCGAATCGCGATGGCCGGAAGGCGTGCGGCCCGACAAGCCGGAATGGAATGCGGTGATCTATGCCTGGTCGGATCGAAACGAGGATGGCGAGGTAACGCCGGATGAGGTCGGGTTGTCACGAGGCAAGCACCCGGTCGGCAGCCTGACCGTGAATGACAGGCTGGAATTCTGCACTGCGGCAACCGACGTGTTCGCCCCCGAGGCGTTCACCGCGGCGGGCGTGCCGATCTACGACATCACGAAGGGCCGCAAGCAACTGCCGGACTTCTTCATGGCGGAGGTCGGGTCTGGCAGCGGCCAGATCGTCTCGGCCCGCGAGGGCTGGACGGTCGGCACCGGCGGCATGGTCCGCGGCATCCGCGGCGGGAGGATCGTGTGGACGTATCCCAACGAGTGGCCGAGCCAGCAGGCCGGCGTGTTTTCCACCCCGCCGACGCGGCGCGGCGAACTCATGGCCACCACGCGGCACATGGGCCTGATCACCCCCCGGGAGTCCGATGCCGGCGAGATCCTGGTGATCGACGGCGACAAGGGAAACATCTTTCTCCTGACGACCGACGGGCTCTTCGTGGCGACGCTCTTTCACGACGTGCGGCTTTCGCGCGAGACATGGACGATGCCCGAGCCGCGCCGGGGCATGCTTCTCAACGACATCACGCTCTATGACGAGGAGTTCTGGTCGACGGTCAGCCAGGAAGCCGACGGGAAGGTGTATTGCGTGGTCGGCAAGAGCCATTCGAGCATCGTGCGGGTGGACAACATCGAAAGCATCAGGAGGCTCACCCCTTTCCAGATCGAGGTCACCACGGAACTGCTCGAGCAGGCGAGAATCCATCGCCTGGACCGCGAGGCGGAGCGGCAGGCGCTCATGGGCCGCGACCGCCTCGAGGCTCGGGTCACGCCAGACGCTCCGAAGGTCGACGGCACGGCAAACGAATGGAACGACGACCGCTGGGTCACGATCGACGAGCGCGATAACGACCGCCTCAATGCGGAAACGGGCGGCAGGGTGGAGGCTGCAGTCCGGGTGGCGGGAGACCGGCTCTTTGTCGCCTATCGCACGAAAGACTCCCGGCTGCTCGACAACGGCGGCGATGCCTGGCAGTTCTTGTTCAAGACGGGCGGCGCACTGGATCTGATGCTCGGCACGAACGCCGCGGCGGATCCCAAACGCACCAAGGCGGAGGCGGGCGATCTGCGGCTGCTCGTCACCATGATGAAGGGCAAGCCCTCGGCCGTGCTGTATCAGCCGGTGGCGACCGATCGGCAGCACACGGCGTCGTTCAGTTCGCCCTGGCGCACGATCGACTTCGATCGCGTGGTCGATGTCAGCGACGAACTGATCCTGTCGGCCGGGGCGGGCGGCTACGAGTTCTCGATTCCCTTGGCGACGCTCGGCCTTTCACCCCGCGACGGCCTGGAAATAAGGGCCGACGTGGGGGTCCTCCGCGGCAACGGCTTCCAGACGCTGCGCCGTGTCTACTGGCAGAACAAGGCGACGAGCACCGTCGCCGACGTTCCCACGGAGGCCACGCTGACTCCGCACCTGTGGGGTATCCTGCGGTTTGAAGCCTCAGGTGAATCCGCACGGAAGGCATCGTCCCTGCCTGCTGCACCGTAGCGGGATCGGCGGGGATCGCACCTTGCCCTCGACAACGCAGCGGGGCGAAACGACTCCAATACCCCGAATGGTGATGTGATGCCTGCCGTGCGCTGCCCTCGGCTTCGGTCGGGGCGGGCAAGCGGAAGCCCGGGGTCACCTGCACTCAATGACGCGGCCCTTCGGGTTGAGCATCGCCCGGAGCCGTGCAAGGCCAGCCGAACCGTGAGGCCGGCCGACGCGGTGCCGATGCAACGGCTTGTCGCCGCATTTGGCAAGCGACGCAGTCGCAGAGCACGGGCTGCGTCGCCGCGGATGGTCGTCGTCCATGAGCCCGCGGCTCACGGCATGCAGCTTTCGGCGCTCGCGCCAGGAGTGCAGGCTATGCCGCGGGGGGAGATTGCCAGTTGCATCGATGGATGACTCGTGCTGAGTTTCAAAAGAGCTGCGTCCCACTCCTGTTCGGCACGGGATGTGCTGCCCCCCGTGGCGGCAAGTTTTCAACTTGTCCGTGTCCCCGGCATCGACTCCACAAGTTGAAAACTCGTGGCCACGGGCTGGAAAGAAAAGAGCTGCGTCCCAGTAGCGTTCGGCACGAAATTTGCGCTAGAGAAGCCAGCGAATCCAGGGAGGGTGGGCCGAGTTGCGCCCTGGGCTCGAAGTTGCCATAGTGTGAGCCATGACAGCAGCTCGCCGCAAGATACGCCCTGAAGACATTCACGGCTTGAAGTATTTCAAGGCGCTGCAGGGTCTGATCGAACGGCTGCACTTCGTGGGGACGCAGCGAGACAAGGCAGGCAATCGCGACCTGCGCTAGGATCATTCTTGGGATCAGTATTGTTCGCTGATCCTTCTCTGGTTCTTCAGCCCCATCGTCGACAGCCTGCGTGGACTCAAGCATCCCGGCGCGCTCGACAAGGTACAAAAGAACTTTGGCGTCGGGCGTGCCTCGCTCGGCTCGCTTTCGGAGGGAGTGGCGGTCTTCGATCCGGAGCCGCTCAAGGAGATCGCGCAGGAGCTCTTTGACCAGCTGCCCGATGTGTCGGCCGATCGCTTCGACGTCGTGGGGCAGACGTTGACGGCGGTCGATGGATCGGTGGTCGAGACGCTCGCTCGTGTCGCACGGCTCTCATGGCTTCCCAAGGCCAAGGGGGCGTCCCTGTGCGGCTATCGATTGCACACACAGTTCGAGTTGTTGCGGGGTGTGCCTTCCCGAATCGACGTGACCCCCGCCAAGCGGAAAGGCGAGGATGATGAGCGGGCAGTCCTTGCGCGCACGGTCGAAGCAGACCGCATGTACATGATGGATCGCGGCTATGCGCAGTTCGCATTGTGGAATGCGATCGTTGCCAAAGAGCTGACCAATGCCGATCGTGCGGCTGGTGTGGTCAGCGACGAGGTGGTTGTGTTCGGCCGCTCAAAAGCCTCCCTCGGCCCCGACCATTCCGTGCGGATCGTGACCGTGACGGCCACTCCCCATCGCAGCGGCGGCAAGAGCGGCGGCGGAAGCACCGGCCCGCACTGTGACGGCTTCCTTCGAATCGCAACCAACCGCCTTGATCTTCCCGCTGAACTCATCGGGGAGATCTATCGCCTGCGGTGGATGATCGAGACGTTCTTCCGGATGTTCATGCAGCTGCTGGGCTGTCGGCACCTGCTATCCACCAAGCCATATGGCGTCGAGATCCAGGTGTCTTCTGGCATCATCGCCTGCCTGTTGATCATGCTGTACATAGGCCGCAAGCCCACCAAGCGGACCTTCGAGTTGGTCTGCTTCTATCTATCCGGCTGGGCGAGCGCGGACGAAATGGAGCGGCATATCGAGGTATTCCCCAAGCCGGCGTGATCCTTCTGCGCGCCGGAAGGTGTCGCAGCTCGTTTGTGCGCTGGCGGCTGAAATCAGGCCAGGAGGGCCAAGGGCAGAACCAGCCGACGGAGGTCGGCCAAGCGAAAACGGCCAGGATGGCCGTGTTTCGCGGGAACACAGCCGCTGAGGAGCCGGTCGGAGGGAGCAAGTTAAAAACTCGCCCCCACAGGGAGTCCGGTGAATTCTGCGCCTCACGAGCGATGGACGATTCGTCCAAGAGCCGTACGGAGCAGAATCCGCCGGCGACGAGCATGCCGCAGCCGGCGGGCTGGCTTCAGCACGCAGCAGCAGCGTCAACTCCCGGACAAGTTAAAAACTTGCCGCCACGGGGGAACAGCACGTATCGTGCCGAACACTACTGGGACGCAGCTCTTTTCCCGTCCGACCCGTGGCCACGAGTTTTGAACTTGTGATCCCCGTCTGGGCAACGGACAAGTTAAAAACTTGCCGCCACGGGGGAACAGCACGTATCGTGCCGAACACTACTGGGACGCAGCCAGTCCTTTTTCGCCACTAGCGGCCCTCGAAGAGCACCTCGCCCCAGAGGCCGGGGTTGAGTTCCACCTCGCCGGGGATGTCGCTGACGAACGTGGTCGTCTTGTTGTGCCAATAGACGCGGGCAGCCGTCTCGATGCCGTCACCCCGCAGCACGCCGAGGTCGCCACGCAGGCTCAAGCCAGGCTTCGGCACAAGGCCGAGCGTCGCCAGCGGCACCGAAAACTCGTAGACCACCTCGTCGGCATACTTGCCCGGCGCCGGGCTCAGCGGCGAGGTCGCCACCTGCACCGCATCGCTCACGTCGTCGATGCGGTCCATGTTCACCCGCTTCACTGGCGAGATGAACGGCTCCGGCTCCTGCGTGCCCGGCACCACCTGCCGATAGAGCATCGCCTTGGGCTTGCCGTTCACCCGGGCCACGAGCAGCCGCAGGTCGCCCACGACGGGCTTCTCCCGTTTCGGATCGGCCTGAGGATTCACGCCCAGCTGCAGATCGAGCGCGCCGCCCCCCTTGAAGAGCAGCTTGTCGACCGCCGCCACGTTGGAAAGGTAGTCGGTATAGCGGGCGTTACCACTGGCGATCACGGCCCCGTAGAGGCGGTCGCCGCTCACCTGCACCGCTCCCTTGAGCCCATCGGCGATCGGCACGAACTCGGCCTTCGTCCAGTCGTCAGACTTGCCGTCCACCGCGACCGCCGCTGGCGAAAGGCCCACGACGAGCTTCTTCGGCCCGGCGTCGGCCATCTCCTCCTGCTGCTTCTTTACCCGCAGCTGGCGAGCCGTCTCCACGAGCGCGGGCGTCAGCTCG
>JBILKZ010000262.1:0-3226 GCA_044376405.1 Pirellulales bacterium
AGGCACTGCTCAAGTGTCATCTTCGCGGGGTAGGGCATCGCCCAGAGATTCAGCGACTTGCGGAAGGGATATCGCGGGGCGGGCGTTGCGGCGTCGCGGGGCGACTCGGCGGTCTGAGCAGCGACGGCCGAGGCAGCGACGGCCGACGCTGCGGCCACGCCTGCGGTGGCACCGAAGATGCCGCGCCTGGAGACGAGCAGGCTGGGATCGAATGGGCTTGTCATCAGTGGTTCCCGGTAGGGCGTGAGGGAGATGCTTTCGGTTCAACCCCGCCGCATTGTAGCCATTGCCGCGGACGGCACCTGCGGCCACGGCGGGGCCTTCGCCTGCACGAGCGAGCCGATGGGCAAGGCGATCGATGCGAAGGGCACGACTGGCCGGCTCAACGTGGAGGTGTCGGGCAAGGTGTTTGTCGGTAAGCTTGCTCGACACACCCGCCACCACGCCCACTGACTCTGGCGTGGCGATTCACCAACACCCCACACGGACGACACATGATTGCTTCGAAAGCCTACGCAGCCCTTTCGGCCACCAAGCCGTTGCAGCCGTTTCGCCTCGAGCGCCGCGATCCCCGGCCGGATGACATCGTCATCGAGATCGCCTATTGCGGCATCTGCCACTCCGATATCCATACCGCCCGGGCGGAGTGGGGGCCGACTGCCTATCCGTGCGTGCCGGGGCATGAAATCGTCGGCACGGTCGTCGCCACGGGAAAAAAGGTTCGGGGGTTCAAGGTCGGCGACCTTGCGGGCGTCGGCTGTCTGGTCGATTCCTGCGGCACGTGCAAGCCATGCCGGGCCAGCGAGGAGCAGTTCTGCCAGAAACACATTTCATTCACCTACAACAGCACCGAACTCGACGGAAAGACGCCCACACAGGGCGGCTACTCCACCCACATCGTCGTCAGGGAGAAATACGCCCTGCGGATCAAGAAGGGCGTTCCGCTCGCCCGTGTCGCGCCGCTCCTGTGCGCCGGCATCACCACGTATTCGCCCCTCAAGCGATACAAGATCGGCAAGGGAAGCCGCGTGGGTGTGGTCGGGATTGGCGGTCTCGGCCACATGGCGGTGAAGATCGCGCGGGCGATGGGGGCGCACGTCACCGTCTTCAGCAGGTCGCCCGGCAAGGAACGCGACGCGAAAAAACTCGGGGCCAGTGCCTTCGTGCTCAGCACGAAGCCGGTGAACTTCGAGCCGCTGACGGGCACCCTCGACTTCATCATCGACACGGTGTCGGCCAGGCACGACTTCACGCCGTATCTCAACACGCTCAAGAACGATGCCACGATGGTGCTCGTCGGCGCATCCCCGGATCCCAGCGAGGTGCTTGCATCCTCCCTCATCATGGGCCGCAAGCGGCTCGCCGGATCGCTGATCGGCGGCGTAGCGGAGACGCAGGAAATGCTCGACTTCTGCTTTCGCAAGAAGATTTACTGCGACATCGAACTGATCCCGGCGGCAAAGATCAACGAGGCGTATGAGCGGACGATCAAGGGCGACGTGAAGTATCGCTTCGTGATCGACGCCACCACCTACTGATCCGAAAAGGGTCGCACCTGGCTGCAGGTGCAAGCCTCACGCGTCACGCTTTGAGCGTGTCGTCGTGCCGGCCGGTGGCGGGGGGCAGGTCGGAAGCGTGGAGGGCACGCAGCGCCGCCACGGCGCCCGCCCGCTTCTCCGCGTCGTTGTCCTCCCACTCGATGTTGATCGCGCCGCTGTAGCCGGAGCGGTTCAGTTCGACGATCACCTCCTCGACATCCACGGCATCCCGACGGCTGCCCGCGGTGACGAAGTTCCAGCCGTTGAGTTTGCTGCCCATCGGCCGGTGGCCGCCCAGGCGGCCCGCACGCGTCGGGCCGTCGATCACCTGCACACCCTTGATGTGCGCTGAATGGATCGCGTCGGCATACTCGCGGATGAAGGCGATCGGGCAGACTCCCTGCCAGACCATGTGGCTGGGGTCGAGGTTGAAGCCGACCACGTCGGTGCCGTAGCCGGCCTTGTTCAGAAACCGCAGGTAGTCGCCGGCCGACTCGATGTCGCCCATCGCCCGCTCGCCGGGATGGCACTCGAGGTCGAAGGTCACTCCATACTTCCGGCAGGCGTCGAAGACCGGCGCGAACCGCTCGACGAGGAGTTCGAGGCTCACGTCGAGCACTTCTGGGATCGGGCAGCCACCGATCGCCCGCGGCCGCGGCGGAAACTCGAACCAGTGGCTCCAGCAGTGGGCGGGGGAGCCGACGAAACCCGGCACGGCGACCTTGCGGTCCTGGAGTTTGCCGAGATAGTGGGCCAGCCGAACGGAGCGGATAAGGTCGGCGCGGGCCTTGTCGTGGATCATCTTCCCGACTTCATCGGGCACGAAGTAAGGGTTCGTTCGCGGCGGCTCGTTGCCGGCCTTCCGCCAGGCAACATAGGCCTTCACCGGCTCGCCGCCGATGAATTGCAGAGTCTTCGCCGATGGCTCGTCGCCGAGCGACTGCCCCTGCAGGTGCGTGGCGATGGTGAAGATTTCGAGGCCGCGGCTCTTCGCCTTCGCGACCCGCGACTTGGCGTAGGCCTCGGCACCTGCGTCGGTGTCGCATTGGGCGAGGTCGAGTTCCCAGGCGGCCTCCTCCCAGCCGTCGAAGCCGCTCGCTGCGAGGAAGTCGAGCCAGTTGTCTTCGGGAATGTCGCCGAACTGCCCGCGGACGAGTCCGATCTGGTGATGGGAGTGCTTGCCGGCGCGATGCTTTGCGGTCTGATGAAAGCCCATGGTTTTCCCCTTTGAGTTGATAGGTGCAGGAAGGATAGCCCAGCGGACGGCATTTTTGCCAGTGGCCGATTGTCTGCCGGGCGGATCGCTGAAAAAGCTGCCGCAGTCTCACTCGATATGCATAGGGATATGCATAATAGTGACGAAGCGTCTGGAACCGGCTGCCGGAATCGCGACAGTCTCGCGAATAACTCGACTCGCCTCAT
Source organism: Pirellulales bacterium (assembly GCA_044376405.1). GTDB lineage: Bacteria > Planctomycetota > Planctomycetia > Pirellulales > UBA1268 > CAMCQY01. The sequence continues at coordinate 2,961 of JBILKZ010000262.1, forward strand.
CGCGATCAAGGCCCCCGCGACGAACCTTTCTTCCAGGAGACCTGAAGGTGACCCGAGGCCTCGTTTTCTGTCTGTGGGTCGTGTCGGCCGTGGCCGCGGCCGCTGAAGCGCCCTCGCGGCCCAACATCCTCTTCGTCTTCACCGACGACCACGCGCAGCACGCGATCTCGGCCTATGGCTCGAAGGTCAACCAGACGCCCCACCTCGACCGGTTGGCAGCGCATGGGGCGAGGTTCCTCAATTCGTTCGTCACCAACTCGATCTGC
>JBILKZ010000134.1:0-10143 GCA_044376405.1 Pirellulales bacterium
CGCGTCCTCGCAGTCGACGACGGCGCGGACCGTCACCGCGCCGCCGAGAAACGTCTCCAAGAGCCGCCGCTCGGCTTCTGAGACCGTGAGCACCGCGTCGGCCGCCATGTAGGCGTTGAGTTCGGCCACCAGGTCGGCGCCATGGAACCGGTCGAGCAACCGCTCCCGCGGGGCCACTCCGCGGTCGCCCGCTGTCCGACGGCACTCGCGGACGAAGTGAAGGTCCACGGAGTCGACCACCACGCGGGTCTCCGGAGAGAGCTTGCGGAGCCACGGGATGTAGAAATCCGCCACCGGCCAGAACGACAGAAACGCGAGATCGAAGGAGGCACGCGTGATCAGATCGGTGAAATACTCGCTGCGTATCCAGGTCCCGTCGGCCTCGACCACCGGCGCGTCGCTATGCACGGCGACACCCTCACGCTGCAGCGCCCGGGCGTATTCGGGGTGCTTGTCGATGCCATGCAGCCCGACGAAGTCGACGTGCCAGCCGTCCTCCACAAGGAACCGCGTGAGATCGTACAGCCGCTTGCCGCCGGAATCGCGATCCGGCTGCGGCAGCCCGTACGAGGCGACCAGCGCCCGCTTTTTCCTCATGGACGCTCCCGTACCTTTCCGCGATTGGCAAGCGCCATCCATGAACCGGCGTCGATGGTCTCGGGCCGCGCCGGCTGCTCCGCGAGCGCCGCCGCGTGCCGCTTTCGAAAGCGGTCTTGATTGATCAACTGATGCCGCTTCATGCCTGCTGATAGGTCGGTCCCAGCTGTCGCACCTTCCAGGTGCACGACCGCGGACTCGGGCTGGTAATAGACCACCATCCCCCGTTCCCGGAGCCGGAAACAGTAGTCGGTGTCCTCGTAGTATCCGGGAGAATAATCGAGGTCGAAGCCGCCGAGGGCGGCGAACAGGTCACGCGGCGTCGCCATCAGGGCACCCGACACGTAATCGACTGGCCGCACATAGTTGAAGAGCAGCCCCATGGCATTCGACTCGTCGCGGCCGAAGTGGCAGGCCGAGGCGTCCGAAAAAACGATCCCTCCCGCTTCCTGCAGACGTCCGTCCGGGAAGAGCAGCTTGCCACCCACGGCACCGACATGGGGAAACAGTTCGAACGTGCGCAGGAGGGGCTCAAGCCAGCCGGGCGACGGCACCGTGTCGTTATTCAAGAACACGAGGACGTCGCCGGTCGCCACGGCAGCGGCCCGATTGCAGCTTTCCACGAAGCCACGGTTCTTGTCGTTCCGCACCACCCTCAGCCACGGCTCGCTCCTGGCGAGCGACGCCAGCCCGTTTGACGTGTCGTCGGTCGAGGCGTCGTCGGCAACGATCACCTCGATCGCGGCCTCCCGCGGCATCGTCGACCGGAGCGCCTGGAGGCAACTCTTGGTGATCGGCCACTGATTGAACACGGGCACGATGACCGACACGCTCGGCAGCCGTGCGGCGGGAGGCTCGCAAAGCCACTCGATCCGTGGCCCAGGTACGCAATCGACGATGGCGAGGGTCGCGACGCGTCGTGCCTCGGCGAGCAGCGACGGCGTTGGAGATGCAACGGCCACGATGTCGACGCTCGCATCGATATAGGGCAGCAGATCCTGCCGGACGCATGCCCCGGACGACGGCGGACGAAACACCACCGCGAGCGAACCCCAAGCACTCGCCCGCGCATCTCCCGTCAGATCGAGAACATACGGCGGCCGTCCCAGCCCTTCCGCCAGCCGTTCAAACGTTTCGGCGAGGTCGCAGGCGGGACGCCAACCCGCGTCGCCCCCCTGCTTGTCGCTCATGCCTGGGACGGTGATTGGCATCGTGCACTGGGTGGGGGTGGCGTTCTTCTGGATTGCGGCCGCATGATAATCTACTTTTTCGACACGGGTCTTTTGAAGCTTCACCTCTGCGCGATTCGGTTCGGCATCTGGCACGCCCGCCGGTTCAATGTATCAGGGCTCCATCGCAACCACTCTCCACCATGCCCCTGCCAAGACGGCTCGCGAACTCTACCGTTGCCCTGCTCACATTCATACGTCGCCACCAGCGGCTTCATGATTTCTGCCTGCGCACTGCGGCGGCCCTGGAAAAGCTGCCCGGCGGCGCGAGGCTCGTGCGGGCGGTCCAGGAAACCCAGCGGCCTCCGGCCGCGCCCTACACCGAGTGGATCGCCCGCTTCGACACGCTGAGCGAATCGGATCGCAGGGCCATCGCCCGCCACATCGAACGTTTCCCCAGCCGGCCGACGTTCTCCGTGATCATGCCGATTCTCCCGGCCAATGCAGACTGGCTCGGGGCCGGCATCGAGTCGGTGCAGACGCAACTCTACCCGGCAACCGAACTCTGCATCGCTCTGGGCCCGGCGGCCTCGAAGTCGCAGCCGGTGCGAAAGCTGGTGGCCGATGCGGCCGCTGCCGACCCGCGGATCAGGATCGCCGACGGAGTCGCCGACGCCAACCCAGCCGCTGTTGCCAACGCAGCGCTCTCACTCGCCAGCGGCCAGTTTGCGGTGTTCTTCAATTCTCGGCATATCCTCTCGGAGCGGGCCCTCTATGAGATGGCCGCCGAGATCATCGCCTACCCCGATGCCGACATCCTCTTCAGCGACGAGGACTCCATCGACGACGCCGGCCAGCGGCACCAGCCGATCCTGAAAACGGGCTGGAACCCGGAGATGATGCTCAGCCACGACATGGTCGGTAATCTGATGGTGATGCGACGCAGTCTGCTCGAAAGCATCGGCGGCATCCGCGCCGGCTTCGGAAGCAGCCGTACCTACGACCTCGTCCTGCGGGCCAGTGAGGCAACGAAAGCCAGTCGCATCCGCCACATCCCAATGGTGCTCCACCACTCCCGCCCAAAAACAAACAGCCCAAGTACAAATAGCCCCAGTGCAGACGTACCCGGCACAGCCAACCCCAAGCAAGATTCCGCGTTACGGGCCGTCAGAGAGCATCTGCAACGCACCGGTCAGGCCGGTGCCACCGTGGCTCCGCTTTCTCGAGCCCCCGGATGGCTTGAGGTTCACCGCACGCTGCCCAGCCCGCCCCCATTGGTGTCGGTGATCATTCCCACCCGCGACCGGGCCGATGTGCTGGGGAAATGCCTCGGCGGGCTGTTGGTGGCCACCGATTATCCCGCCCTCGAGGTGATCGTCGCCGACAACGATAGCTGCGAAGCGGCGACGTTTCGCCTCTTCGACCGTCTCGCCTCCGATCCAAGGGTGCGGATCCTCCCCTGCCCCGGTCCCTTCAACTACTCGGCGATCAACAACAAGGCGATCGCCGAGTCGCGGGGCGAGATCCTGCTCCTGCTCAACAACGACGTCCTGATCCGCCGCGCCGACTGGCTCACGAATATGGTCGCGCAGGCCGTGCGGCCCGAGGTGGGGGCGGTAGGGGCCAGGCTGCTCTATGAAAACGGCACGATCCAGCACGCCGGCGTGATCCTGGGCGTGGGGGCGATCGAACCGGTGGCAGGCCATGTCTACGAACGGGCGGCGGCCGATGCGCCTGGCCATCTCAACCATCTCCGCGTTGCACGCAACACGTCGGCCGTCACGGCAGCCTGCCTCGCGATGCGCCGGACGGTCTTCGACGAGGTCGGCGGGTTTGACGAGCATCACCTGCCGGTAGCCTTCAACGACGTCGACCTCTGCCTGAAGGTGGGCCAGCGTGGCTACCAGATCATCTGCACACCGCAGGCGGAGTTGACCCACCTGGAATCGATCTCACGCGGGTCGGACCTCAGGCCCGAAGCCATCGAACGCTTCAAACGCGACATCGCCCACATGAAGCGCACGTGGGGCAGGCAAATCAGGAACGATCCCCACTACGGCCCCAATTTTCACAAGGTCGTAGTCGACTACAGTCTGGCCTTCCCGCCAAGCCGCAAGAAGACCTGGCTTCGCGAAGACGTGCCGACGCCCCCATCCGCGTCGGAGGCCGCGGCACCGGCTCCTATCCCTGCAGTGCATGGCGAAGTCACAGCCTCGCCGCAGCGGTATGCGATTCTGCACATCCCCAAAACTGCCGGCACCACGCTGCGCACGATCCTGAGCCAGGCATTTCCCGAAGATGTCTTTCCTTCGGCGAACGAGCTTGAGGCGAATGAGGGGAAGTATCTGCGGTTCGCTGCTTTGAAGGACCAATTGGATCTCGTCACTCCACGACGGTTCGTGATGGGTCACTACACCCTTCCTCAACTGCTTGAACTGTTCCCGGATCGGGAGATCATCACCTGCCTTCGGGACCCCTTCGCCAGGTCGACGTCGGTCATCGGGCACTTTTGGCGTTTCTATGGAGTTCCGCCAGAAACGTTTCTGACAGATACCCGACTTGTTACCAACCAGATCATCAATCAGCAGATTCGTTTTCTGGCATCAGGGTGGCATGCCGACTGGACCGTCGAGTATTCGGAATCCCTTGTCGACAAGGCCCTGCAGAACCTCGAGCGTGTGAAGATCGTCGGGATCCAGGAGCGGTTTCCGCAGTTCATGAACCGCGTCGCCGCTGAACTTCAGCTCCCGTCGCACATCACACTCCACAGGCGTGAAAACGTCGGCTCGACCGACATCAACGAGCAGCTAGCCCCCTTCGCTGACCAGATTCGTGGAATGATCGCGGGCGACCTGGAACTCTACCGTCAGGTGTGCCTCCGGGCGGGAGGCCCACAGGTGCCATGACAACGACCCCACAGCCCTCGGCGATGCCTGCCACCACGGACGAGCCCGTCGACATCTCCGTCGTCATTCCGGCCTATCACGGCGCCGCCACGATCGCCGCCTGCCTGGCATCGGTGCAGCGGGCCGCGAAGGCGAGGCGTGCGGAGATCATCGTCGTCGACAGTTCGGGCGACCGCTGCAGCGAGATCGTCCGCGAGCAGTTTCCAGACGTGACACTCGTCCTGTCGCCCACGCGGCTCTCTGCGGGCGCCGCCCGCAATCGCGGCGCCGCGATGGCACGGGGGCGCATCTTGTTTTTCGTCGACCAGGACTGCGTGGTGCCGCACGACTGGATCGCCGCCCTGGAGAAGCACTTCGCAGATCCCGCCATCGGCGGTGCCGGTGGATCGCTCGGGATTCTCAATCCTGAATGCCTCACCGGATGCGGCGTCTATTTCCTCGAATTCTTCCGGCACTTCCCCCACGACGGACCGCCGCGCCGGAATCGGAATTTTCTTCTCGGCTGTAACTGCGCCTACCGGGCCGAGTTGCTCCGCGACGGCGGTTTCCCCGATCAGACGCTCGGCGAGGACGTGCTGCTGTCGCATCAGATGCGGCAGCAGGGCTTCGAGCTTGTCTACGATCCCAGAGTGGAGGTGTTGCACCGCAACCGCGAGGGCCGCGAGCAGTTCTTTCGATACAACACAAAGATGGGAACCGCCTCCGCCGCAGACCAGTTGATCCTGAAGCGCCCCAGATCGTGGCTTTTTTTGGGGATTCCAATCCTGGCCTTCCTGACACCCGCCGTCGTTCTGCCGGTGATCTTCGTCCGTCTACTGCGCTGCAGCAAAAGAAGAACGTATCTCCCGACCTTTCTGCGGCTCCTGCCGCTCTGCCTGGCGGGGAATTTGGTGTGGGCCGCCGCCTTTCGCCGAGAGGTCTTGGCATCCCGCCGGCGGAGTTCACGCGCCTAGTCTGCTTTGGCGGCTCTTGTTCGGCGTCTCTTCGGCCAGCAGCGGTGGTCCATGATCCGCCAGATCTCGCGGCAACTGGCCCGACGCGTGGCCTGCACGGCCCGACGCTTGCCGAGAAATTTCGGCAGGCCCACGATCGCATCCCACTTGGCTTTCACGACCGCAGTGCCGCAGCCCCGCAGCGTGAACAACACCAGATCGTAGAACAGCAGGGCGATGTGCCCGGGCAGGAGCACAAGCACCAGCGGAAAAGGCATGTTCTTCGCGAAGCACCAGACGAGGTTGCGATGCCCGTGGTAGACCGCGAAGGTGCTCCGCGAACCACCCGTTGATGCGGCGCTCACGTGCGACACGCCCGCGGCAGCCACCGCCCGCGCGGGATAGCCCGCCAACCGCAGGCGGAAGCCGAGGTCGACGTCCTCGAAGTAACAGAAAAAATCCTCGTCGAAGCCCCCGACCTCGAGGAACGCCTCTCGCCGATAGAGCGCCGCCGCGGCACACGCCGAGAAGATCTCCCCGTCTGGCTCGTAGCAGTCGCCGCTTGTCTTTTCATGGCCGTCCCGCCAGGCGACGCCGCTGATGTGATAGACGTCGCCCACGCCGTCGAGCAGGCCGGGCCGACCGTCGAGCCGCTGCCATGATCCGAAGGACGCCGCCTCCGGATGCTGCCGGGCCGCGGCCACCAGCGCCGTGAGCCAGCCCTGATCGGGAAAGGCGTCGGGATTGAGCAGGGCCACGAATTCTGTCGTGCTGCCTTCGACAGCGCGATTGTTGGCCGCCGCAAACCCCGCGTTGACGGCGGAATCGATCTGCTCGAGCCGTGTCGCCAGCCGCCCATCCCGCGCCACCCATTCCCGGGCGGCAGCCGCCGACCCATCGGTGCTGCAATTATCGACTAGCACGATCCGCTCGGGCGGTGTGTCCTGCTCCGCGAGGCAGGCCAGACACCGCAGCAGGTGCTCACCGCCATTGAAGTTGACGATGATCACCGTCACTGGCGCTGAAGGGCTGACAGACATCGACACTCTATAGGTTCGGAGGGACGGAATGCGTCTATCGTACCCTCACCCGGGAAAAAGCCGCCCGCGGGTCGGCGACAAAGCTTTCGCCGCGGGTCGGCGACAAAGCTTTCGCCGCGGGTCGGCGACAAAGTAAACTTCCCTCCATGTTCGAACATCGCACCGCCCCGCTGCTTCCGCGGCATCATTTTCTCCTCCGCGTGCTCTGCTATGTGGCCGTGGCCACCGTGCTGATCGGAGCGGCTCTGGGGATTGGCGTGCTGGGCTACCACCACCTCGGCGGCCTCCGATGGATCGACGCCCTCGTCAACGCCTCCATGATTCTCGGCGGCATGGGGCCCGTTGATCCGATCGCCTCGGATGCCGGGAAGCTGTTCGCCTCCTTTTACGCCCTCTTCTCCGGGCTGCTGTTCATCGGCGTAGCCTCGCTCGTGCTGGCCCCGTTTGTGCACCGTGTCATGCACAAGCTCCATATCGACGACGAGTGAGAGCCGCACACCGGTGGCATGGGCCCGCCATCCGAGCGGCACGCTCGACCTAAACCATTGTCAGCCAATGGTTTACAAAAGACCCACCCTCCAAACGGGCGATTGGACAGGGAATTGTGAGCATCATGTGACGATGAAATAGGGTAGAATCGTTGTCATGACAGCGTCATTCAATTGACCGCGAAAGCGGCCGAAGGCGTTCGACGCCGGCCGTGAACGCAACCCAGACTCACAGGAGAGGGATCCATGGGCAGATCAAATGGGGCGGGTGGAACTGAGCGGCCTTCCAAAAACTGCGCGGGCCCCGTGTCACGACGCAGCTTCCTGGAGATCGGCGCCATTGGGGCCACCGGCCTTGGGCTCTCCGATCTGCTGCGGCTCCGCGCCGAGGCGGCGTCGCCGACTTCCCTGGACGACACCGCGGTCATCTTCATCTGGCTGCCGGGCGGGTTTCCCCACATGGAAACCTACGACATGAAGCCCGAGGCCCCGGCCGAATACCGCGGCGAATTCAAGCCGGTGAAGACCAACGTTCCGGGCATCGAAGTCACCGAACTCTTCCCGCTCCACACAAAGGTCGCCGATCGCTTCTCCTTGATCCGCTCGATCTCGCATGACTTCGCCGACCACGGCGGCGGCCACAAGCGGCTGATGACCGGCCGGATTCCCAAGACGCCGGTTGGCACGGTCAACGACGCACCCGCCTGCCCGTCGGTCGTCGCCAAGATGCGCGACACCATCTCCCGCGGCCTGCCCCACAACATCCTCATGCCCGACGATGGCCGCCAGGGGGTCGACACATTCGCCTTCGGCTCGGCCTATCTCGGCCCGTCGTATGCTCCCTTCACCATCCCCGGCAACCCCAGCGACAAGGCCTTCCAGGTGAAGAACCTCTCGCTGACGAGCGACATGGCCACGCGGCTCGCCGACAGGCGATCGCTGCTCGGCGGCATCGATCGGCTCCGTCGCGAGGTCGATCGGTCGGGCTCGATGGCCGCGATGGATCGCTTCAACACCAAGGCCTACGACCTGCTCACGAGCGAGGCCGCCCGCAATGCGTTCGACCTCACGCAGGAAACCGCCGAGGTCCGCGAGCGGTATGGCAACCATTCCTGGGGCCAGCGCACGCTGATGGCCCGCCGCCTCGTCGAGGCCGGCGCAAGCTTCGTCAGCGTGGTGCTCGAAAACCCGATGGCCCCCGGCGGCCTGCCCTTCGGCACGACCTACAACTGGGACTGCCACGCGGTGAACTGCCACATCTTCACCGACACACGGTTCCGCGCGCCGTATTACGACCAGACCGTCACGGCTCTCATCGAAGACCTTTATGCACGCGGACTCGACAAGCGGGTGCTCGTCGTCGCCACCGGCGAGTTTGGCCACACGCCGCGGATCAACTACGCCGTCGGCACCGCCACCGGTGTGAAGCAGCCGGGCCGCGACCACTGGCCACGGGCGATGTCGGTGCTCGTCTCGGGTGGCGGCCTGAAAATGGGCCAGGTCGTCGGCTCCACCAACGCCAAGGGAGAGGATCCCAAGGATCGGCCGCTCACCCCCAACGACCTCTGGGCCACGGTCTACCGTCATCTCGGCATCGACTACACCCACTCGTTCCTGGATCACACCGGCCGACCGATGCCGATCCTGCCGTTCGGAAATCCCATCCGCGAACTCATCTGACCAGCCGTGCGTGGTGCTGCGAACACTGAGGCGACAACCATGACACGACCTGCTGCCAGCCGCGTTGCCCTGGCCATGCTTGCCTGCATGACGGCCGTTCTGTCGGCTGCGATCGGTGTCGCCGACGAAGCCCCTGCCGCAGCAGCCACTGCCCCTGCCTCTGTAGCCTCTGCAGCGACGGCGGCACCGGCCAAGAGCAGTCGCGCCGTGTCGCTCTCGATGCACAACGGCCGCCCCGATGGCGAAGCCGTCGTGCTCCGTGGCGAGGATGCACGTCAGCAGGTGGTGGTGACGGGCACCGACGCCGAAGGCAAAACGATCGACCTCACCCGCGTCGCCACGTTCACCTCCCAGCCGGCTGGCGTGGTCGCCGTCGACGAGCAGGGCGTAGTGAGCCCGCTGGCCAACGGCGCGACGACCATCACCGCCACGATCACAGGCACGCCGCCGCTGACCGCCACTGCATCCTTCACCGTCGAGAGCTTCGAACAGAATCCCGGCTACGACTTTGCGAACCGCATCGTCCCGATCCTCACGAAGAATGGCTGCAACGGCGGCGGCTGCCACGGCGCGGCCAATGGCCAGAACGGCTTCCGGCTGTCGCTGCTCGGCTTCGAGCCTGCGGAGGATTACGAGCATCTGATCAAGGAGTCGCGGGCCCGGCGGCTCTCGTTCGCCGCCCCCGACCAGAGCCTGCTCTTGCAGAAGGGTACGGGCCTCGTGGCGCATGGCGGCGGCGGGCGGCTCGAGCCCGGCTCCACCGACTACAAACTGATCCGCAACTGGATCGCTGCCGGTGGCCCGCCGGCCAACCCAGCGGCCCCGCGGCTCTTGAAGCTCGAGGTCTATCCGGCATGGCGGCTGATGGCGCCGCACGTCGAGCAGCAACTACTTGTCACCGCCATCTATAGCGACGGCTCCCGCGAGGATGTCACCGGCACCGCGGTCTACGAGGCCAACGTGCCCGAAATGGCGAGTATCAGCAAGCGGGGCCTTGTGCGGACCAACGACGAGACGGGTGACGTGGCAGTCATGGTCCGTTACCAGACCGAGGTGGCTGTTGCCCGAGCCACGATTCCACTCGGTGCGCCGCTCGCATCGCTGCCCCCCGCCCGCAACTTCATCGACGAACTGGTCTTCGCGAAGCTCAAGGTGCTGGGGTTGCCGCCTTCGGTGGTGGCCGACGACGCGACCTTCCTGCGGCGGATGATGGTCGATCTGGGTGGGCGTCCGCCGACTGCCGCCGAGGCGGAAGCCTTTCTGGCCGACCCGTCGGCCGGCAAACGCGACGCGGTGATCGAGAAGGTGCTGGCCAGCGGCGACTACGCCGA
>JBILKZ010000263.1:0-3180 GCA_044376405.1 Pirellulales bacterium
TTCGACGACGTCGACGTCGCCGCAACCGCCGAGAAGCTCGTAGGCGCGATCACCTTCCACACCGGCCAGGTCTGCTGCGACGCCACCCGCTGGCTCGTCCACAAGTCGATCTACGATAAGTTCGTCGACGAGTGCCGGTCGCGGATGCAGCAGGTCAAGGTGGGCTATCAGCTCGCCGGCCAATCGCAGATGGGGCCGGTGGTCAACGCCAAGCAGCGGCAGCGGGTGCTCTCCTATCTGGAGAAGGGCACGAAGGAAGGGGCCGAGGCGATCGTCGCCGGCGGGCCGGCCGAGGTCTCGGGGCACCAGGGTTTTTATGTGAAGCCGGCGCTGCTCGCGGGCACGCTCGACAACATCGCCGCCCGGGAGGAGATTTTTGGACCGGTCGCGTACCTTGCGAAGTTCTCCAACGAGGACGAGGCGGTCGCCATGGCCAACGACACCGAGTACGGCCTGGCGAATAGCGTGTGGACGAGCGACCTCGGTCGCGCCTCCCGCGTGGCCGAGTCGATGATCGCCGGCAACAGCTGGATCAACGCCCACAACGTCTTCCCGAAGGGCGTGCCGTACGGCGGTGTGAACAAGAGCGGCACGGGCGGCGGCGTGAACTCGGTCGAGACGCTGTTCGACTACTGGCGGAGCCAGTCGGTCGTGCGTCCGCTGTGACCCCTGCCAGTGACACGATCATCGTCGGCGCCGGCCTGGCCGGTCTCGCCTGCGCGAGGACACTCGTGCGGGCCGGTCGGCAGGTGCTCGTGGTCGAGGCTGCCGACCGCGTGGGGGGCCGCGTGGCCACCGACACGGTCGACGGCTTCCGCATTGACCGCGGCTTTCAGGTCTATCTCGATGCCTATCCAGAGGGCCGCCGGCAACTCGACCTGGCGGCGCTCGGCTTGGGCTGCTTCGAGCCTGGCGCCCTCGTGGCGGAAGGGGGCCGGCTGCGCGGCGTGAGCGATCCCTGGCGGCGGCCGCTGGCGGCTGTGGGCTCGGTCCTCTTTGGCAGTGTCGGCATCGCCGACGGCCTGCGGACGGCGCGGCTGCGGAGCGACTGTCTACGAGCGTTTCGCAACGGCACCGTCGATCCGAATCGCTCCAGCCCCGTGGCCGAGCGATCGACCCGCGAGGAACTTCATGCCCGCGGCTTTTCGGAGGCCTTCATCAAGCGGTTCTTCGAGCCCTTCTTTGGCGGCGTGTTTCTGGAGCGGTCGCTCGACACGTCGGCGGCCGTATTTCAGTTCACGTTTGCGATGTTCTCGCTCGGCCGGGCTTGCCTGCCGCGCGGTGGCATGGAGGCGATTCCAAAACAGCTGGCGGCGGCGTTGCCGGCGGGCACGATCCTGCTCGACACTCCCGTGAAGCGTGTGCAGCCGGGGGTCGTTGTGCTGGCCGACGGCCGCGAACTCACTGCCAAGACCATCGTGGTGGCCACCGAAGGCTCGGCTGCGGCGGCACTCTTGCCCGAGGGGCAGCGTGGGGCGGTCGCGTCGCGCGGATGGAAGTCGACCCGGATGGTAGCCTTTGCCGCGACGCAGTCGCCGCTTTCGAGTCCGACGGTCGTCGTCAGCGCGGAGGAGGGCGGGCCGATTGATAATGTCACGGTGCCCTCAGACGTGGCGGGCGGCTACGCACCACCGGGGGCGGCGTTGGTCTATGTCTCCATCCGGCAGGACTGGCAGGGGAATGACGGCGATCTGCACGACGCCGTGCGGCGGCAGACTGCAGGGTGGTTTGGCCAGTCGGCCCATGCCTGGCGGCATCTGAAGACGGTCCGCATCGATCACGCTTTGCCCGATGAGTCCCCGGCCGCTCGGCGGAGCCGGGGCGCGTCATCGCAGGTGGCACCCGGCCTGTTCGTCTGTGGCGACCATTGCACGACGGCCTCGATCAATGGGGCGCTCGCGAGCGGCCGGGCCTGCGCCGAGGCTGTTGGAGTTGACAGGTCTGCATGAACGTTTGCAGTGCTCCATCGAAGCCCGCAGCGCAAGCAAGGGAAGCCGGTCGTACGCGGACTCTGGAAGGTGGATCTGAGTGCGTATCCTGTTGGTATGATATCAAAAAGGCCTCACAAGCCACCGTTTCTCAGATGTCGTCGTCGAACGGCCGTGAAATTCGGGGCGGCAGTGCGGTTATGGTTTCGTAGACTCAGGAGCGTGAAGAAGGTGCGTTCAGCGAGATGCCCGGCGTCATGAATATCGTGCGAAAACTTGTCGGCTGGGTGTTGCCTCTGGTGATCCTCGGCGCCGCAGTCGCCGGCTTCATGGCGCTCGGAATTCAGAAGCCGCCGGTCCGCAGGGCGGCCGAGGCTCCCGCGGCCGTGGCCGTGCGAACCACACCCATCCAGAAGATGGAAGGGCGTATCGAGATCGATGCCGATGGCGTGGTGGTGCCGCTCCGGGAGGTGACGCTCGCAGCCGAGGTGCCGGGTCGCCTGCTGCGGAAGTGCGAATCGTGCCGCGCCGGCCAGTTCGTGAAGGCTGGCAGCGTGCTCTTTGAGATCGATCCTCGCGATTACCAGCTCGACGTGCAGCGGCTGGAGGGAGAGGTCAGGCAGGCGGCCCTCAACATCGAGGAGATCGATGAGGAACTGGCCCAGAATGCCACGTCGGCCGAACTCTCCCAGCGGCAGGTCGACCTGGCTCGCCGCGAGGTGGCCAGGCTCGACAACCTGAAGGCCAATCGCATCGTCACCGAAACCGAACACGAGCGGGCCCTGCGGGACGAACTTACGGCGACCAACGCCCTGACGATGCTCCAGGGACAGAAGCGCGTGCTCACCAAACGACGCGGGCGGTTCACCGAGGCGGAGGCCCTGGCGTCGACCATGCTCGAACGTGCCAAGCTCGACCTCTCACGAACGCGAGTTGTGGCGCCGGTCGACGGTGTGGTGGTGGACGACAAGGTCGAGCAGGACTCGTTCGTGGCCAAAGGAACGCCGCTGGTCACACTCGAGGACACAAGCGCCGTGGAGGTGAAGACAAGCCTGCGAATGGACGAATTGTCGCAGGTCTGGGGAGGCCGTGCGGCCAACGGCGATGGACTCGGCGCCCACGACCTGCCCGACGCGCCTGCGAGGGTGGTGTTCACGCTCGGCGACAGGTCGTACGAGTGGGACGGCATCCTCTCCCGCCAAGAGGGGCGGGGGCTCGACGAGAAAACCCGCACGCTCCCTTGCCGCGTGCT
>JBILKZ010000264.1:0-3177 GCA_044376405.1 Pirellulales bacterium
GCCGTGGCCTCGATCGCGCGGGCTGCGCAGGAGTCGTTGGAGGACACCACGAGTTTCTCGATCGTGGAGACGTCTCCCGTCGGCACGACACGGCGGCGCCTGTGCGAATCGAGCAGATCGCCGAGGAGAGACGCGGCCTGCGCCGGCGGGGTGGCGGCGTTGGTGACGACGTCGAACACGACGCGAAGCTGATCGGGGTTGCCGAGCTTGGCGATCGCTGAGAGCGCCGCCTGCCGATCCGTGTCGGGAATCTTTCCGTCCTTCTTTCCATCGGTATTTCCATTCTGGAGCGACGCGACGATCCGCGGCACGGCAGCCGACGCCTCGGCCGCGGCCACGGCAAAGATCACCCGGCCGAAGCGGCCGTCGTCGGCGAACGTGCCGTCGAGCACGGCGGGCAGCCAGGCATCTTTGGTTTCGCGGGCCGCCAGCCAGACGGCGTAGTCGAGGGCGTCGTCCCGCTCATGATCGACCGCATGCAGCGCGAGCTCCGCGGCCCGCCTGCCGCCAAGCGTGGCCAACGCCCGCACGCCTTCGAGTCGCACGAGTGCCGAAGGATCGTCAGCCGTCGGGGCGAGCAGTTCCACTGGCGAATCGAGACGGTCGGCCCAGTCGCAGACGACTCTCGCAGCAGCCGCGCGAGCCCGTGGGTCGGGTGATGCCAGCACAGCCTTGAGCAGTCCGGCGTCGACATCGTGATTGCTGCCACGATCGAGTCCCTGCCGCAGACGCAGAGCCTCCAGTCGCAGCCGCTCGAAATCGGGATCGAGCGAATCGAGGGACGCCAGCCACTTCGTCAGCTCCGGCACCACGGTCTCGCTGCCGCGGGAAAAGAGCACCCGCTTCGCCATGTCGCGGGCATAGCTCTCGGGCGACTTGAGCTGCCCAAGCAATTCGGGCGTCGAGAGCTTCGTGAAATCGATCCGCGGCAGGGCCGGCCGTCCCTTCGCCGTCACCCGCCAGATCCGCCCGTGCGTGCGGTCACGCCGCTCGTCGCGGAAGTCGACCTCGCCATGCTGGATGATCGGGTTGTACCAATCGGCGATGTAGATCGCGCCGTCGGGCCCCATCTTCACGTCGATGGGGCGAAACGTCACCCGCTGCGAGTGGATCAATTCGGGCAGTTTTTCACTGGCGAACCCCGAGCCCTGCTCTGTGAGCCGGAAGCGACAGACGCGATTGGCACGGAAGTCGTTCGTGATGAGCTGGCCCTGCGCGTCGTCGGGCAGATGACGGCCGTCGACAATCTCGAGCCCGCAGTATTTCGGGCTGCCCGGATTCATGCCGTGGAGAATCCGCGGTGTGCCCGCAGCGGTCTGATAGGCCGCACCCGGAAAGCCGTAATAGATCCCCTCGCCCCCGGCACCGTCGGTGACGAGCGATCGGCCCCACCGATCGAAGGCATGGCCCCAGGTGTTGACCCAGCCGCGGGCGAAGACATCCAGGTTGAGCGACTCCGGTGCAAACCGCCAGATGCCGCCCGCATTGAGCCGCCGGACGCCGTGGGGCGTCTCCACATGGCTGTGGATATAGATGGACTGGTTGAAGTAGAGCCTGGCATCGGGGCCGTAGCGAAACGTGTGGATGATGTGGTGGGTGTCTTCCGCGCCAAAGCCGGAGAGTACGACCCGCCGCGTGTCGGCCTTGCCGTCGCCATCCGTGTCGGAGAGGTGGAGAAACTCCGTGCTGTTGGCGACGTAGACGCCGCCGTCGCCCGGCTGCACGGCGGTGGGCATCAAGAGGCCGTCGGCAAAGACCGTGCTGGCGTCGGCACGCCCGTCGCCATCGCGATCCTCGAGGATCGTGACGGTGTCGTTGGCGACCTCACCCGGCCTGATCTGGGGATACACGCTCGATGACGAGACCCACAGCCTGCCCTGGGGATCGAAGTTCATCTGCAGGGGCTTCGTAATCAGCGGATCGGCAGCGAACAGATTCACTTCGTAGCCTTCGGCCACCTGCATTGCCGCCAGTTCTGCCGCGGGGTCGGGCGCTGGGATGTCTTTGAGGCCGCGCTGGGCCAGCGCGGGCTGCAGGCACGCGAGCGTGAGGCACACGGCGGCGATGACGATGCGGATGCTCATGGTCAGCGGGCTCCTTTGGCGAGGCTGCGCACCTTCTGCTCGGCGGCGTCGACGAGCGGATCGAACTGCGGAATCTCGATGGCGTTGTTGCCCTGCTCGTGTTTGCGAAACAGGAAGATGTAGGTTTCGTTCGCCGGCCGCCAGCGATGAAAGAAGAGCGTGTTCTTCGCGACAACCTGCTTGCGGAGGGTGTCGGACCGGGCCGCGAAGTCGGCGGACAATTCATGCCCCGATGCCGCCGCGAAGACCCGCGCGGCCTGTGCGTAGCCGGCGTTCGAGAGATGGACGCCATTCTCCGTGAGCTTGTCGCCAGGCGGGGCTTTCGTCGGCAGCTGCGTGAAGAGATCGACCAGTCCCGCCTGCTTGGCCGTCGCCACGTCCCGGATGGCCTGGGAGTAGCTCGAGAGTGCCGCGTTGCGTGCATCGGCATCGGCTGTTTCGAAGCGGTGTGGCGTGACCAGCACCAGCCGAATGTCGGCCGGCTTCACCGCCTCGTTCGCCGCACCGGCAGCGGCCGCCGTCCGCAGGTCGTCACAGAGTTTTTCCAACTGCTTGCGAAACGCTGCCAGCCCTGCCTCGCCCTGGTACGACTCGTTGCGACCGTACGCCACGAATACGATCGTCGGCTTCAGCTCGCGGACGAGGGCGAGCATCCGCTCGTAGCCCTTCGCTGGCTGATCGAAGACGCCGCGGGACTCCGCCCAGACAGTGTCGCCGCTCCAGCCCAGATTGCGGAATGTGAGCGACGCCTCTGGATGAGCCGCCACGAGCGCCGTCTCGATGAAGCCGCGGTCTCCCTCCCGCTCGACGAACGTGTCGCCGAGGAAGACGACCCGGTCGCCATCGCGGAGCGAACAGGAAGCTCCGGAGGAGCTGGGGTTGCTGGAGACGGCGGTGGCTGGCGGCTCGGCCGCGGCGGCGGGGCGGGCAACCGCGGCGATGGCGGCGAGGACTGCGGCCAGCAGGAGCCGGCAAACGTCGCAGGATGACCGTGTGTGCGAGACTGGCATGGCGACCCTTTCGGGAGTGGAAGACAGCGGTTAATGTACCTCCGTGCGGCGGGCAGTCCCAATCCGTATCATGGCAACGCCAA
>JBILKZ010000135.1:0-10040 GCA_044376405.1 Pirellulales bacterium
GATGGCCTGCCGGATGCTCCGCGGCATGGTCGAGACGCTCGAAAAGCACCACAAGGTGTCGGTGCTCGACGAGGCGGTGGTGGAGGCCGTGAAACTCTCGCGGCGGTTCATCCCCGGCCGGCAGTTGCCCGACAAGGGCGTGAGCCTGCTCGACACGGCCTGCGCCAAGGTGGCAATCGGGCAGGCGGCCACGCCGCCGGCGATCGAGGATGCGCGGCGGACGATCGACGCCCTCACGATCGAGATCGATATTCTGAAGCGGGAGCAGGCTGCGGGCGCCAATCACGCCGCCACGATCACCGAACTCGAGGCCAAGAAGAATGAGATAGGCACGAAGCTCGCCGCCCTGGAGGCCCGCTTCGCCGAGGAATCAAAACTCGTCGAGCAGATCAGAGCCGAACGGGCCACGCTGATGGCGGCCGTGCAGCCCGCCGAAGGAGTCGCCCCGCTACCGGAGGCGGAGCAGGAGACACTGCGGGCCAAGCTCGTGGGCCTCGAGCAGCAGCTCAAAAAGGTGCAAGGGGAGACGCCGCTGGTGAGCCCCTGTGTCGATGGTCAGGCGATCGCCGAGGTGGTGGCCGGGTGGACCGGCATCCCGGTGGGCCGCATGGTGTCGGATGAGATCCGCGGCGTGCTCGAGCTACAAAAGAGGCTGGAGGAGCGGGTTGTCGGCCAGTCGCATGCGTTGGCGGTGATCGCCGAGCGGATCCGCACGTCGCGGGCCGGGCTCACCGATCCCAACCGTCCCACGGGTGTGTTCCTGCTGGCCGGCACCAGCGGCGTGGGCAAGACGGAAACAGCCCTCGCACTTGCCGAACTGCTCTTCGGCGATGAATCGAATATGACCGTCATCAACATGAGCGAGTTCAAGGAGGAGCACAAAGTGTCGCTCCTGATGGGCTCGCCGCCGGGATACGTCGGCTACGGCGAGGGGGGCGTGCTCACGGAGGCGGTTCGCCGCCGGCCCTACGGAGTGGTGCTGCTCGACGAGATGGAGAAGGCCCACCCCGGTGTGCAGGACATCTTCTATCAGGTGTTCGACAAGGGCGCCATGAAGGACGGCGAGGGCCGCGACATCGACTTCAAGAACACCGTCATCATCATGACGAGCAACGCCGGCACCGACACGGTGATGAAGCTCTGTGCCGATCCCGAGACGCGGCCCGAGCCTGCGGCCTTGGCCGACGCCCTTCACGACGACCTGCTCAAGGTCTTCAAGCCGGCGTTCCTTGGCCGGCTCAACGTGATCCCCTATTACCCGCTGGCCGACGACGTGATGCGGGGCATCTGCGAGCTCAAGCTCAAGAGCATCCGCCGCCGGGTGGAAAATGCCTACAAGGCCCGGCTCACCTGGACGCCGGAAGTGGTGGGGGCGGTCGTCGACCGCTGCCACGAGGTCGATAGCGGTGCCCGCATCATCGACCGGGTGCTTTCCGGCTCGATGCTGCCAGAACTCTCCACGCGGCTACTGGCCCGAATGGCCGAAGGGGAACCCGTGGAGA
Organism: Pirellulales bacterium; assembly: GCA_044376405.1. Lineage (GTDB taxonomy): Bacteria > Planctomycetota > Planctomycetia > Pirellulales > UBA1268 > CAMCQY01. The sequence continues at coordinate 1,503 of JBILKZ010000135.1, forward strand.
CGATCGAGGTGGGCTGGGACCAGGCGGCGGGAGAATTTAGCTACGAAATAGGCTGACCCCAGCGTGGCCCACGGCCCGCGTATTTCGGTCGAAACATGCGTTTCTTCCGGATTTCAAAGCGGCCGAAAAAAATTTTGCGGGGGCACGCAACAAATGTGAAAATCGCACGATAACGTAACGTCGGTCCGAGGTTATGGTGAGCAGCCCCGGGACGATGGAATGAGCCCCGAGCACGTCGCTCGGGGCTGACCGAACAGCTCGCTGTGAAATGAAAAGGAAGTGCAACTATGGGACTCTTTATCAAGATCGACGGCATCGAGGGTGAGGCCACCGACTCGGCCCACTCCAAGTGGATCCTGGCCGATTCGGCCTCGCTGCCGGTGTTTCGCTCGATCCCGGGCGGCGCGGTTGACCAGCAGCGGACCAAGGGCGAGACCTCGCTGGGCGACATCTCGATTACCCGGCAGCTCGACAAGTCGTCGCCGAAGCTGATGGAAGCTTGCGCACTGGGCAAGTTCAATAAGGAAGTGCTGGTCGAGTTCACCACGACGGTTGGTGGCAAGACCGAGACCTACCTGAAGTGGAAGCTGGAGAACGTGGTGTTCACCGGCTATTCGGTTCACGGTAATAGCTCGGGTGAGCCGCTGCCGAGCGAGCAGACGAGCATGAACTTCTCGAAGATCACCTACACCTATACCGAGTTCGACAACGCCAAGGGGACGAAGAAGGGCAATGTCGAGGTGGCGTACGAAAGTGGCAAGAACGGCTAGTTGGCGGTCCTGACGACGTCCGGTGGCCGTCGCCCCGAGGCTTGCAGCCCGGGGTGACGGCCCCGCCGGCGGGTTTGTAGTCCATTCTTGGGAGGAATCATCATGGCCAGCACTCGCAGCGGATTCGTGAAGTTTGGTGACTTCGAGGGTGAGGCCACCGACTCCAAGCACAAGGGCTGGAGCATCATGCACTCGCTGTCGGCTCCGCTCACGAGGGCGACCGGCGGCTTCGGGCAGAGCGAGCGTGGGGGAGGGGCGACTGCCGTCGGTCAGGTGACCGTGGTGAAGGACCTCGACTCCGCCACGGTAAAGATCCAAAAGGCCTGCGTCACCGGACAGAAGCTGGCGAAGGTGACGATCGAGCTGTGCACCATGACCGGCGGTGCGACGCAGCCCTATCTCGTTTATGAGTTAGAGGATGCGATCGTAACGGCCTACGATCTTGAGGACTCAACCGATCCCAAGAGCCTCCAGCCGACCGAGCGGGTGTCGTTGACCTACGGCAAGGCGACGTGGACCTACGGGAAGTTCGGAATCGACGGGTCGAGCCAAGGCAAGGTCACCGACAACTACACCGTCGGGGCTGCGAAAACATAGGAAAAGGGTTCTCCCATGCCGCCAAACTATTCCCAGGACGACCAACCGCTGGCGATCGAGACGCCGCTTGGCAAGGACAAACTGCTGCTCGAGGCGTTTGATGGGGAAGAAGCTCTCGGCAACCTGTTCGTCTTTCGCCTGGAGTGCCTAAGCGTTGCAGAGACCTTGAGCGACACTTCGATCGTGGGGAAGCAGGTGAGCTTCCGGGTCAATGACTCGAGCAACTCGCCCCGCTGGTTCTCGGGTTATGTCAGTCGCTTTTCCTGGATGGGCCGCGACGACGTGCTCACTCGCTGGCAGGTCGAGGTGGTGCCGAGCCTGTGGTTCGCCTCGCTCACGAGCGACTGCAAGATTTTTCAGCAACAGTCGGTGCCCGACATCGTCGAGGCGGTGCTCGGCGACACGTCTGAGATCACGCTCTCGAAAAAGATCTCGGGCAGCCACTCCCCCTTGGACTACTGCGTGCAGTATCGGGAGACTGACTTTGCCTTCGTGAGCAGGCTCATGGAGCATGAGGGCATCGGCTACCACTTCGAGCACGCGCAAGGATCGCTGAAGATGGTGGTCTCCGACTCCAACACCGCCTTTACCGACTGCAAGGACGCTGACGTCGAGACGGCCCAGGGGTTTGCGTCGCCGGCCACGGCCGGTGTGATCACGAGTTGGCGGCACGAATATGCCTTCCGGCCTGGGAAGTTCGTCCAGACCGACTACTCCTTCGAGGAGCCAACGACGAGCCTGTTGGCCACGGGCAATGGCAAGTCGGCTTACTCGGGCGCCAGCAAGGCGGAGCTTTTCGACTATCCGGGCCTCTATGAGAAGAAGCCCGACGGCGATGCCTCTGCCAAGGTGCGGATCGAGGCGGAGGAAGCGACGGCCAGCGTCGCCTCGGGCACGAGCACCTGCCGCAGTTTCTCGCCGGGCTACACATTCAAGATTAAGTCGCACCCCAATTCCGCAGAACGCGGCAAGAAATATCTGCTTACCAAGGTGATCCATCGGGCAAGCATCCGCGGGGCCTACGAGGCGTCGGCCCAGGCGGGATCGGGCTTTGAATATGAGAATTCGTTTGAGTCGGTGCCGAGCGAGACGGTGTGGCGGCCTGTCCGCAATACGGCGTGGCCGGCGGGCACCGTGCAAACGGCTCTGGTCGTGGGGCCCTCCGGTGAGGAGATCTACACCGACCAATACGGTCGCATCAAGGTGCAGTTCCACTGGGACCGCTACGGCAAGAAGAACGAGCAGAGTTCTTGCTGGATCCGGGTGTCGCAGTCGCTCGCCGGGCCCCAGTTCGGCATGCAGTTCATTCCCCGCGTCGGCATGGAGGTGGTCGTCTCGCACCTCGACGACGACCCCAACCGCCCGCTCGTGACCGGGGTGGTTTACAACGGCACGAACAAGCCTCCCTTTGAGCTTCCATCGAAGGCCGCCCAGAGCGGCCTGCAGACGCGGAGCACGAAGGAGGGCTCGACGTCGACGGCCAACCAACTCATTTTCGACGACACGAAGGAAGCGGAGCTGGTGACGCTGCACGCGGAACGAAACTTCACGCGGACGGTCGAAAACGACGACACGCTCGAGGTCGGCTTCGTCACGAAAGACAAGGGCGACCGCTCGGTCAAGGTCTACAACAACCTCACCGAGGAGATCGGAGTCGGTAGCGAGAATGGCAACCGGTCGCTCACGGTCTACAAGGATAACAGCACCACGGTGTCGACCGGCGACGAAAAATACACCGTCAGCAAAGGCAACGCCACGTTCGACGTGACCCAAGGCAACCACACCGTCACGGTGGGGGGCAAGCAGTCAAACACGATCGGCAAGGGCCATTCGCTCACCGTCTCGTCGGGGTCCCACTCCGTGGAGGTGAATAGCGGCAGCGGCACGATGAAGGCGATGTCGTGGACGATCGAGGGGCAGACCGGCATCACGCTGAAAGTCGGCAGCAATTCGATCGAAATCGGCCCGGCTGGGGTGACGATCAATGGGCTCACGGTGAGCGTCAAGGGCACGACATCGACGACGGTCGAGGGCCTGCAGACGACCGTCAAGGGCACCGCAATGCTTCAGGCACAAGGCGCCATCACGATGATCGGCTAACGCTTCAGGGCACAGTCAACGGAACGAAAACCATGGCAGCCACCACGCTTGAAAATTATCCGACACAGGAAGCCGCGCGGATGCGGCTGGCCAAGCTCGAACTCGCCGAGCCGGTCGTGGCCGTGGTCGAGCAGCCCGACGGTACGCTCGCGGGCGGCTCGCTCGTGGAAAGCGCCCGGGCGCTCGTGAAGGCTGGGCTGGCGGAGGATGCCGTGAGCGTGTTGGCTCAGTCGCTCTCGCGCCGCGGGGCGGCGTGGTGGGCCTGCCGGGTCGCCCGCCTGGAGGCAGGCGGGGCTCCCGCGCCCAAGGAACTGCGGGCGCTTGAGATAGCCGAGGCCTGGGTGCGGCAGCCCGAGCAGCTCAAGGCCTACGCGGCGCAAGACGCGGCAAACGTGGCGGGGCTGGCATCGCCGGCGGGCTGTGCGGCGCTGGCCGCATTTCTGGCTGGTGAATCGATCGCTCCGCCGCACCTCGATCCGCTGCCACCGCTGCCGCATCTGGCGGGAATGGCGGCGGCCGGCGGCGTCAAGCTCGCGGCGGCCAGGCGGGCCCCCGCGGAGCCAAAGCAGGAGCTCTTGCGATTGATCGATGCCGGGTTTGCGATTGCCTCAGGCACCGACACCTGGGAAGGGAGTTGAGCCATGGGACAGCCGGCCGCGAGAGTCGCCGATATGCAGGTCTGCCCGATGTTCACGGGGCCCGTTCCGCACGTCGGTGGCGTGCTGGCCGCACCGGCGGCGTTCACGGTGCTGATCGGCGGCATGCCGGCAGCCCAACTGGGCACGATGGGAATCTGCGTGGGCCCACCCTGCAACGTGATCAAGGGGAGCGCGACGGTGATGGTTGGCGGCATGCCGGCGGCGCGGATGGGCGACAGTACGAGCCACGGCGGCGTGATCACGCTCGGCTGCATGACGGTGCTGATCGGAGGATAGGTGGTGACGCACCACACGATACACAGGCCTGCTACTGTTCGGCGAATCGTGCAGCGACTTCAATGAACAATCAGATCCCTTGTCGTAAGCTTTGAGCAACCATGCTATGCAAATTACCTAGATTTGGTGGCTGGCACCTTTTCTTTCTTCGCGATGCACGGCGTTCCGCAGCACATCCGCAGCGACAACGGACCTGAGTTCATGGCCCACGCCCTCCGCCGGTGGCTTGGGCAGGTGGGTGTCGATGCCATGTACATCGAGCCGGGGAGCCCTTGGGAAAACGGCTACGCCGAGAGCTTCCACGGCCGCCTGCGAGATGAGTTCCTCGCGATGGAGATCTTCGACGGCATCCGGGGTGCCCGGGTGCTCACGGCTTCCTGGAAAGATGAATACAACACTCAGCGGCCGCACAGCTCGCTGGGTTACCAGACCCCGGCCAGGTTCGCCGCCGCGTGTGCGGCTTCCGCCTCGGCCAAGGCCTCGGCTCCAGCCGCACACGCTGGTTGCCTTGGTCACCCCTGTTCCTGAACCCTCATATCGACTGGTACAGGAAATCCAACCCGGTCATGGTCTTGGCATGTGAAGGTCACTCGTTTAGGTTGATTCGACGTGGGCGGATAATCCTTCAATCTCGACTTAGGCTCTTCGGGGATTTCTGTGGCAAAAAGACTAAGGGAAACCCGCGATAAAGCAACACCTCATCTATAAATCGCGGTTTGAGTGGTCGGGTCACGTGGGGATCGAAAAGGGGACGCAGCTCTTTTTCGCCCGTGAAAAAGAGCTGCGTCCCCTTTTCACTTTTCACTCTTTCTAGCCCGGCCGGTGCGGATGTGCGGGTTGTAGGACCGGTGACCCACGCTCCGGATGACGGGGTTGGTGCGGTTGTAGTCGTGCCGTCGCCCGTGGCTGCATCTGACTGGGCCCCCGTGACGATAGCCACCGAGGGTGCCGATCGGGGGGTGGGGAGATACTGGGGATGCGAGTGAACGGGGAGGCTCAACGGCTGCGCATGGCTGTCGTGCTCGTGCTGCCGTTGGCATGTTTTGCTGCCGCCGCGGCCCGCGTGTCGTTCGCTCAGCCGGCTCCTGCTGGGCCAGCCGGATCCGGAGGCCCGCCGACATATTTTGGCTCCCGATATACCGGGCTTTCTGCCTATTCGACGCCCCAGCCGACACCCCGGCCGGTCGAACGCATCGCTGCTGCGGTGCCAGCCACAGCTCCAACCACGGTGCCAGCCGTCCCGCCACCACAGGCATCACCCGCGGCCGTCTTTTCGCGGCCTCGGTCGACGAATTCAAACACCACGTTCCAAACTCCCGCCGAATCATTCGGTTCGGGCTTCGATATTCCCGCGAGTAACCAGCCACTCATCCAGCCCCAGCCCCAGCCCCAGCCCCAGCCCCAGGCCCAGGCCCAGGCCCAGTTTCAGCCGCAGCCTCGATTCCAGCCACCCATTCAAGCTCCTTCGGTGATGCCTCCTCCGCCTGCGGCGACGTCCCCTTTCACCGCTCCTCCAGGGGAGCCCCGCGTTGCAGCCAGACTGCCGAGCTTTCTGGGGCTGTTGCCGGGAATGCCAGATCAACAGCTGGAGACGCCTGACAGCGTGCCGACGCCGGCAGAAGATCCACTGGCTGAATGGCAGCCCGGGAATAGCGGCATCGCCGCGGCGACACGGGCCATGGCAGCCGATGACGCCAAGCCTTGCACTGAACCGGGCTCGCGGCCTCCCCGGTTTTATCTCTCCGCCATCGGAGGTGGGTCGTACCTGTCGCTTCGCAGCGGCGGAGCAAACGTGGATGGTGGCTTTACGAACACTGGCAGCTTCTCCAGCAGTGTTGGATCGGCGGGTGGAGCGGGCGGCCTGGCCTGGGACCGCTCAGGGGGCCAGCTGCGGCTGGAGATCGAAGGCCGGCTGAGGAGCGACGCCTCCGGCACGACCGCCAGCGCGCCCGACGTGCCGCTCGACTACGCCGTGACCGCGGCTGATGTCTGGACGGTGACAACCAACGTGTGGCGTGACATCTGGGCTGGCAATCACTGGGGGCTCTACCTCGGCGGCGGCATCGGCGGTGGCGGCTACGAACTCACTGTCAACGATAATTTTGTGGCCGGAACCGACACGGTGGGCACGTTCGCCTGGCTGGCCGGCACGGGGGTGACCTACCGGTTCGGCGACCGGCTGGCGCTCGATCTCGGCTACCGGTTCGTCGGGTTTGGAACCGGCACGATCGGCCTGAACAGGCTCGCCAGCAACGAGCCTGCCGGCTATTACACGTCATCCTTGGGCGGGAGCGAACTGATCTTCTCGCTCAGGCTTTACGAGCCATTTCGCGGCTGGAAACGCTGATTTTCCGGTGTGCGGCCAGGTTTTCCTGCGGCAGCCCAAGCCGACGGCAACTGCCGGCCCCACCAATTCCTTGACATGCCACCCATGGCAGATAAAGCTCACCACTGCCTTCTCGGGGGACACCCGGTGGATTTAAGGAGAGGAAGTGATGCTGAAAAACGTCTTGAATCAGTTGTTTGTTGCACGGACGAGGGACGAGGCCAGCCGTGCCACTCGCGGCTCGCGGGCCGCGAGCCGGAAGCGGCGGGCCGCCGCCCGCCATGCCCTCGCGGGCGAGTCGCTGGAACGGCGATCGATGTTGGCCGTTACGTTTCAAGATGGGGCCGATGCCGAATGGCGGATCAACAGCGACGCGGCTGACGACGAGGTCGGTCTGCGTGTGGACGGCAGCGGTTTGAATTACCAGGTGTTAAACAGAAATATTGTGGTAGCTGGGGGGACAAGACAACTTTCTCAAGTAACAAGCATTACCGTTTCGGGCATAGGCCAAGGACAAAACGCAACATTCCGCGTCCAAGGAGGCCGGGAGATCAGCTTGGCTGGGTGGTTCAACGTGCAGGACATGTCCAGCGTCACGATCGACCAGAGTATCAATAATACGGGTGATGTGAGATACGAAAGGATTGGATCTGGGGGTATCCAGATCAATGCTAATGTAGCAACGGCGGGGAACAATCTTCAGTTCGATGGTAACGTCACGCTCGGGGCCGGTTCCACGATCACGCTTGCGAGCGGTTCGGCGGCCGGTTCCACGCTCACGCTGGCCGGCACGCTGGCCGGCGGGGGCAGCTCGCTCGCCGTCACAGGCAACGCCGTCATCAACGGCGCCGTATCGGGCGTGGCAAATCTGTCCGTGAGCGGTACCACGACCATCAACACGCCGTCGATCACCACGTCTGGTGGGCAGACCTACACTGGCGCGGTGACGCTCGGTGCCAACACCACACTCACTGGCACCATTCCCACGTTCGGTAAAGGCATCGTGGGCGACGGCAAGAACCTGACGCTGAACTTCAGCGACACGACCGCCATCGACGGGGGAACGTTCACAGGCATCGCCGATCTCGCCACCGGCAACGGCGGCCTGACGACGCTCAAAGGATCGCTCACGACCACCGGCAGCCAGACCTTCGGTGACGCGGTCACGCTCTTAGCAGGCACGACAGGCAAGGTCATCCTAACGGTAACGGACCCGGCTGCCTTGGTCGCGTTTGACGGCACGGTGGACGGGTACGTAAACCTGACGATCGAGGCCAGAAATTCGAGAGTGGCATTTACGGGGGCCGTCGGCAAAACAGACGATCTCCAATCGCTCGTTGTGAATGGTGCGACAACGCTCCCAAGCTATGTCCAAGCGATTAATCAGACCTTCAATGGCTCCGTCACGCTCCTGGCCAACACCGAGATTCAGGGCAGCACCTTCACGACAACCGGCACGCTGTCCGGCGGGGGCAAGTCGCTCACCATAGTAGGAGGCGCCGCCGTCCTGGGCGGCGACTGGTTGTCGGACTTGGCAAGCCTCAACGTGTCCGGTATCACGACCATCAACACGCCGTCGATCACCACGTCTGGTGGGCAGACCTACACTCGCGCGGTGACGCTTGGTGCCAACACCACACTCACTGGCACCATTCCCACGTTCGGTAATGGCATCGTGGGCGACGGCAAGAACCTGACGCTGAACTTCAGCGACATGACCGCCATCGACGGGGGAACGTTCACAGGCATCGCCGATCTCGCCACCGGCAACGGCGGCCTGACGACGCTCACAGGATCGCTCACGACCACC
>JBILKZ010000265.1:0-3168 GCA_044376405.1 Pirellulales bacterium
CCGGCCTCGAGCGCGGGGCCCAGGTCCGCGACCCGTACTCTGTCGAACGGCGGCACGCCGCCGTAGGGGCCGGTCCAGACTGCAGTCAGCGGGTTTGGGTTGCCAGTTGTTTCGTCGTGCGGCATGTCAGGCATGTCAGGACAGGCCCAGCACGTCGCGCATCGAATAAAGCCCCGCCGGCTTGCCGATCACAAATGCCGCCGCGGCGAGCGCCCCGCTGGCATAGCAGTCGCGGCTAGTGGCGCGGACATTGACCGAGAGCGCCTCCCCTTCAAGACCGAAGAGGATCGTGTGCTCGCCAGGATTGTCGCCGGCACGCACGGCGTGGTAGCCGATCTCGTCGGCCGGCCGGGCGCCCGGCCGGCCCTCGCGGCCGTGGGCCACGCGGGTGAATCCGAAGGCGTCCTGGACGATCTGTCCGAATTTCAGCGCCGTGCCGCTCGGCGAATCCTCCTTATGCCGATGGTGGCATTCGATGATCTCGACGTCGCTCCGGCAGCCCACCCGCTTGAGCAGGTTGCTGGCGCGGCCGACCAGGTCCATCGCGATGTTCACCGCGAGGCTCATGCTCGGCGACTGGAGCACCGCGATCGTTCGCGCAGCATCCTCGATCGCCCGCCGATCGGCGGCCTCGAGCCCCGTCGTGGCCACGACCAGCGGCACGCGCGCCTGCACGCAGGCACTTGCGATGCCGGCCACGGCGCCGGGGAGCGAGAAGTCGATCGCCACGTCTGCTGGGCAGGTCCAGGTTTCGCTGACGGTCACTCCGGCGGCGGCGATGCCGGCGAGCGAACCGGCATCATTACCCAGCCGCGGGTGCCCTGCCCTCTCCACGGCGGCGACGAGCTGCCAGGCCGGCGCTGACGAGCCGGCTGTTTCTGCTGCGGCACAGGCGATGATCCGCTGCCCCATGCGGCCGGCGGCACCGTGAACGACAAGACGACGCGGGGAAGTGGCAGGCACGAGAAACACTCCATGTTCGAGGCTGGGCATGCGGAACCGTCACGCACGCAACGGCCGCATGATACCCAAGCCGCCGCTCCGCGCTCCAGCCGCCACCACGATGGGAGCCAGCCGCCATCGTTCGTCGGCCGTTATTCGGCCTTGGCCGGCAGGAAGGCAAAAGGCTCCACCGGCGAGAGCTGCTTCGAGGCGTTGCCGTTGTAGGTCTCACCGCCGATGAGAGCGATTTTTTTCACCGGGGCTCCCGCAGTGAAGTCGAGATCGGCCAGCGGAATCCAGAACACGGTGGGGCTCGTCGCCGAATCGAAGTACATGGTCTTCGTCTTCTGGTTGTAGACCGTTCGCCAGATCGTGCTGGCCACGTTGGGAGCTGCTGTCTTCAGTCCCAGCGGCACCGACGCATTCCGGATCACGCTGAATATCTGCGCCATGGCGAGGTGGGCATCGTCGGTCTGCGGCAGTGCGTCGATGTAGAACGAGGCGCGGACGAACCGGTCGGATGCCCGGTTCGTGCCAGGAAGCATCGTGAGGCCGCCGATACCCTTCCAGTAGGCGTCGAGCGCCAGTTGCTCGTCGAAGATTGGCGAGTTGGTCATCACCTGGTATTTCCGGTCGTGATGGATGACCAGTTTTCCCTTCACGTACTCGAGGATCGCCGAGTCGCCGGACGGGTCGGAGATCGCCATGTGACCGACACCCGGAACGCCGTTTGGCAGCGTTGGGGCGATGATCGTGAATGGCTCCTTCTCCAGGGCATCGACAGCCTCCTTCACGGTCGCGTAGCTGTCGAGCACGTACTGCGTCCAAGTGGCGATTGACATTGTCGGCTTGCCGGCGACGGGCCGGCCGTAGTCGCTCTCGACGAGATAGAGCGTGTTGGCGACGAGCCCCTTCTCGTTGATGCCGTCGACCGTGGCCACCTTATAGAAGGAGCAGATCAGCGAACCGTATTTGCTCGTCCACGTGAGCGCGTTCGGCCCGGTGGCCCCATTGCGGCTCATGCCGCGGGGAAAGCAGTAGATCTCGGTGCTCGGGTCCTCGACCCAGTCCATCGAGCGGGCAACGACAACTGTTTCGTTCGGGCCGAGATAGACGCACCGCGTGCAACTGCGGCCGGTCTGCGGCTGCAGCGTTAGGAAAGAGGCGATCAGGGCCACGGTCAACGCGTTACGCAGATGCATGGAGAACCTCGTGCACGGTGGGTGAGAAAGTCCGCTTCGGCGGTTCCGAATATATCCATTCAATTGAAATGCTGCCTGAACGCATCACGCATCGAACCGTGGCGGTTGCCGGCGAGCGTATCGCCTTCCAGTCCCAGAATGAGTAGCCTGAGCGACCATTCAGGATGCCGCGTTTCCGGAGTCGATTCGATGCCGCACGATGTGACAGTCTCCGGCCGCCGTGGATTTCACGAGGACACCGCCGCGATCGTCGTCGGCGGCCTGCTTGTCGCTCTGGCTCTGACCGTGGGCTGGAACGCCCGCCCGACAGAGAATGCCGGTAGCCGCAAGGCCTTTCCCAAGGGGTGGCCGAATCCCCTCGCGGCGACCATCGACAAGCCGCAGACGTGGGACGATTCCCCGACGCAGTCGCTGTCCGACAAGAAAGGGAAGCCCGTGACGGTGCCGATCCTGCTCGGTATGGCGTGGGTCGCCGGCGTGCTCGCCGGCGGCACGGCCCTCCGCGGCAGGAGCGTGCCCTCGGTGCTTCCAGGCGCGGCGGCCCTCGCGCTACTCGGCGGGCTCGCCTATCTGCTCGCCGCGCAGAAACTGGTCAACCATTACAACCTCGAATATCCCCTCTGGGCCCTCCTCGTCGGTCTCCTCATCGGCAACACCGTCGGCGTGCCGCGCTGGCTCGCTCCGGCGCTCCAAGGGGAATTCCTTATCAAGGCCGGCCTGGTGGTGTTTGGCGCGGAGGTGCTCTTCAGCCGGCTTCTCGAACTGGGGCTGCCGGGGCTGCTGACGAGCTGGGTGGTGACGCCGATTGTGCTCGTGGCGACCTATTGGTTCGGCGTGCATTGGATGAAGATCCCCTCGAAGTCGCTCTGCATGGTGATCTCTGCCGACATGTCCGTCTGCGGCGTCTCGGCGGCAATCGCCACCGGTGCCGCCTGCAAGGCGAAGAAGGAGGAGCTGTCGCTGGCGATCGGCCTGTCGCTTCTGTTCACCGTGGCGATGATGGTGGCGATGCCGCCGTTCATCC
>JBILKZ010000266.1:0-3159 GCA_044376405.1 Pirellulales bacterium
GAAAGCCCCTGTCACCAAGTTCACCACGGGAGGCCTCCACCTGCACAAGCGTCGCCTCCCGCAGACTGGCCACGCCGAGGATGGCGGCGGCCCGCTCGCAGTCGGCCCGCCGCGCTGCATATTCGCCGTCATTGAGCGAGTGCCGCACGTTGCTGTTGGTCACAAGGACGAGCAGATCGGCCCGATAGAACGGCACCTGCACCACGTCGAGCGAGCGGCAGTCGAGCAGCAGCAGGTGATCGTGCGTGGCCAAAGCGCTTGCGCACTGATCCATCACGCCACAGGGGACGCCGGCGAAGTCGTGTTCGGCCCGCTGGCACAAGACCGCGAGATCGAGCGGCGAAATCGCATGGTCGGCCAGTGCCGCAAGAAGTGTCGCCATCGCCACTTCGAGGCTTGCGCTACTGGAAAGCCCACCCCCGAGTGGCACAGTGGAATCGACGACGGCGTCAAACGAGGGAATCGTCGCGCCGCGGTCGAGGAAGCCCGCGATCACCCCGGCCAGATACCGCGACCAGCCGGGAGTTTCCGCGGCTGGACCGTCATCTGGCACGAGCGGCAGTTCGACGGTCTCTTGGAAAGCCGTCGAGTGCACGCGGGCGACCGGAGCGCCGGCCGCCACCGGTCGGGGTGCCGCCACGATCACCGTCTCCCGTTCGATCGCCATCGGGAGGACGAAGCCACCGCAATAATCGACATGCTCTCCGATCAGGTTCACCCGGCCGGGGGCCGCAGCGGCGAAGACTGGTGGCCGGCCGAAGCGATCGCGAAACACCGCATCGACCCTCTGCTGCTGGTCTGTCATAGTTGCCTCCGCGGTGCAAAAGCCGCCGCTGAAGGTACAACATCACCTATGCATGCATCATCCCCTGACGACGCATTTGCCGACTGCCCCGACCGCCACGGCACCGGCTCCGAAAAGTGGGACCGCTGGTCCGGCCGGGATGTTCTGCCACTGTGGGTGGCCGACATGGATTTCCGCGCCCCCGACGTGGTGCTCGACGCGTTGCACGCCCGCGTGGATCACGGGGTGTTTGGCTATACGGCCGACACGCCCGGATTCGCCCCGGCACTCGTCGCGCACTTCGAGTCGCTCCACGGCTGGAGCCCCGATCCCGGCTGGGTCATGGGCACGCCCGGCGTGGTCACGGGGCTGGCGATCACAGCCCGGTTGCTTGCCGCTCCTGACGACGAGATTCTCACTTTCACGCCGGTCTATCCGCCATTCCTCACGCTGCCGGAACGGGCGGGCCGTCGCACGGTCGGAGTACCGCTGGTGCAGTCGGCCACGGCGTGGACCATCGACTGGGATCTGCTTGAATCCTCACTCAGTCAAAAATCAAAACTCTTCTGGCTCTGTCATCCGCACAACCCCACCGGCACGGTCTTTGGCCGGGATGAACTGCTGCGACTGGCAGACCTTGCCGAGCGGCACGAATTGACGGTGATCTCGGACGAGATCTGGTCCGATCTTCTGCTCGACGGCCTGCGGCACATTCCCTTCGCGAGCCTCGACCACCCCGCCGCGCGGCGGGCGATCACGCTCACGGCGCCCTCCAAGACCTGGAACCTCGCCGGCCTGGCCTGCGCGGCGGCGATCGTGCCCGACGCCGACCTCCGCCGCCGCTGGCGGCCCGCCGGTGGTGGCCTTGTGCCGATGGTCAACCCGCTGGGCTACGCGGCGGCCGAGGCGGCGTGGCAACACGGCGACGCCTGGCGGCGGCAACTGATTGCCGTTCTCGAGCGGCACCGTGACATGGTGCTCGACGCCGTGGCGGGCATTCCCGGCCTCTCCGCCGCCGTGCCGCAGGCCACCTATCTTGTCTGGATCGACTGCCGCGGCACGGGCGTCGCCGACCCGCAGGCCGCCTGTGAAGCGGCCGGGCTCGGCCCTTCCGACGGCCGGGATTTCGGGTTTCCTGGCTTTATCCGGCTCAACACAGCCTGCCCCACGGCCCGGCTGGAAGAGGCCCTTCGCCGGCTCCAGAGGGCGTTTCCCAGCGGCTAAAAAAACCCCTCTGGGGGGGCCGAAACCTTCCGCCCTCCCCGCCGTTGAAAGTGCGTCGGCCTTCGGGATTCCGTATACCCCTTGCGTCCCGGGCCGCGATGATTGGACAGCCACGAGACTCCCATACAGAGGTTTTCATGCGTCTCAGCACCCTCGTTCTGACCATTCTCGCCCTTACCGCCACCGAGTCCGTCGCCACGGCCGCCCCGGGGAAGGCTCCTGACCCGCAGAAGGCGTTTTCGCGAAAGGACGCCAACAGCGACGGCTCCCTCACGCTCGATGAATACAAGACGGGCATGAAGGACAAGCAGCTGGAAAAAGCTGACAAGCGGTTCAAGAAGATCGACACCAATGGTGACGGCAAGGTGTCGTTCGACGAGTTCAAGGCCGGCATGCCGAAGCCCAAGGAGTGATTCTTCCCCCTGCCCGCTTGGGCCGGAGAGCCGCATGACCATGTATCTGCTGAAGACCGCGATGCCACGGGCCGTCACATACCTGCTTGTGCTGTCGTCGCTGCTGGTCCTCGGGGCCAAGCCCAACGCAACTGGCGCGGCAAAGGCGGCGCGGGCCGCGAAGCGGGCCGGACAGCAGCAAGTGATGAAGCTGCCGGCCGCGGTGCTGACCGAGCCCACGGGGCCGGTCATGGACGTGGCGCCGATCGATCGCGGACGACGGCAGGAGGTCGCGGCCGCGGCGGAGAAGATCGACCGCCTGCTCACGGAGCACTGGCAGGAGCATGGCGTCACGGGGAGCGATCCGCTCAATGACCCCCAGTTCGTCCGCCGGATGTTTCTGGAGCTGGCCGGACGGATTCCGACGTTCGACGAGACGACGCAGTTTCTGAATTCGAAATCCGCGACCAAGCGGGTCGACCTCATCGACAACCTGCTCGAAAGCCCCGACTATGTCAGCCACACCTATAACTTCTGGGCCGACGTGCTGCGGCTCTGTGAGCGGCCGCAGAATGACATCTTCTTCGAGCCCTATCTCGACTGGGTGAAGCGATCGATCGCGGCAAACAGGCCCTATGACGAATGGGTTCGCGAGATGCTCACGGCCGATGGCAGGATTTCGGAGAACCCGGCCACCGGTTTTCAGCTCCGCGACAAGGGTATGCCGCTCCCCTACGTCGACAACACGGTCCGCGTGTT
>JBILKZ010000043.1:0-27937 GCA_044376405.1 Pirellulales bacterium
GACCTAGAGACTGGAGCGGAAACGAGCGATGGCGACGACAGAAGCGAAGCAGGCGGCGATGGGCACGGGCGAAAGCCTGCCGGCGATCGAGGTCTACAACACGCTCACCAAGAAGAAGACGCCGCTTGTCACCGTGAAGCCGGGCCAGGTCGGCATGTATCTCTGCGGTCCCACGGTCTACAAGCCGAGCCACATCGGCCACATGGTCGGCCCGGTGATCTTCGACACCGTCAAAAGGTATCTCGAGTATTCGGGCTGGAAGGTGACCTGGGTCGTCAACATCACCGATATCGACGACAAGATCATCGCGGAGAGCGCGGCCCGGGGCACGACGATGGCGCAGCTCGCCACCGAGATGACCGCCGACTACCTCGAGAACCTCGCCGTGCTCGGCGTCGAGAGCATCGACGAGATGCCGAAAGCGACCGAGCACATCGGCACGATCATCGCCTTCATCGAAGGCCTGATCGCGAAGGGATATGCCTACGCGTCGGACGGCGACGTCTACTTCGACGTCACGAAGGACGCCGACTATGGCAAACTGACGAACCGCTCGGTCGAGGCGACGCAGGGCGAAGGGGGCTCGACCGCCGAGCGGAAGCGGTCGACGGCCGACTTCGCGCTCTGGAAGAAGGCCAAGGCGGGGGAGCCGTCGTGGGAGAGCCCGTGGGGGCCGGGCCGGCCAGGCTGGCACATCGAGTGCTCGGCGATGAGCCGCGCGATCCTCGGCGAGCACTTCGACATCCACGGCGGCGGACTCGATCTGATCTTTCCGCACCACGAGAATGAGATCGCCCAGAGCGAATCGCTCCACGACTGCCCGATGGCCACCTACTGGATGCACAACGGCTTGATGCAGGCAGCCGGCGCCGCCGGGAAGGTCGGCGGCCGGCCGCGGGGCTCCGAGGCTGGCGCCGACGATGCCGCCGCCGAGGCGGCCACCCAGGCAGCCACCAAGATCTCGAAGTCGACCGGTGCCGAGCCGTTCAAGAACCTGCTCGCCCGGCACCGTCCGGAGGCGATCCGCTTTCTCCTGCTTTCCACGCACTACCGCAGTCCGATCCACTTCGGCGAGGAGCCGCTCGGCGAGAGCGCACGGGCGCTCGAGGCCTTCGAACGGCTCTTCACGCGGTATCAGCGGGTCGGTGGGAAGTCTTTCTATGCCCTGCCCTGTCGCGATCGCCGGGCGGGAAATGCGGCAGTCGGGGCCGCGGGCGAGGAAGTCAAAGCCCTGCGGGAAAAATTCCTGGCGGCGATGGACGACGACTTCAACACGGCGATCGGCATGGCAACGCTCTTTGATTTCGTGAGGACGGCCAACAAGTTCGTGGATCAGCAGGGGCTGGAGAAGAAGGCCTCGCCGGAGTCGCTCGCCACGCTCGACGCCATGATGCTCGTGCTCCGTGAACTCACCGGCACGCTGGGAATCTTCCTGAAGGAGCCGCAGGCAAAGTCGGGCGGCGCCGACGAAGGACTGGTGGCGAAGCTGATGGAACTGGTCATCGAGATCCGGGCCCGGGCCCGTGGTGCGAAGGACTTTGCGACGGCCGACCTCGTGCGCAACAAGCTCACCGAGGCGGGCGTCGTGCTCGAGGATCGTGCCGACGGCACGCTCTGGTCGCGGAAGTGAGTGAGGGGTAGGGCCACGGCGTCCGTCACCGTCACGATGCCGGCGTATCGGCTCGCCACTTCCGCTCTCTTGAGCGGAACACGTCAGTCATCAGCTGCCCGATCGATAGCTCGCGTCTTCTTCGCTCGCGTCTTCTTCGCCCTCGCTCGGCGCGATTCGCCATGCCGGAAACGGATCCTCGAAGGCCAGCCATCCCTCCGGCTGTAGTTCCATTTCAGTGTCGGTGAGACAACAGAGATGGAGTTGGTCGAGCAGCGTGTCGGTGAGATTCGCACCAATGACGACCAGTTCTTGACGCCGGTCGCCCCATGGTTCCATCCAGATCGCGGCCACGTCACCTTCTTCCAGATCCTCGGGCCATTCCTCCCGGGTGGCGCCGGCCAGCCATTTGCCGGCTGGTTGCAGGCTCGACACCACGCCAGCACTCGACCAGACGCCAGCCCAGTCCTGCCGCGTCGCCAGCCAGACGAATCCCTTCGAACGGATGACCCCCCGAAACGCTGGCCCGGTAATCAGATCCCAGAACCGCTGCGGATGCAGCGGCCGCCGGGCCTGAAACACGCGGCTCGATATGCCGTATTCCTCCGTCTCCGGTGTATGCGTGCCTGGTGCCTCAGCGAGCCAACCCGGATGTCCGGCGGCGTGTTCCATGTCGAATGAATGCGTGTCGAGTAGGGCGTCGAGCGGCGCGCATCCCTGCGCCGTCCGGATGATCCGGGCGGCTGGATTCAGTTTCCTGAGGATGGTCTCCAGGTAGGCGAGATCTTCGACATCGATGAGGTCAGTCTTGTTGATGACGATCACATTCGCGAACTCAACCTGCTCGATAAGCAACTGCACGAGATCACGCGAGTCGTTTTCATCGAGACCGATACCGCGATCCCGAAGCTCGTCACGCGAGCAGTAGTCGTCGAGAAAATTCTTCGCATCGACGAGCGTGACGAGCGTGTCCAGACGGGCGAGCGAAGACAGGCTCTCCCCGGTTTCGTCAACGAAGGTGAACGTCTCCGCCACCGGCAGCGGTTCGGAGATGCCCGTGCTCTCCACGAGCAGATAATCAAACCGTTTTTCCCGGGCCAGTTTCGCCACTTCTTCGAGCAGGTCTTCGCGAAGCGTGCAGCAGATGCAGCCGTTGGAAAACTCGACCAGCTTCTCCTCGGTACGGCTGAGTCGGCTGGCGGCAGGTGCCGCCAATGAATTGGCGACGAGCTGGGCGTCGATGTTGACCTCGCTCATGTCGTTGACAATCACGGCGACACGGCGCCCCTCGCGATTGGCCAGCACGTGGTTGAGGAGCGTCGTCTTCCCGGCACCGAGGAAACCGGAGAGGACGGTGACCGGCAGACGGCCGTCACGGTCTTCGGGGTTGCGAGCGTCGAGGCGAACAGGGGCGCCGTCATGGCGGCTGGGGGCAGACATACGTCAATCTCCGGGGGGATGGTTCGCGGCGGCGCCACCGTACCGTACATGCAATCGATTTGCAAGTACAGGCCGCCGACCGCGACGGCCCAGGCTCTCGGAAAAGCGACGATCATCCGCTAACGACTCGATCTTTCGTCGCCGCGCGCGTATCCTTTTTTCGCCAGCAGCCATTCCCTCGGAGACATCGCAATGCCTTCTTCCGACACCGCGAACATTGAGATCGAGCTATCAGGACCCCAGATTGCCACCTGGTGCCTCGGGCTCGGCGGCGTGCTGGCGGTGCTCGGCATCCTCGCCATCGCCGCCCCCTGGGTGGCGTCAACCATCATCGACTATCTCTGCGCCGGGGCGTTGATTGCGGCCGGCATCTCGCAGCTCGGCATGGCGGCGGGTACCTGGACGTGGCGGGGCTTCTGGCTCGCGCTCGTCTGTGGAGCACTCTCGGTCGTGGCTGGCGTCGCCATGGTCGCGATCCCGGTCGAGGGCATTCACGCGCTCGTCACGTTCCTCGGAATCCTGATCCTGCTTCAGGCGGCGGCCAAACTGACGGCCGCGTTTTCCGTGCCTCGCGAATTCCCCCGTGGCTGGATCCTCTTCGACGGGATCATCACGGCGGTGCTGGGCGGCATCCTGCTCACAAGCCCCGCCAGCCAGGCGGGGCTCTACCTGGGAACGCTGATCGGCATCAATCTGCTGTCGAGCGGGATCGCGTCGGCCGCCACGGGGTTCACGCTCCGCCGATCCTTAGGCTGAATACGAAGAGCTGATCACGAGGGCAGCTGGATCGCGACCGGTTCGCTCTCCGTGCCTGCCGCCTCGGCTGCGGCCATGTCGCGGATCTCCTGCGAGATCTTCATCGAGCAATACTTCGGCCCGCACATGCTGCAGAAGTGGGCGCTCTTGAACGTCTCCTGCGGCAGCGTCTGGTCGTGGTATTTCCTCGCCGTCTCCGGATCAAGCGACAGCCGGAACTGCTCGTTCCAGTCGAAGTTGAACCGGGCGCGTGACAGCGCATCGTCACGCACGCGGGCGTTCTTGCGGTGCCGGGCCAGATCGGCGGCATGGGCCGCGATCTTGTAGGCGATCACCCCCTGCTTCACGTCCTCGGCATCGGGCAGCCCCAGATGCTCCTTCGGCGTCACATAGCAGAGCATGGCCGCGCCGCTCCAGCCGGCGAGTGCCGCGCCGATCGCACTGGTGATGTGGTCGTAGCCCGGCGCGATGTCGGTGACCAGTGGTCCGAGCACGTAGAAGGGCGCCTCGTCGCACTCCTCCATCTGCCGCTTGATGTTCATGTCGATCTGGTCCATCGGCACGTGGCCCGGGCCCTCCACCATCACCTGACAGCCCTTCTTCCAGGCCCGCCGCGTCAGCTCGCCGAGCACGTGCAGCTCCGCAAACTGTGCCTCGTCGCTGGCATCGGCGATCGAACCGGGCCGCAGGCCGTCGCCGAGGCTCCAGGTGACGTCATATTCGCGAAAGATGTCGCAGAGGTCCTCGAAGTGCGTGTAAAGAGGATTCTGCTGGCGGTGGGTCATCATCCAGCGGGCGATCAGCGAGCCGCCGCGGCTGACGATGCCGGTGATCCGGTGCATCGTCAGCGGCAGGTGCTCCTGCAGGAGCCCCGAGTGGACGGTCATGTAGTCAACGCCCTGCTGCGCCTGCTTCTCGCACATGTCGAGAAAGTGCTGCGGACGCATGTCGTCGATGTCGCCGCCGAGTTCCTCGAGCATCTGGTAGATCGGCACCGTGCCGATCGGCACCGGCGACGCGTCGATGATCGCCTGCCTGATGGTGTCGATGTTCTTGCCCGTCGAGAGATCCATCACCGTGTCGGCGCCGTGGTGGACGGCCATGTGAAGCTTTTCCAGCTCCGTCTGCTCGTCGCTCGTGACGGCCGAGTTGCCAATATTGGCGTTGATCTTGGTGAGCGCGGCGATGCCGATGGCCATCGGCTCGAGCTTTTTTGTGAGGTGCACCTTGTTGGCGGGGATCACCATCCGGCCCCGGGCCACCTCCGCGCGGATCAGTTCCTCGGGGAGATCCTCGCGCTGGGCGACGAACTTCATCTCGGGGGTGATCTCACCGCTCTTGGCACGTTCGAACTGGGTCACTTGGTCGGCTCCCTGGGGGCTGTGTGTCGATTCCCAATACGGTAGCAAAAGTTTAGCGCGTCGTGGGGGATAGGCGATTATCGGCCGGGAACTCTGCCGGGTAGGCTGCCTGGACAAGCTTCACTCGCTTCGGTGTCCAGGCAGCCCGCCCTCGTCCGTGAACAAGTCCGTGAGGGGCTGCCCATGTCCCGAGAGCCGGCGTTGCTGACGAGCGCAGGCAGGATGCCGGAGCGAAGTCAGCATCGAGTGAGCGAAGGCCATGGATGGCCGTAGCGAACGTCCGGCGACGGGGCATGGGCAGCCCCGAACCCTCGCCATTACAGCGTCTTCAGGTATTCGAGCACGGCGGTCTTTTCATCTTCATCAAGCACGTCAGGGAAGTCGTGGCCCTTGGCACTCTTGCCAGGCTTCGACGTGTTGAAATGGCGGCGGCGTTCGGCGGAGGAGAGCTTTTCCTGCCCCGAACCTGCGGGCATTTTCTCCATCTCCTCCACCTCCAGGCCGACACGGGTCTGGTCATAGCCCGTCGGCGTCCGCTTCCAAACAGCCGGCCGCTCCGCGGGATGCAGCAGGTGCCAGAGCGTTGGCACCGAGCCGTTGTGGAGATAGGGAGCAGTCGCCCAGACGCCGTCGAGCGGCGGCGCCACGTAGCCGGCGGGAGACTCGCGGTCTTTCATCGAGGCGGCATCTTCACCGAGATGGCCAAACCAGCTCTTGCTGAGGTCGCCGCGTTCCTTCGCGGTGAGCGAGTCGAGCCGCACGCGGTCGGTGCCCACCTCTGCGATGTCCACGATACGATCTGGGTATGTCTCTTTCTCGGCCCCGTCGGCCGCCCCGGCAACACGGTAGGTGCCGTGGCAGTCGGCGCAGTGCTGCTGGAAGATCAACCGTCCTTTGCCGGCGAGCTGCATGTTGAGGGCCCACGGCCACCGAGGCGACTCAAGCGTCTCGATCCACCGCTCGATGTCGCGAAATTCGTCCTCCCATGCGTGGAACTTCTCCGGCCCGTTCTCCTTCACCAGGAGAAACTGCATCAGGATCCGATGGCCCTTGGGGGCGAAGCCGTCGGCATAGAGGCTCTGGCGCTTCTTGTAGTGCCACCAGGCAGGCGCATCCATGTCGTGATGGACGAGATCGAACCGCGGTGGCCGCTGGATGATCGAAAGGTCGGGAGCGCGGTGCCGCATCAGCGCCACACCAAACATCACGGCATTGGTCGTGCCGTTGGTGGTGCCAAGCGGTAGAAACAGCGAACCCATGTCCATGTGGCCGAAAGGCTTCCGCTGCTTCACCTTGACCAGCCGCACCTCCTCGGTCAGCGTCTCGAGCGCATAGTTGGAATTGGGCAGCCCAGGGATCGCCCGGCCATCGACCTGGCCCTGGTGGCAGGCGAGGCAGCTCATCGTCCACGAGCCCGATGACGGATCGACCACGTACTGCATCGACCGGGATGGGTCGTCGGGATGGGGGGTGATGCCATACCGCTCCATCGTCATCCGCCGCCGCTCCGGCACCGCAGCCCGCTCGGCCTTGGAACGGGCAGGCTCCTCCCACGTCGTCCAGAGGTCGTCGAACACCTGCTGGTCGAAGTCGGGAGGCAGGTAGGCCTGCGTGAGCAGGAGGCCCAAGCCCCGCGCAGTGGGCGATCGAATCGCGTCGGCCCGTGCATCGGCCGTCGCCGTCGTCCGCTCCGCGGCGGCCAGCGGGGCTACCGACAGCAGCACGCCGGCACAGACGGCGAAGACGGCACGGCGGACCAGGGTCGGCACCATGGTAAATCGGCGTTCGACTCGGGAAGCGTTCATGGCATACTGGACTCGGTCGGCACGGCGAATGTCCCAGTATAGACATACCGCCCGCCACGGCCGCCGCCCCCCCGCAGGCCGTTTCCGACTCCCGCCTCGCCCGCCCGCCCCGCCATGCCCACCGCCAATCCCATTCTGATTCCCGAACTCCGGGTCATGCTCGGCGAGGGAGACGCCGACGGCCTGCGCGAGGTGGCCCGGGAACTCCACCCAGCCACCGTGGCCGATTTCTCGGAAGGGCTCGACGATGGCGAACTCTGGCAACTCCTCGACTTCCTGCCGGTCGAACGGCAGGCCGAAATCTTCCCCTACTTCTCCATGCCCCGACAGGTGGAGTTGGTGACGGCGGCCGACCGGGCCCACCTGGGGCCACTGATCGAATGGATGGCCCCGGACAACCGCGACGACCTCCTCCGCGAACTCGAACCGGAACTCGTCGAAGAAATTCTGCCGCTGGTGGCGAAGGCCGAGCGGCACGACATCCGCATGCTCCTCTCCTGCCCGGAGGGGTCGGCCGGGGCTCTGATGACGACCGAATACGCCTCGCTGCCGGCCGACATCACGGCCGGCGAGGCGGTGGCCCGCCTGCGGTCGCAGGCCCCCAACAGCGAGTCGATCTACTACATCTACGTGCTCGACGCCGATCGGAAGCTGGTCGGCTTCGTGTCGCTCCGCGACCTGATTCTTGCCCGGCCGACCGCGCTCGTATCGGACCTCATGCAGCGCGACCCGATCAGCGTCCGCCTGGAGGAGCCGAGCGACCGAGTAGTGGAAAAGTTGGCCCGTTTCGACTTCCTCGCCATCCCGGTGGTGGACGAAAACAACCGTCTGGTGGGGATCGTCACGCACGACGACGTGCTCGACACGGTCCGCCAAGACGCCACCGACGACGCGCAGAGGATCGCCGCCATTTCGCCACTCGGCGAGAGCTATCTCGAGGCGGCACTCGTCTCGATGACCTGGAAGCGGGGGGTGTGGCTGGCGATCCTCTTTGCCACGGCCGCGCTCACGGCGATGGTACTCGCGAAGTGGGAGTCGCCGCACGTCTGGCTCGTGGCCTTCATCCCATTGGTGATCGCCAGCGGAGGGAACTCCGGCAATCAGTCGGCAACCCTCGTGATCACCGCCCTCTCCACGGGCGACTGCAAACTCTCCGATTGGCCCCGGATCCTCCGGCGGGAATTCGTGCTGGGACTGCTGCTCGGCGGACTGCTGGCGATTCCAGGCTACTGCCTGGCGCTCGCCTATGCGCCGACCGCAGCCGCGGCGCTCGTGATTCCCTTGACGATCCTCGGCGTGGTGATGATGGGCACGATGGTGGGGTCGGTGCTGCCGCTCGTCTTCCGTTCGATCGGCCTCGACCCCGCCCTGATGAGCAACCCGTTCGTGTCGGCGATCGTCGACATCGTGGGGATCGTGCTCTACATGCTGATCGCGCTCGTCGTGCTGGACTGACGCAGCATCGCCGGGCAGGGCTGCCCATGCCCCGTCGCCGGACGTTCGCTACGGCAACGTGTCGCCGCGTTTGGTCGCAGCGGCCTTCGTCGATATCTCGATCGATTCGACGCCGTCCCGCTTGCGGATGACATAGACGAGTCTGCCACCGGGGTCGCTCTTGGCGAGGATCGTGCGCAACACCGCTTCGGCCGGCTTGTCCCGTTCATCCAGCCCGAAGGACTGGTTTTTCGTGATGCCTTCCAACTGCAGGTCGCCGCCCAGGATCTCCATTGGAATGCCGATTTCGTCCGAGAGCATCTGGATCGACTTCTCCAGCGTATCTCTGGTGAACACAAGCGAGATCTTCTTCTGGAGCCCGCCTGCCGGCCCGGCGGATGCGGCTGCCGCGGGCTTCCGCGACACGCCCGCCACCGACTCGGAGCCCGGCGTCTGTTCGAGCGCGAGTTCAGACGCCAGCACAAGATTGTGGCCGGCGTGTCGCGGAAGGTAGGTGTTGAGCACGACCCCCTTCCCTTCCGCGCCGCAGCGGGCGCTGGCGGCCACCACGCGGATCATCGACGGCAGCCTCATCACGAGCTTCCTGCCGTAGGGGTGCGGATTGATCGAGGCGCAGTAGTCCTCGACCGCGTCGGCGATCTTCTCGATCTGCTGCGTAAGCCGGCCAGCCAGCGACTTCGCCGGCTCGGCACGGGTGGCGATCGTATCGACCTCGGCGTAGAAGTTGTCACCACAATGCAGCGACAGGGCCGCGGCCTTCACGCCGTCGCCGAAGAAGCTGCCGAGTGGCTCGACGAGCCCGGCGAGCGGACCGGCCATCAGGGGCCGGCCGTCGGTCAGCAAATAGTGCGGCGACCCCAGCAGCGTGAGATGCCGGGTGCGGTCAAGCATGCCGACGAGCTGCTCCAGATCCTGCGGCAGGCTCGCCGCGAGCGTGTCGCCATCGTCCTCCGAGCCGGCGGCCCCCGCCGCCACCATTGGCGTCATGAGTCCCGCCGGTGCCATCACGAGCACGCGGCCCTCCTCGGCCGCAGGCAGCCAGAAGGAGAGCTTCGGGCCCGCATAGACCTGCTCACCGTCGATGTCCTTCTCGGTCGTCTCGCCCCACGCCTTCGCCCGTGCCTCTTCATCGTCCCAGAGCGACGACGGTTCCTGGAAACGCACCGTCCAGCCGGCAATCACGTCTCCTGAAGCTGTCGCCGCGTTGGCGTCTGCCTGCCAGCCTGCCTGGACCTCGGCGATGTTTTCGAGGCTGCAGCCGCAGAGCGCATTGAGAGTGGCGATGCCTTCCGCCACGCGGGGCCCGAGCGACTTGACGAACTGTCTGCCCTCTTCATCGGCCACGATAGCCGCGGGGCGGGCCAGCAGAATCAACTGGGATCCCGGCGGCAGATACGCGAGCAACGGTGGCTTGCCGTCGGTGGGCGACGCCCAAGGCAGGCTGGGGGAATCGACGATCTGGAGCTGCGTCTCGCGGCTGGGATTCCCATCGGGAGCATGATGGGTCGCCGGCTCCGCCGGCTTCTTGTCAGCCTTCTCATCGATCGTCTTCTGCTGCGGAGCGGCCTGCTCGGCAACGCCGCCCTGAACCTCGTCGTCGCTCTGCTTCCGTGGATCAGACGGCGCCGGTGCCGAACCGTTTCGCGACAGCGCGATTGCCAGCACGAGCGCCACGAGACCGCCGGCAACACCCAGGCCGATCATGCCAAGCCGAGCGGCACGCTTCCGTGCGGCGAGGGTCGCGAGTTCGACCGCCGATGATCCCGCCGGAGACGCCGGTGCGGCCCCCTTGGGAGGAATCGCGAGCGGGGCCGCGTGGGCCGCGGGCGGAACAGCCGTCCCGCCGGCACCAACGGAATTCGTCTGCGGTGGCAGCGAGCCGGAGACAGGTGGCTGGCCCATGCAGCCGGCTAATGCGTCGGCCGCTTCGGCCGCATTGGGATATCGGCTCGCCGGATCCCGGGCCACGAGATACGAAACGAGCGTGGCCACTTCGACGGGAACCTGCGGCGGCCCCAACGGCGGCGGACCCACGAATGCCGCCTGCGACAGCGTGCGTTGGGCGTCTCCCTGCCAGCATGGAGGCACGCCTGTGAGCAGGGCATGGAGCATGCAGCCGAGCGCATAGACGTCACTGCGTTCATCGCTGAAGCGGCCCGGCAGCATCAGCTCGGGAGCCACGAACGAGGCCCGCCTGCCCAGTCCGGAGACCCGCTCGGTGGCATCGATCGGTATCTGTGCCGGCACGGCGTGCGGGTCGCCCGCCAGCGGAACCTGCAGGAGCCGAACGCGGCCCGTGCGCTCACCATCTCCACCGCTCGCCGGCTCGCGGCGCAGGGCGTCGAGCGACAAGCCTCCGTGCACGGCGCCGCGCCGATGCAGTTCGGCGACCGCCATGAAAATCGGAAGCATGAGCCGGCAGGCCTCCGCGGGGGGCAGCGGCCCCAGACGGGCCAGCTCATCGGCCAGCGACAGCCCGTTTACGTCCTCGCAGACGATGAACCGATTCCCGTGCGCCTGCTCGAGGGCCCAGGTCCGGCTGAGGATCGGGTCGATGGCATCGTGGGCGATCGTCGTCCGCCGCACGACCTCGGTCCAGACGTCCACCCGCTGGCAGAGTTTCCGGTCGAGCAGCATGATGCATACCGACCGGCCGGAGGGCTCGTGCCGGCTGCGAAACAGCCGCCCCGGGCCGTCGTTCTCAAGTCGCTCCATGAGCCGGTAGTCGCCGACGAAAAACGGGCCGGAATCGCCATGGAGCAGCCGGCGTCCCTGCCACTTCGTCAGCAGCCCGCGCTGGACGAGCCATTTGGCGATCCCCGCCGAAGCGGCATCGTCGCTCGCCGCCGGTGGCTGGCCCGCCGTCTCGCGGGCATGCTCAGGGCGCAGCGACGCAAGCGTGTCGGCGGCCACCAGTCGGCTGGTGGCCACAAGCTTCCAGAAATCCTCGGGAGCGGGGGTGGGCATGGTGGGCTGTATCGCCGGAAGGGTGGCCGACCAGCATACCCGCTGGCGACATCCTCACGGGAGAGCGGACGAGGGGAATTTCGCCCGGTATTCATTTTCGGCGGGCGGGTAAACTTCGGGCCGCTGCGGCACTCGCTTCGAGAGCCGGGTATCAGGAGCATCAACGCACTATGCGGTCCAGCGAAGCCATCAGCATCTACTTCAACCGCGCTGCCGATCAACTCGACCTCTCCGACAACATCCGCCGCCTGTTGCTCACGGCCAAACGCGAAGTGCAGGTGCAGATTCCGGTCGAACTCGCTTCAGGTGAGGTCGCGACATTCATCGGCTACCGGGTGCAGCACAACAACGCCCGCGGCCCGATGAAGGGCGGACTGCGTTATCACCCGCAGGTCGATCTCGACGAGGTGCGGGCGCTGGCGTCGCTGATGACCTGGAAGACCGCGGTCGTCGACATTCCCTACGGCGGCGCCAAGGGC
The DNA here is from genome assembly GCA_044376405.1 of Pirellulales bacterium. Taxonomy (GTDB): domain Bacteria; phylum Planctomycetota; class Planctomycetia; order Pirellulales; family UBA1268; genus CAMCQY01. Next base: position 11,873 of record JBILKZ010000043.1, read on the forward strand.
GGCATCGCGGTCGATCCGTCCCGGCTCTCCACCCGCGAACTGGAACGCGTCACGCGGCGGTTCGTCGACGCCATCCACGATCTCTTCGGCCCCGACGTCGACATTCCCGCGCCCGACATGGGGACGAGCCCCGAGGTGATGGCGTGGATCATGAACCAATACGACAAGTATCACGGCTTCTCCCCCGCCTGCGTGACGGGAAAGCCGGTGGAGTATCACGGCATTCCGGGCCGCGACGAGGCGACCGGCCGCGGAGTCGGCAGCCTCACGCTCAAGCTGTTGAGCCGGTTGGGCCGCCGCATTCCTGGCACGCGGGTCGCCATTCAGGGATTCGGCAATGTGGGCACGCACACGGCCCGTTTCCTCCACGATGCGGAATGCCGCATCGTGGCGGTGAGCGACGCTACCGCGGGCTTTCACCGTGCCGACGGCCTCGACGTGATCGAACTCCTCCGCTACGCCCAGTCGCACTCCGGTCGGCTGGAGGGATATCAGGGAGGCGACGCGCTCACCAACGCCGAACTCCTGGCCCTCGACTGCGACGTGCTCATCCCGGCGGCACTCGGCGGTGTGCTCCACAAGGGTAACGCGGAGGCCGTGCGGGCGCCGATCATCATCGAGGCGGCCAACGCCCCGACCGAGCCCGAAGCAGATGAGATCTTCGAGCGTCGTCAGATCACGGTCATGCCCGACATCCTCGTGAATGCCGGCGGCGTGACGGCCAGCTGGTTCGAGTGGGTGCAGAACAGGCAGCACTACCAGTGGGGCATCCACCGCGTGCGGCAGGAGCTCGACCGCATCCTCGGCGAGGCGTTCGAACATGTCTGGCAGCTGTCCTCGTCGCGGCAGGTGCCCCTGAGAACAGCGGCCTATATGCTGGGCGTCGGCCGCGTGGCCCGGGCCACTGTTCTGGGAGGCATTTGAACGACCTCATCGTTGAATTTTTGTTGGCGACCGCAGGTCGCTGGTGCTGCGCATGGCGTCCTGCCATGCAATCCGGGAGGGCGGGGCTGGCCGCGTCCCGAGAGCCGGCGTTGCTGACCAGCGCAGGCAGGATGCCGAAGCGCAGTCAGCATCGAGTGAGCGAAGGCAGGATGCCGTAGCGAACGTCCGGCGACGGGGCGTGGCCAGCCCCGCCCGGTGCGCACCGCACGACCGAGCCGGGATCAATGCCCCGCGGGCCGATACCAGTCGCCACGGAGCCAGTCGGCGATCATCTCGATCTGCCGACGCGTGAGGATCGGCGCGGCGGCTTCTTCGGACTTGCCGAAGCTCGGCATGCGGTCGTTCGTGTCGCCGTAGAACCGCTCGTGCGTCGGATCGACGATGATGCCGACCAGCCATTCGCGGGATCCCCAGCCGGTCAGGTCAGGAGCGCTGCCATGGGCCGTCTCGTTGGGAGTAAAACGGTGGCACGAGCCGCAGCGTTCCCCGTCGGCGACGAGCCCCCTGCCCTTCTCCACCACCGCTGGTGCCGTGCCGGCCGCTGCCAGGCCGGCCTCCGCCGCCATCGCGACGATCACCGCCTCGATGTCGTCGGGCTTCCACGTGGCGGCGTCGGTGAGGTCGTTTTGCACGAAGTTCACCATATCGTCTTCCTTGTGCGCCGTGTTGCCAAAGTAGGCCGGGCCAGCGACCTGCTTCGGATCGAGCAGGCCACGCATCCAGGCGGCGGTGCCGAAGCCGTGCAGGTTGGCGGCCGAGGCCTTTGCCAGCACCGCCTGCGCCTCCGGAGCTGCCGGATCGACATGGGCATGACAGCTCGCACAGTGCTGCGCGAAAAGCTTCGGCCCCTGGCTGAGAGCGTCGTTGCGGATCAGCTCCATCATGCCGGCGGGCGGAATCCGCTCTGGCCGGCCGGCCAGTTCGATCGACCGCGCGGCGTCGGCCTTGGCCAGCGCAACCGCGTCGAGGAACGACTGCGAGTGACGGATTCTGTCGAGCTTCTTCACGCGGGCCTCGAAGGCGGCGATCTTCGCGGCGTCGTTGCCGAAATGCGCCGCGATCTTCGCCTTGTCGTTCTCGGTCTCCTCCAGGAGTTTCTCGACGTCTGCAAAGGAACTGCGGTCTGCCCAGAGGGCCGCGTAGTCTTCATTCGTGGCCATGGCGGTGAGCAGGCCAATGCCGGCCAGCAGCGCGAACGTAAAGGCGACGTTGAACCGATGGCCGAGCTGCCAGCGGCCGAGGATCGGCATCAGGAACATGACGCCCATGACCAGGCCCGGTACCACGATCGCGCCGAAGAACTCGCCGCTGGCACCCCAACCCTCGAACACTTTGAGAAACTGGAACAGAAACAGGAAATACCATTCCGGCCGCGCGGCCGCGTAGGGCTGCGATGGATCGGCTGGGGCGCCGAGTTCCGCCCCGAGTTCTCCCGGCACGATCGGCCGGCCCTCGAGCATGGCGCGGAGGGCCGGCATCAGGACCACCCCCAGCACCACGGCCATGACCGCCAGCATCGCCACGGCGTCCTTGAGCACCTGGTCGGGCCAGAACATCGCGTCAGGCCGGGTGATCGGCTGCTTCGCGCAGAGGCCGTGCTTGCGAAACAGCGACAGGTGCACCACGAGCATGAGCACGAGGGTCAGCGGCAGGAAGCCGGCGTGGATCGCGAAGAACCGCGTGAGCGTGTGATGACCGTAGTCGGGGCCGCCCACGACCACCTGCTGGAGCGAGGGGCCGACGAGCGGCACGAGCCCCGCCAGGTTGGTGGCCACGCGGGTGGCCCAATAGCCCTTCTGGTCCCAGGGCAAGAGGTAGCCGGTGAGCGCCATGCCGAGGACGAGCATCATGAGCACGAGCCCCAGCCAGAAATTCACCTCTCGCGGCGCACGGTAGGCACCGTCGATCACCACCTGCATGAGATGCAGGGCGAGCAGCACGACCATCGCCTGGGCCATCACGTGATGGATGCCGCGGAGGAGCCAGCCCCCGGTCATCTCGTGCTGGATGTAGTAGACGCTCTCCCACGCCGTCTGGGCGCTGGCCGAGTAGCTCGACCAGAGCACGAGACCGGTGATCACCTGAGTCATAAACGCGAAGACGAGCGAGCTGCCCCAGACATACCGCCAGCGTGCGCCGCCCGGCACCCGCTCGTAGAGGGCCTCGTGCATGACCGCGCGATAGCCGGTGCGGTCGTCGAGGAAGTCGGCCAGTTGGCCGAGCATGCCCAAACTCCCGGCGGGACGTTGGGGGGTCTGTTTTTGATCGGGCTGATGCTGCGGTTTCATGGGCGGGCCACCTTGTCGGCGATGCCGGTGTAAAAGTTCTGCCACTTCACGGCGATCTCGCCGTTCTTCGCGACCTGGCACTCGAGGCCGTCCATGGCCCGCGGGCTCGGGCTGGGGGCGACCATGCCGCCGTCGAGCGTGAACTTGCTGTTGTGGCACGGGCAGCGGAAACAACGTTCCTGCGACTCGATCTCCACGAAGCAGCCGGCATGCGGACAGGTCGCGGAGAGCGCCTGCACGGTGTCGGAGCCCTTCTCGCGGCGGAGATAGACCGCACCGATCGGCTCCGCCGCGAACCCGGTCCAGGCGTCGACCCGGTCGGCCACCACGGCAAACTGCCGCGGGATGCCGTCATCAGGAACGCTGGCCAGATCCGTCACGGGCAGGAACGTGGCGGCCGCCCCACGGCGACGGAGCGGATCGAGAAACATCCAGACGCCGGCGACCATCGGCGGGAGCGTCGCCAGACCACCGCACACGATCGCAAGGAGTTTGGTCATGAATCCGCGCCGGTCATCAGCAGATGCGGCCGGCGTGTCGTGTCGTGGCATGGCGAGTTTCCTGATGAACCTGATGAACGAAACGTTTGCGCGTGGAATTTCACACAGTGGGTTTGTCTGCCGCTCGCACCGCCTCATCGACGGCCGCGGTCACGCGTTCGTGGGCCGCCTCGAACGGGCCGGGCATGATCGCGCCGGCGGCCGCCTTGTGGCCGCCGCCACCGAAGCGGCCCGCCAAGGCGCTACAATCGACCGCCGAACGGCTGCGGAAGCTCACCTTGATCCGACCGTCGGGCTGCTCGATGAGGATCGCCGCGACCTCCGTGCCCTTCACCGCCAGCGTCAGGTTGATCAGGTCCTCGGTGTCGTGCGGGGTCGCGGCCGTCTCTTTGATGTCGGCCAACCGTACGGTTGATGTGATCACCCGGCCCTCGTGCGAGGCGCGGGCGCCCGAGAGCGTTCGGCCGACGAGGTGCAGCCGGGCGAGCGTGTCCTGCTCGAACAACTCCCGGTAGATCGCCGGCGGGCTGGCGCCGGCATCGACCATGCGTGCCGCGATGCGAAACGACTCTCCCGATGTCGACGGAAACCGGAAGCCGCCGGTGTCGGTCGACAGGCCGGCATACAGCGGCGTGGCGATCCGCTCGGTGAGCGGCACCTTCAGCCGCAGTCCGATCTCGGAGACGATCCGTGCCGTGGCCTCAGCCGACGTGTCCTTGAACCAGCGGTCGCCGAGATCGTCTTCGCTGACATGATGGTCGATCACGAGCACACGGTCGCGCATCGACTTGAGCACGTCGCCCATCGCGCCCAGTTGGGCCCAGGCACTCGTATCGAGCACGATCAGGAGATCGCGGTCGGCGAGGTCGGCCGGCTTCACCTGCTCGGCCAGCGACTCGATCTTCCGGTCGGGATCGATCCACTGCAGGCTCGCGGGGGTGGCTTGGGCGTTGACGATCCTGACATGCTTGCCGAGCGCCTCGAGGATGCCGGCCATGCCCAGTTCGCTCCCCAGGGCGTCGCAGTCGGGGCGGATGTGGCTGGTGAGCACCACACGGTGGGATTGCCTGAGAATCTCCAGCAGACTGGCCCAGTCGAGTCGCATCTGGTCTCCATTCCTATCGGTGTTGAGAGTCGGCGGCGGGATGCCATCCGCGCACGCACACGTGGTCACGCGAGCAGACTTGGTCAGACGATGATCCGCGACTGGTCCGGCATCGAGTCGACGATCTCCAGGGCTCTGGCCACGTCGGCGGTCAGTTGCGCCTTGAGGGCGTCGATCGAGTCAAACCTCTGAGTGTCGCGCAGCCGGTCGAGGAAGTCAACGTCGAGCGTGCTGCCATAGAGCATGCCTGAGAAGCCGATCAGGTGCGCCTCCACGCTGATGCGGGTTTCGCCGAAGGAGATGTTCGGGCCGATGTGCACGGCAGCGGGATGGGTGGAGCCGTCCGGCAGCATGACGCGAGCCGCATACACGCCGGCAGCCGGCAGCAGCGTGGCGATACCTGAGAGGTTGGCGGTCGGAAAGCCGATCGTCGCCCCACGCCTGGCCCCTTCCACCACCGTGCCGGTCAGCCGGTAGGCCGCCGTCAGCAGGACTGCCGCCTCACGGACCGCCCCTGCGGAAATCAGCCCACGCAGCCGCGAACTCGAAACTGGCTGTCCGTCCGCCATCACGGCCGGCACCGTCTCCAGCCTCACGCCATCCCGGCTGCAGAGTGTTTCGAGCAGATGGATGTCACCACTGCGGTTGGCGCCGAAGCGAAAATCCGCTCCCTCCACGATGGCGCGGGCGCGGAGCCGGCCGCGGAGGATGTCGGCGTAAAAGTCGACCGCGGGCAGCATCACCAGTGACCGATCGGTCGGCTGCACGACCACGGCATCGATGCCGAGCGACCGCAGCAACGCTGCCCGGCGGGGCGGCGTGGTGAGCGGTGCGGGTGCCGCGCCCGGCCTTACCAGAGCCGCCGGATGAGGATCGAAGGTGAGCGCGACGGCTGGCACATCGAGCCGTCGCGCGGCGGCACAGACCTGGCGGACGATCGCTGCATGGCCCAGATGCACGCCGTCGAAGTTTCCCACGGTGACTGCGCAGGCCGGCGACTCGGGTGTCCAGCGACCGGAGGCGGCGGCGATGAGGAGGGACGGGATGTCGGGCACTGTCAGGCGGCGTGGAGGGGCGAGCGGAATGACCGGGAGTGTAGCGTATGGCGGCCGGTCCACAGTGCCGCAGTGGCGGAGCCCGATGTATGATTGTGCCGCACCCCATCCGAGGAATCGTCATGGCCGCCGCAACGACCGAAGACAAGCAGATTTTTCTGTCCGCCGACATGGCCTGCCGTCTGGCAGCCATCGACATCGGTTCCAACAGCGTGCGGCTGCTCGTGGCCGAGGCCCTGCGGGGTGGCACCTACCGGATCCTCGACGAGGAACGGGAGCCGACCCGGCTGGGACGGAGTGTGTCGGAGAAGGGCCAACTCGACGATGAATCGATGGAGCGGACGATCACCGCCCTGCGGACCTTCAAGCAGATCGCCGCCGGCTACCAGGCGAGCAGCCTGCGAACCATCGCCACCTGTGCGGTCCGCGAGGCTCGCAACGGTCCTGAATTCTGCCGGCGGGTCCGCGAGCAGGTGGGACTCGAGGTGGAAGTGATCTCGGGCGATCGCGAGGCACGCCTTGCCTTCTCGAGCGTGCAGAACGCGTTCGACCTCTCCGGTAAGAACGTGATCGTCGCCGACATCGGCGGCGGCAGCACGGAGGTCGTGTTCGCCACCGGCAACCTCATCGAATCGATCTTCTCGACGCCTCTGGGGGCCGTACGGCTCACCGAACAGTTCGCCCTCGGCGAGGGTGCGGTGGCGGAGACGTTTCAACGCGACATCGCGCGGATGGAGGAGGAGATCGCCCTCTGCCTCAAGAAGGGGACCACACGGCCGCTCTTCGCGCCGCACTTCCTCGTCGGCTGCGGCGGCACGTTCACCACGCTTGCCGAACTGATGATGGCCGCCAAGAAGGAGGTCGACATCCCGATCGCCGGATACAAGGTGTCGCATGCCGAGGTGCGGCACCTGCTCGACCGCCTGCTCAAGATGCCGTTACGGTCGCGGAGGAGTATGGCGGGCATGACGCCCGACCGAGCCGACATCATCCTCGCTGGCCTGTCGATCATCGATGCGCTCATGAAGCGGTTCCGTGTGAACACGCTGATGATCCACACGCGGGGCGTGCGCGACGGTCTGGTGCGGGAAATGATCGACGAGGCGGTGGGCACAACGGTCGACGATCCGGCCCACCGTGATGCGGCGATCGAGCGGCTGGCCGCGGCCTGCTCGGGCGAAATGGAGCATGGACGGACGGTGTCACTCCTGGCCGGACGCATCTTTGACCAGCTCGCTGTCCCCTTGGAATTGGTGGCGGGCGACAGGCTGCTCTTGGAGTGTGCCGCCCGGCTGCAAGACGTGGGCTACGTGATCAACTACGACCAGCATCACAAGCACAGCTACCACCTGATTCGCAACAGCCGCCTGCCCGGCATCAGGGCCCACGACCTGGAACTGATCGCAAACGTCGCGAGGTATCACCGTGGCGCGCATCCCAAGCGAAAGCACGAGAACCTCGCCAGGCTCTCGCCTGAGGATCAGTCGCGGGTGCAGCGGATGGCGGCGATCCTCCGGCTCGCCGGCGGCCTCGACCGCAGCCGGTCGCAGCAGGTTCGCGACGTGCGGGTGAAGCTGGAGAATGAACGCGTGTTCTTCGACGTGATCGCCGACCAAGAGCCGCTGGTCGACATCTGGGGCGCCGAGCGGCGCAACGACCTCTTCGAAAAGGTGTTCAACCTGCCGATCACGATCCGGTGGGCCGGTGGACATGATGCAGTCGCGAGCGAGAACGGCAAGCCGGCCAAGCCACGCCGCAAGCGCCGCGGCGGCGACGCGGACGCCGCCGTTGGCGAGAGCTGAGGTATCGCCATCCGCATTGGTTCGCCGGCTCCGGCATGCTCGTCGGCTGTGTTCACGCAAAACATCGCATCGTGCGATTTTTTCTTGGCCGACCTCCGTCGGCTGGTTCTTACCCGGCCCTCCGGGCCTGACGCACATCATCCCATCGCTTGCGCTCCGGGCTTGTATGGACGTTTCCATACAAGCCCCCGGCGCGAGCCGGGGGATATGTCCTTCGCGAACGTCCGGCGACGGGGCATGGGCAGCCCCGAACCGTTGCCCGACCGACCGGCGGCCGTGCAACCGTTGGAATCGGTGTACGTTGCCTCTCTCACGGTTTCCGAAATCTGCATGGGGCCGAGTGCCGATGCTGACTGATGAGCCTCGAGGCGATTCACGGAGTTTTTCATGCGACTGTTTGGCGGTTCCGACGATTGGTTTGGCTACGGTCTGCGGGTTGCGTGCCTGGCCGTGGTCGGCCTCACCGTCCAATCGGCCTCGGCCGCCGGGCCCCGGTGGTTCTCCGGCCCGCGGTCCGCGGCCTCGACCGGCACACCACAAAATCAGGCCCCCTATGAGCCCGGTGCGTCGCCCTATGTGACCGGAATCAAGCAGCGGCCGAAGTATTTCGTGCCGCCCACCAATCCGCGGACACCCACCTGGAAGATGTATGGCACGCCCCCGGGGGTCGTCCCGGGCGACTGGCCCAGCTACGCTCCACTTGGATTCGGTGGGTATCGCTTTCCCGCCGTCGGCTCGCAGGCATATCGCTGACCGTCCGGCGCGGCTTCGCCCCCCGTCTCCGGGAGCCGTCGCGCGTGGCCGATCTGCTCACTGTGACTGATGCGGGCCTCTACTGCGCCCAGGGTGATTTCTACATCGATCCCTGGCGACGGGTGCCCCGCGCGATCATCACGCACGCCCATGCCGACCATGCCCGCTCTGGCTGCGGCCGCTATCTCTGCGCGGCCCCGGGCACCCTCGTGCTCCGCAGCCGCGTGGGGAGCGCCGCACCGATCGACAGCTTGCGGCATGGTGAGACGCTCTCGATCAACGGCGTCGAGTTGTCGCTCCATCCGGCGGGCCACGTGCTCGGCTCGGCCCAGGTGCGACTGTCGCACGGTGGCACGACCTGGGTGGTGACGGGCGACTACAAACTCGAGGCTGATCCGACCTGCGCCCCGTTCGAGCCGGTCGAGTGCGATGTGTTCGTCACCGAGTCGACCTTCGGCCTGCCCGTCTACCGTTGGCCGGATCCGGCGATGATCGCCGCGGAAATCAACGCCTGGTGGCGGGCCAACCGCGATGCCGGCCGCACGAGCGTGCTGCTCGCCTACGCGCTCGGCAAGGCGCAGCGACTGGCGGCGGCGGTCGATCCCTCCATCGGCCCGATCATCGGCCACGGTGCCGTGATGAAGATGGTCGAGGCCTATCGGGCCAGCGGGGTGCGGCTGCCGCCGATCGACCGGGTGCCTCCCAGAACGCGAAAGATGGGAGGCGGTCGGGCGCTGGTGATCGCGCCGCCAAGCGTGGCCGGCAGCAGCTGGCTGAGGGTCTTCGGGGAGACGAGCGTGGCGATGGCGTCGGGATGGATGACGCTCCGCGGCGTGCGGCGACGGCGGGGGTTCGACAAGGGCTTCGTCGTCTCCGACCACGCCGACTTCCCCGGCCTGCTCACCGCCATCGCGGCCTCGCGGGCCCGCCGTGTGCTCGTCACGCACGGCTTCACCGACACACTCACGCGACTGCTGCAGGAACGCGGCGTCGATGCCGCGGTGCTGCCCACGCGGTTCGCCGGCGAGGCGGCACCCGATGCAGCCGTGACTGGCGATGACGATATCAGTGACGGGGATCAGGCAGATGCACGTGAACCGCCAGACCCGGACGCGCTCGAGGAGGCCCAGGAGTGAAACGGTTCACCGACCTCTACTGGCGGCTCGACGCCACGACCGGCACGAATGAGAAGGTGGACGCCCTGCGCGAGTATTTCGCGGCGGCACCTCCCGAGGATGCGGCCTGCGCGATCGAGGTGCTCTCCGGCGGCAGGCAGTTGCGGGCCGTCTCGACGGCCCTGCTCCGCGAGTGGGCTGCGGAGGCGGCGGGCATTCCGCTCTGGCTGGTGGAGGAGTGTTATGCCCACGTCGGCGATCTGGCAGAAACGCTGGCGCTCGTGCTGCCAGACGCCGGCACCGACGCGGTGGCGGATGGAGTCGGCATGGGGCTGGCCGAGTGCATGCGGACCACGATCGTGGAGCTACGGGGCACGGACGACGCACAGAAGCGGGCGACGGTGGAGCGTGTCTGGCAGCGGCTCGCCCCGCGGGAACGAATCGTCTGGCACAAACTGCTCACCGGCGGCTGCCGCGTGGGCGTATCACGAACGCTCGTGGCCCGGGCGCTGGCGGAGGTCGCCGGCGTCGATCCGGCGGTGATGGCTCATCGACTGATGGGGGGGCCACAAGCCGATGCCGACTCGTATCGGAGTCTCATGACGAGCGAGCCGACCGCGGCCGATGCCCGGCGGCCGTATCCCTTCTTGCTGGCGTCGGCGGTCGAGTGCGAACCGACCGACCTCGGCCCCGTCAGCGACTGGATCGCGGAATGGAAGTGGGACGGGATGCGGGCACAGCTCGTCCGCCGCGGCGCCGACGCCACGCTCTGGAGCCGGGGCGAGGAACTCGTCAACGAGTCGTTTCCGGAGATCGTCGCAGCCGCCGCTGTGATCCCAGCCGGCACGGTGCTCGACGGCGAACTGCTGGCCGTGCGTGACAGCTCGCTCCTTGGATTCGCCGCCGTCTCGAAGCGGAGCGGCCGTCGACGCGTGCCCCGGAAGCTGCTCGAGGAGGTGCCCTGCGTGTTCGTCGCCTACGACCTGCTCGAAGTCGATGGCATCGACATCCGTGGCCTGCCCTTGTCGGAACGACGCACGAGGCTCGAGTCGATCGTGCCCCTGCCCTTCACTGTTGGCGCCGCGGCACCTCCGACCGCGTCTGATGGTGCCGCGGTCATGGAGACCGCCACCGCGCTCCCGCGGCTCCTCCATTCGCCATGCGTCGTCGGCGACTCCTGGGAGTGCCTCGCCACCGCGCGGAGCGTGTCGCGTGACCGTGGCGTGGAAGGACTCATGCTCAAGCGACGGAGCAGCCCCTACGGCGTGGGCCGCATCCGCGGCGACTGGTGGAAGTGGAAAATCGAGCCGCTCGAGATCGATGCCGTGCTCCTCTATGCACAGGCTGGGCATGGTCGTCGCGCCGGCCTGCACAGCGACTACACGCTTGGTGTCTGGCACGACGGCCGGCTCGTGCCGGTGGCCAAGGCCTACTCGGGACTGGCCGACACGGAAATCGTGGAACTCGACCGGATCGTGCGGGCAACCACGCTCGAGCGGCATGGGCCGGTGCGGGTGGTGCAGCCGACACAGGTCTTCCAGTTGGCGTTCGAGGGCATCTCCCGTTCAACGCGGCACAAGGCGGGCGTGGCGATGAGGTTTCCGCGGATCGTGCGGTGGCGACGGGAGAAGACGCCCCCCGAAGCGGGCACGCTCGCCGACCTGCTGCGGCTGATCGACTTGGGGAAGGTCGATGCCGCAGCAGATCCGGAGGCCGTGCCATGAAAACGCGGCAGCCCAGCGGCGGTCGTCCGCAACCAGCCGGCGTTGGCACGGCACGTGTCGCCACCGGGCCGGCCGCGTGGTTTGCATCGCGTGGCTGGAAGCCGTTTCCCTTCCAGCGCGAAGTCTGGCGGGAAATGGCCCGGGGCACGAGCGGCCTCGTGCATGCGCCCACCGGCACCGGCAAGACGCTCGCCGCGTGGCTCGGGGCCTTGGGCCGGGCGCGAGCGATGGGCGCGGCCGGAGGGCTGCGGGTCGTCTGGCTGACCCCGCTCAAGGCTCTGGCCGCCGATACGGTGCGGGCCCTCGAAACGCCGCTCGCCGAACTTTCCGGGGAATGGCTGCCGGGCCGCTGGGACGTGGGCCTCCGCACCGGTGACACCTCGGCCGCCGACCGTCGCCGCCTGCGAGCGAGCCCGCCGGCGGCGGTCGTGACGACTCCCGAATCTCTCTCGATCATGCTTTCAATGGAGGACGCGCACGAGATCTTCGCGGGGCTCGAGACGATCGTCGTCGACGAGTGGCACGAGCTTCTCTCCACGAAGCGCGGCGTGCAGACGGAACTGGCGCTGGCCCGGCTGCGGGCGCTCGCACCAGACGTCATCACCTGGGGACTCTCCGCCACGCTTGCGAATCTCGACGAGGCGGTGGCGGCGCTCACCGGCCCGTCGCGGGCGGCCGCCGCGCATCTCGTGCAGGCCCGCGTGCCCCGCCGGCTCGAGATCGAAACCCTCATCCCGCGGCCGATGGAGCGTTTTCCCTGGGCGGGCCACATGGGCATGCGGCTCCTGCCGCAGGTGATCGAGCGGATCGAGGCCGCCACCACGTCGCTCGTCTTCACCAACACGCGGTCGCAGGCAGAACGCTGGTTCGAGGCGATCGGCACCGCACGGCCCGACTGGAAGCCACGCATCGCGCTGCACCACGGCTCGATCGATCGCGACCAACGGTCCGCGGCCGAGGATGGCCTCCGCCAAGGCCGATTCAAGTGTGTCGTGGCGACGTCGAGCCTCGACCTCGGCGTCGACTTCGGCCCGGTCGAGCAGGTGTTGCAGATCGGCAGTCCGAAGGGGATCGCCCGGCTGCTGCAGCGGGCCGGACGCAGCGGCCACGCCCCCGGCGCGACGGGCCGGCTCGTCTGTGTGCCGACCCATGCTCTCGAACTGATCGAATGCGCGGCGGCCCGGCAGTCGGTAGCCGCGGGAGTGGTCGAGGCCCGCCGTCCGCTCACCGGCGCCCTCGACTGCCTCGCGCAGCATCTGGTGACCGTTGCCTGCAGTGGCGGCTTCCGCGAGCATGAATTGCGGGCCGAGGTCGCCGACACGCGGGCCTTCGCCGCGCTCGACGACGCCTCTTGGCGATGGGCGATCGACTTCGCCGCACGGGGCGGGCCGGCCCTCGCCGCCTATCCCAACTTCGCCCGGATCACGGAACGCTTCGGCCGCTGGTACGTGGCCAGCAAGGCGATCGCCAGGCTTCACCGCATGTCGATCGGCACGATCGCTGGCGACGCCACCATCGACGTGAAGTGGCTGCGCGGCGGACGGCTCGGCACCGTCGAGGAGTCGTTCGTGTCGCGGCTCAACCCCGGCGATCGGTTCCTGTTCGCCGGCCGGCCGCTCACGCTCTTCCAGTTCGACGGCCTGACCGCCTGGGTGAAGCGGGCGAGCAGGGCGGCGGCCCTGCAAGTGCCACGGTGGAACGGCGGGCGGATGCCCCTCTCCACGCTGCTCTCGGCAGCGGTGCTCGACCTCGTGCAGTCGGCGGCAGGCAGCGCGGAGACACCGCGCGCGACATCGCGTCGACTGCTACCGGAGGTGAAGGCCGTGCTGCCGCTCCTCCACACGCAGTCGCGCTGGAGCCGTCTGCCTGGCAGCGAGTGCCTGCTTATCGAGCGGGTGCAGTCGCGCGACGGCCACCATGCGTTCCTGTTTCCGTTCGCGGGCCGGCTCGTGCACGAAGGACTGGCGGCTCTCGTCGCCTGGCGGATCGCACAACAGAAGCCCAGCACGTTCACGATGGCCGCCACCGACTGGGGATTCGAACTGGCCGGCCGCGAGCCGCTCTTTGCCAGCGAACGGGAATGGCGGCAGGTGCTCTCGCCGGCCAACCTGCTCGAAGATCTGCTGTCCTGCCTGAACGGCACGGAGATGGCGCGGCGGCATTTCCGCGAGATCGCACGCGTGGCGGGGCTCGTGGCGGGCGGACGGCGGACCAATCGGCAAACGCAATCATCTTCCGGGCTGATCTTCGATGTGCTGATGGAACACGACGGCGGGAACATGCTGCTCTCGCAGACGCGTCGGGAAGTGCTCGAGCAGCAGTTCGAGTTTGGCCGGCTCCGCGAGGCGGTCGAGGGGATCGCCGAGAAGGACATCCAGGTCGTCGATACGACGCGACTCTCGCCGCTGGCCTTTCCGATCTGGGCCGAGCAGGTCCAGGCACGGCTCACCACGCAGGGCTGGCTCGAACGCATCACGGCGATGGCCCAGGAATTGGAGCGGGCTGCAGGAGCCACGCCGTCATGAACGAGGTGCGGATCGAATGCGTTCCGGCCGCCGACGCGGGCGACAAGCCAGCCCCCGACATCCTGCTTCTGCCCGGCCGCGCGGCGATCGTCCCCGCCTCGCGGACGCTGCTCGTGGCCGATCTGCACCTCGGCAAGGCGGCGACGTTTCGCCGCGCGGGTATTCCTGTCCCCGAGGGATCGGCACAACGCGACCTTGAACGGCTCGCGCAGCTGGTGCGAAGCCACGATGTGGGGCGGCTCGTCGTGCTCGGCGATCTCTTTCATGCCAAGGGCGGCTGCACGCCGCAGGTATTCGCTGAGTTTGCCGCGTTGCGAACGCGGATGGCCGACACCGCGGTGGTGCTCGTGCTCGGCAACCACGACCGCGCGGTCGGCCGCTTGCCTGCGTCGCTGGGAATCGATGCCTGCGTGCCCAGCCTCGACGAGCCGCCGTTTCACTTCGTGCATGAGCCCGCGACCGACGTGACGGCCTCCGACCGGGACCTGTTCACGGTCGCCGGCCACCTGCACCCAACGGTTTCGATTCGCAGTCCCAGCGGCGACCGGCTCGCCGATCGCTGCTTCGTCGCGGAGCCGTCAGTGCTCGTCCTTCCCGCCTTCGGGTCATTCACGGGCGGCCACAGGGTCGAGCCCACCGAGGGCATGCGGCTCTGGATCGCGCGGGACGACGGCGTGGTGGACGTGACACGAATCGTGGCAGCAAGTGCGAAGAGGTGACGAACATAGATCTTGGGTCCTCACCTCCAGGGGAGGGAGACAGGAAACCACCCGATGCTGAGGAGCCGGTCGGAGGCACGCGCAGGAGCCGGTGAACTTTGACTGCGAGAGTTGACTCACCATGAGCGAGGAGCTCGCAACGTCACACCGCAGGTGGGTCGGAGACCTCAAGTCCGCCGGCGACGAGCATGCCGCAGCCGGCGAACCAATGCGGCATGACGTCACATTGGTCGGCTCTTCACGGCACGGTCCAAACGCACCCCCACCGACATTACGCGGTCACTTCCCGAAACGCGACATGCAATCGCTCGAGCAGGTCGCGGGCCGTCATCGAGATCTCGCCGAGGGCCTCCGCGGCGAGATCGCCCGCGCGGCCATGCACCCAGACGGCGAGACTCGCTGCATCGAAGGGCGAGAGTCCCTGCGCCAGCAGCGCGGCCGTGACCCCCGTGAGCACATCCCCGGTGCCGGCCGTGGCCATGCCGGGATTGCCGGTGTCGTTGTGCGACTGTCGCGTGCGGTCGACGATCAGCGTTGCCGGACCCTTGAGCACGATCACGGCGTCGATCGCACCGGCCAACGCGGCAGCCTCTCGCTCGAGCATGGCCCGATCGCCGGCGCGGGCGGATGACGGATCGGCACCGAGCAGCCTGAGCATCTCGCCGGCATGCGGCGTGAGGATCCGCGGGCCGGCGTGACTGCCCAGCAGCCCTCGGTCGACGTGGGCGAGCACCCAGAGGGCGTCGGCGTCGAAGACGGCAGGCTGTGGCAGATGACGCCAGAGGTGCGACACGATCTGAATGACCGCGTCGGAGCGGCCGAGTCCGGGGCCGATGGCCACGGCGTCGGCCCGCTGGGCGGAGGTCTCGATCTCCTGGAGGGCGGTCGTGGCGAACGTGCCTTCGATCCGTCCCGGCAGGCCGTGGGTCATCACGCAGGGGTCGAAGCCTGCGGTGATCGCGGCGACGTGCTCGGGCACCAGGGCCTCGACAAGCCCTGCGCCGCTCCGCAACGCCGCCATGGCGGCGAGTGCCGGCGCCCCGGCCATACCGGCGGCCCCCCCCACGATGACGACCCGTCCATAATCGTGTTTGCTCGACTCGCGGTTTCGGCGGGGAAGCCGTGGCAGGTCGGTTGGGGGCATGAACGGTGCATTCCGGTGGTGTTTTCGGCGGTCGCTACGGTTGCCAGCAGAACGGCCCCGGACAGGGATCTTCGGGGAGGAATTCTCTGGTGGCCGGCTGATTACCTTGACTGAAACGACTGCAAGGGGCTACCTTCGCCAGCACTCGACAAGATAGCTTGAATGCCAAGGAGATGGGTGCCCCCTCATGAGTGCCGCAGAAAACCCGGGTGATCTATTCAACGTGAAGAAGGTCCGCCGACTCATCGAGCTCATGAAAGAGCACGATTTGTCGGAGATCGATCTCAAGCAGGCTGATCATCGCGTGCGGATCAAGCGGGGCGGTGAAGTCATCGCCACCCACTCGGCTCCCGTGATCCAGACAGCCCGGTCTGCCGCTGCGGCCGGGGC
>JBILKZ010000268.1:0-3127 GCA_044376405.1 Pirellulales bacterium
CGGCAACCAGCGGCTTCGACACACTCTTCAACGACGGCATGCTCCTGTCGGCGGCCGTGCGGGTGCCCACGAACTGGTTCGGCCGCCCGGGGCACCAGCTTCTGGGCGGCACCTGGAACAGCCGCACCTACACGTCGATCTCCGAGGCCTACATTCCTTACCCGAACGTGGCGACGCCGACCATCCAGGGATCGTGGTGCCTGTATTGGAACTTCGATCAGTATCTGTTCGTCGATCCGGCTGACGAAACGCGGGGCTGGGGCCCATTCGGCCGCGCGGGTATCGCGGATCCGAACACGAGCCCGATCGACGGGTTCCTGAGCTTCGGCGTGGGGGGCAACGTGCTTGGCCGAACCAGGCGCGACGATACGTTTGGTGTTGGCTGGTACTACGCCTCCACCAGCCCCCAGATCGGCACCCTGATCACGTCGCAGTTTGGCCCAATCGGCAATGGCCAGGGCATCGAGTGCTTCTACAACTACGAGCTCACTCGTGCCGTCCGCATCACTCCGGACCTGCAGTACGTCGTGCCAGCGCTCCGGTCGGCGGAACCCGCGTTGATCGCCGGCGTGAGGGCGCTTGTCAGTTTCTGACCAGTCACTCCCACGGGTAGGATCGGCAGATCGCAGTTTGCAGTCAGCAAAACGCGTTCCAGGGATCGAACGCGGCGCAGAATCCGGTACGACAATACTGAAGAGTTTCTCGGAAGGGCACCGGTGGCCCCGGCTATACTGGCGGACACTCTTCTGGAGACCATCCGATGCCCTCGCGCTCACACGCCCCACTTTCCATCGGCAATGCCACCACCCGCCGCGGATTCCTCGGCACCACAGGCCGGGCTGCCGCGGCCACGTCGCTCGCCGCCTTCGCCGGCACGATGCCCGCCGCCCATGCGGCCGGAAGCGACGAGATCCGTGTCGCCTTGATCGGCTGCGGAGGGCGGGGGGGCGGTGCTGCCGCCGACGCGCTCTCCGTGCCGGGTGCGAACCTCAAGCTCGTGGCGATGGCCGACCTCTTTCTCGACTCGATCGACTCCCGCCGCCGGGGCCTTGGAGAGCAGTTCAAGGAGCACGTCGACGTGCCCGAGGAGCGGTGCTTTGTCGGCATCAACGCCTACAAGGCCGCCATCGACTGCCTGCGGCCCGGAGACATCGCGATCTGCGCGACACCGGTCGGCTTCCGGGCAGCACACTTCGCCTACGCCATCGAGAAGGGCGTTCACGCATTTCTGGAGAAGCCGATTTCGATCGACGGGCCGAGCACGAAGCGGATCATCGAACTGGCTGCCAAGGCCGACGCCAAGAACCTCAAGGTCGGCGTGGGGCTGATGTGCCGCCACAGCGAGGCTCGCCGCGAACTCTTCGACCGGCTGCAGAACGGCGAGGCGGGCGAGCTGATCGCTTTCCACGGCTACCGCGAGCATGGGCCGGTGCAGCCGATGGACCTCTATCCCGGCCCGCCCGAGGGCATGAGCGAACTCTTCTGGCAGGCCAAGCGGTTCCACAGCTTCCTCTGGGCCAGCGGCGGCGTGTTCAGCGATTTCTACGTGCACCACGTCGACGAGGTCTGCTGGATGAAGAACGCCTGGCCGGTGAAAGTCGAAGCGACCGGCGGCCGGCATTTCCGCGGCAAGCTCGACGACCAAAACTTCGACAGCTATGGCGTCGAATGGACTTTCGCCGACGGCACGAAGTTCTTCTATTCGGGCCGCACGATGAAAGACTGCGAGCAGAAGTTCGGTGTCTTCGGCCAGGGGTCGAAGGGAGCGTTCGCGATCTCCGCCAGCGGCCACGCGCCCGCCAAGTCAACGATCTACAAGGGCCAGCAGATGTCCAAGGACAACATCCTCTGGACCGCATCCCAGCCAGAGAAAAACCCCTACCGCCTGGAGTGGGAGCACCTCATGGCGGCGATCCACTCCGGTGCGAGCTACAACGAGGCGGTCCGCGGCGCCGAGGCAAGCCTCGTCACCGCCATGGGGCGTGTCGCGGCGCACACCGGCCGGACGGTCACGTTCGACGAGATGCTCAGCAGCCCCGACGACCTCACCGCGGACGTCGCGGAATTGACCGACGATTCCCCGGCGCCGCTGCAGCGCAATTCCGACGGCCTCTACCCCGTGCCGATGCCGGGGCGGTACAAGTTCGAGTTCCGCGGGTGATGCCCGACAAGATGAGTGGAGGCCAATCCAAGCCGGCTCAGGGCCAGAGAATGATCTCCTCGTGCGCCCAGTCAGGGCGGAGCGGGAGCCGCTCAAGTTCGGTGTAGACCATCGCCGACGGATTCACGTGCCGGTTCTCCATCACGCGGACGTGCCGTGCAATCGGCGGCAGGCGGCCAACCCGTGGAAGAACAACAAGCCACGTCAGGGCGACGATGCCGGCGCATGCCGCCAACCGCAGTGGCCCGGCAAGGCGGGGATGGATCACGGCTCCACCACCTTCCTGAACAGCCAGCCGAAGGTGAGGCTCGCCATCGCCAGCGAGAGCGCGAGGTTGAGACACTGGCCGAGCACGTAGAGCAGCAGTGGTCGCCCACTGGCGAGGTAGGGCGCGAGTTCTCGGAACACGGTCTGGATCCCCATGCAGACGAAGCCGACGCAGAACAGCCAGCCACGCAGCCGTGACGTGAACGAGAGCGTGGCACCGTCGACCCAGAGGGCCGTCTCCGGTGAGCGGGTGAAGAGGAACGAGCAGACGACCGAGGTCGCCACGAACCCAAGGATGAACTTGGGGAACCGGTCCCAGGCCTCGGCGGCGAGCGACACCCGCGGGCCAGACGACTCCCGCTCCACCCACCCCGCCCAGTAGACGGCGACGGCGAAGGCGATGATCCCGATCATCGAGTTCTGGATCATTTTCACCGTCGCAGCCACCTCGGCCGGCCGCTTGTCGTCGAGTTCCTTGCCGAGCATCTCGCCGGCGGCCACCACCGCGCCCGTGGCGTCGATCGTGCCGCCAAGCCATGCGCCGCCGACGATCGGGTCGATTCCAGCCCACTGGATGAACGGCGGCATCGCCACCATCATCGCCACGGTGAACAGAAGCGACAGGCCGATCGCCAGCGACAGCTCCTCCTTCTTCGCCTTGCAGGCGGCACCGGTGGCGATTGCCGCCGAGACGCCGCA
>JBILKZ010000044.1:0-27789 GCA_044376405.1 Pirellulales bacterium
AAACGATGGGATGACGGGAGGGTTCATACAAGCCCGGAGCGCAAGCGATGGGATTTCCCGGGAGCCGGATGCCCATATCCCCCGGCTCGCGCCGGGGGCTTTTATGAGCCGCCTCACTCCGGGCCGCGGACAAGTTCCACCAGCGGTCGCACGAGGGACCCGGTGCCGCCGCCGTCGATCCACGGGCGGGGCTTCTCGGCGAATGCCGGGCCGGCGATGTCGACGTGGGTCCAGGGGATGCCGCCCACGAAACGCTCGAGGAACTTCGCCGCCGTGATGGCGCCACCCCAGCGGCCGTCGCCGACGTTCTTGATGTCGGCGACCTCACTCCTGATCTGATCGTCGTAGTCGGCATACATCGGCAGTTGCCAGACCGGCTCGCCAACGGCGCGGGACGCCCGGGCGAGGTCGTCGCAGCAGGCCTGGTCGTTGGTGAAGAGCCCTGCAACGTCATGCCCCAGTGCCACCATGCAGGCGCCGGTGAGCGTGGCGGCGTCGATGATCCGCTTCGGCTTGAAGCCGCGGACCACGTCAAGCACATCGGCCAGCACGATCCGACCCTCGGCGTCTGTGTTGTGCACCTCGATCGTCGTGCCGCTTCGCGCCGTGATCACGTCGCCGAGTTTGTAGGCGGCCGGGCCGGTCATGTTTTCCACGAGGCCGATCGCGACCACCAGGTTGACCGGCAGTTTGAGCGCCGCGATCGTGGCCGCCGCTGACAGCATGGCGGCCCCTCCGGACATGTCGCATTTCATCGTGAGCATCGAATCGGATGGCTTGAGCGAGAGGCCACCCGAATCGAAGGTCACGCCCTTGCCGACCAAGGCAATGTCGGGCTGGCCATCGCGAGCGCCCGGTCCGCGGTAGCGGAGGATTACGAGCCTGGGGGCACGGTTGGAGCCACGGCCGACCGCGAGGATCGCGTGGCAGCGTTCCCGCGCCAGTTGCTCCTCGTCCCAGATCTCGATCTCCATTCCGGTGCGGCCGGCCACGGCCGCCGCCTCCTCGGAAAAGGTCTGCGGATAGAGGTCGTCGGGCGGCATATTGACCAGCCGTCGCGCCAGATTCACGCCCTCGCTGATCACCACTCCGTGCGCGACGGCCTCGGGCGTCGCCACCAGCCAGACGGTACTGCCGAACCGGGTCCGCTTCTTCTCGGCACGGTAGAGATCCTGCCCGACCATGCCGACAGCCGCGCCGGCCACAGCCTGCTCCGTCTGCCGGGTCGACCAGGAGCCATCGGCGACGAACGCGACCTTCGACCGGGGACGGCCGGCGAGATGCTTCGAGGCCGTCGCCGCCGCGCGGTAGAGCACGCCGGCGTCGAGATCCTCGCGTTTGCCGAGGCCCACAACCACGAGTTGACCGGCCTTGAGCCCGGGAGCCGCGAGGATCGGCACGCACTCATACCGCTTGCCGGTGATTTCCCCGGCGGCAGCCAGCCTGGAGAGGAGCCCAGCGGTCGCTCGGTCGATCTCGGCGACGGCGCCGGAGCCGATGCCCCCCTCGGTAAGAAACGTGACGATGGCATCGGCATCGATCGCTTCGGGCCTCGCGGTCGGATCGGCGACGATGCCACCGGCGGCGCCGCCGGCACGGAGGTGAGAAAATTCCTGGGTCATGAGAGGCTCCTGGCTGCGGTGGTCGGAAGCGACGAATGTAGCGTGTTTGCGTCAGTTCGACAGCCTGGACGAAGCCACGGGCCCAGCAGCGAGAGCAGCACGGGGAGCACGACGAGGTTGCCAAGCAGGCCACCGGTGAGCGTGAGGCAGGAGAGTGCACCGAACGACACCGTGGGGATGAACCCACTGGTGGTGAGCGCGAGAAACCCGATCACGAGCGCGAGCGTGGAGAAGATCATCGCCCTGCCGGCGGTCTGGTGGGCGGTCTCGAGTGCGGCGGCGATCGGCTGCCCCGCCGCGAGCCGGCGGCGGAAGGCCGCGAGGTAGTGGATCGAACTGTCCACCGAGAGGCCCATCGACACCGCGGCGATCATCGCCGTGCCCATGTTGATCCGCTCGCCGGCCCAGCCCAGCAGTCCGAGCACCACGAAGATCGGCAGGGCATTGGGCACCAGCGCCACCGTCGCCACCAGCAGGCTGCGAAAGCTCACGGCCAGGAGCAGAAAGATCCCCGCTGCGGCCAGCAGGAACGTCAGCCACTGGTCCGAGAGCATGCGATCCACCAGTTGCGACAGGAGCACAAAGAAGCCCGTCACCGCACCGGCCGGCCGCCCGTCCCGGGCCGGAAACTCCTCGGCCACGATCCGGTTGACCTGTTCGATGATCGCCCGCTTCTGCGGCGCCGGCTGCCGCTCGTGGGCTCGCAGCATCACCCGCAGCCAGGTCGAACCGTCGTCGGGATCGCGGCCGATAAACGTGCGGCTCAACTGCGGCACCTGCTTCTGAAGCACGTCGAGCGCACCGGTCACGAGCCAACTGCCCACCCGCGTGCTCTGCAGTCGCTCAAGGGGTATCGGCGACACAGCCGCCATCACATCGGCCAGACTCATCACCTTGGTGAGGGCGGGCACCGCTCGCCCGTCAGGATCGGGAATCGTGACCTCGGTCCGCAGCCGGTGCTCGAGCCGGGCCATGTCGCCGAGCACCTTCCCATCGATCGCTTCGCCAGCGGGCAGGAGCACGTCCCAGACGCCGGCCCCGCCCAGGCGAGTCTCGATCATGTCGTATGAGGCAACCACCGGGCTCGAACGACGGAAGTTGCGGGTGAAATCGGTCTCCACCTCCAGCCACCGCATGCCCGCCACCGCAGCGGCCACCAGCAGCGTCGACCAAAGCAGGATCGGGCCGGGATGCCGCACGATCCGCCGCACGAGCCCGTCGAGTCCGAGTTCGAGCACACCCTCGCCCCAGGCCCGCTGTGGATCGGCGTCGAAGCGTCCCCACAGCGCCAGGAATGGCACGACGAGCGCCGTCGCAACGAGCACCATCACCGCACCCACGCTCGTCATGATCCCGAAGTCGTGCACCGGTCCCACACGGCTGGCGATGAGCGAGCCGAATCCGATCACGTCGGTGGCGATCGAGCCGACCACCGGCCAAAACAGGATCGAGATGGTGCGTTCGAGCGCTGCAGCGGGGGGCAGGCCCTCCTCCCGCTGCCGCCGAAACTCGACGATCACGTGCACGACGGTGGCGATCGCCACCACCGTGACCATCGCCGAGAGCATGGTCGAGACCATCGTCAGCTTGAGGCCGATCACGGCCAGCACGCCCCGCGTGCTCCAGAGGGCAAGGAGCACGACCGCCAGCGGCACAATAAGCCAGCGGAGGCTGCGGAAGGAGGCCAGCAGGACCGCGCCGGCCAGGACCGCGCTGGCCGTGCCCAGGAGATTGCCGTCACGCTTCAGCATCGCGAACCCGTCGCGGAGCATCACCGGCTCCCCTGCGACGGTGCCCGCGGGCAGGTCGGCCATGACGGCGCGGAGGCGGTCGATCGCATCGGCGCGAAAGTCCGCCTGCGGCCGCGGAGTCGCTTGCGTAGACGTGTCGCGAGACGCCGCAGCCGGAGACTTCAGCACGCAGACGACCGCCGCGGTGCGGTGGTCGGTGCCGACGGCATACCCTTCCAGGAGTTCGACGAGCCTCCGCGCCGCAGGGTTTGTTTCGATCTCGATGATGCGGTTGCCCAGCGGCGTATCGGCGAGGCTCGTGGCCGAGGCGATGCCCGGGAGCGCGGCGAGCGTGTCGGTGAGCGCGCGGAGCTTTTCGATGCCCGCCGTGGAGAAGAGTTCCGGGTCGTCGTAGGCCGCCAGCACCACTTCGCTCGAACCAAACGCGCGAATCATTCGACGGTATGGCACCAGCGCCGGGTCGGTGCGGTCGAACATCGTGTCGATCGAACGGACGAATTCGAGTCGCCGCGACTCCACCACCGACAGGATCGTGACCACCACCGCAAGGCAGGCCAGCGGCGTGCGGTAACGGACGAGCCAGTTAGCGACACGATCGGGAACCGCTCGCATGGATCGAAATTCTCGCGTGTGCGTGGAAGGAAAGGGCGAAGGGCGGGGGCAGGGCGGCGCGGGCAACCCGCCGGAGCGGCGGGCAGAGAGCGATCCACGCAGTCCCGAGGAGTATGGTACCGCGGCGGGAAGAAGCAGGCTGGGAAGCTGGCGTGAAGATGAAGCTTGCCTGGGTTGCCAGAACGGTCGCTCTCCGGATCCCCCATGCTGCCTGGCTTGTGGCGGCAGGTCGTTGCGGAACGACTCGGCAACAACTGGCCTGCGGTCTGATTTCGTTGGGCGCGTGCACGTCGGTAACCCCCTTTGCAGCCACGACTTGCGGAGTCTCAGCGGCGGGGGCAACGCCTTGACCCGTCGGCGCAGGCACTCCTATAGTCCCGCGCTTTTTGTCAATCGGCCCATTTCCGCCCCCTCGAGACGCTCTTTCCCGCGTGTTGCTCCCGCTCAACCACGCCACCGCTGCGCCCTCGCGACATCGGGCTCGCGCTCCGTCGCGCGGAGAGTCTGCGCGCCTGCGGCTCGGTGCGTGTCGGTTGCTGATGGCATGCGTGCTCGCGCCCGTTGTGACGCTCGTCGCCATGCGACAGGCCGTGGCACAGCCACCCGTCGCCGTGCAGCCGCTCAGGGAAACCGCCACCGCCGGTGCGCTCGCCTCGCTGCCTGCCCGTGGGCTGGCAGCAGCAATCGCCGAGGCGGGAAGAATCGAGGTGCCATCAGCCGATCCGCGAGAGCAGGCCACGATCAACGCCACACAGGCCGCGCGGTGGACGGAGGGCTCCTACGACGTCTGGCACCTGACTGGCGGCGTGCGGATCACGCAGGGGGCGACTGAGGCGGTGGCCCACGAGGCGGTTTTGTGGATCGAACAGGAGCCTGCGGCATCGATCGTCAGCGAACCAGGTGACGAGGAGGAGACGCAACAACCGGCCGTTCGCAGCATGCTTGTTCGCATGGCAGGGAATGTATCGGTGCGATCAGGAACCACCACTGCTGATGTCGCCGCGACGACCGTCCGTGGTCCGCGTTGGACTGGCCGCTTCTGGATGCAACGCGAGCCGACCCTTGAGTTTGCCAGCATCGTGCCCACCGCGGGCACGCCTCCGATCTACGATGCGCCCGCCGACCGTGTCGTGCCGGTCGCGTACGACGCCGACGCCGAGTCCGATGCCGCGACGGAGGAACCGATCCAGCGGGCGCAGTTCAGCGAATTCGGCGCGGCTCCGGTGCCTCAGGTGAACACCGCCACGACTGCCCGTCGGCTGCGGGCCTTCCCACGGTCGAGTGTGCCGCTCAACATCCGCTGGTTCCCCAGTCCGGCGGGCAACGAGTGGGTGGCGGTGATCACGTCGGGTGTGAACCTCGTTGTGGACGGCGTCGATCCGGCCGGCCCACTCGACATCTCCGCCGACCGTCTCGTGATCTGGACCCGCGGTCAGTCGCAGCCCGACCTCGAAGGCAACGCAGCCCAGGCCGGTGATGTGCCGCTGGAGCTCTACATGGAGGGGAACGTCGTCTTCCGCCAGGGACAGCGGGTCGTCGAGGCGGTAAGCATGTTCTACGACGTGCCGCGGTCCAGCGGGGTGATCACCGGTGCCACGGTGCTCACCCCGGTTGACAACTATTCCGGCGTGGTGCGACTGCGTGCCGACGTGCTCCGCCAAGTGGACCGCAGCCGCTTCGTCGCCCAGCAGACGGGCCTCACCTCGAGCCGTCTGGGCGTGCCAAGCTGGGAGTTCCGCTCCCGCGAACTCGAGTTCACCGACGAGCAGGTGCCACTGGCCGGGCCCGGCGGTCAGCGGGCGATCGATCCCGTCACCGGTGAGCCGGCCGTCGAACACCAGCAGTTCATCACGAGCCGCAACAACACGGTCACGGTCGGCGGCGTGCCGATACTCTGGTGGCCGGTGCTGGCGACCAATGCGAAGAAGCCGACCTTCTATATCAACAATGCCCAGATCAAGAACGACCGCATCTTCGGCACGCAGTTGCTCACCAGCTGGGACGCCTTCCAAGTGTTCGGCTGGCGGCGGCCGCCCGACGGCGTCGACTGGGACTTCGACGTTGACTACCTGAGCCTTCGCGGTCCCGGCGGCGGCACGTCACTGCTCTACAACCGGCCCGACTTCCTCGGCTTCGGCGGACCCGCCAGCGGTGACCTCGACGCCTGGTTCATCGGCGACGTGGGGCAGGACAATCTCGGTCTCTACCGACGCGACTTCACCTATCCGGGCTATCCCAACCGCACGTTCCGCGGCCGTTCGTTCTGGCGGCACCGGCAGGATCTCGGCGGTAGCACCGAGAGCTTCTTCGGCGGCTGGCAGGCCCGCGGCACGGTCGGCTGGATCAGCGACATGAACTTCCTCGAGGAATACTACGAGGCGGAGTGGGAGGAAGGGTATGAACAGCGCACCTGGCTCGACCTTCGCAGGCCGATCGAGAATCGCGAACTGCGATTGCTCACGAGCGCCCGCGTCAACCCGTTCTTCACCCAGAGCGAGTGGTGGCCGCGGCTCGACCACTACTGGCTGGGGCAGCCGCTCGTGCAGGACTCGCTGACGTGGTATCAGCACTCGGGCGTGTCGTACGTGCGACAAAACCTGCCGCAGACGCCCACGGCGGGGCAGGGGTCGAGCATCTGGACGACGCTTCCCTACGAAAACAACGTGATTGGCGAGCGGCTGGCGACGCGGCACGAGATCGACCTGCCCTTCCAGGCGGGCGTGGTGAAGCTCGTTCCCTATGCCCTCGGCGAACTGGCCCACTGGGGGCAGGACATCACGCAGTCGCCGATCGATCGGGCTTACGGGCAGGTCGGCGTCCGCTCCACGCTGCCGATGTGGACGACCGACAATACCGTGGAGAGCCAGCTCTGGAACGTGCACGGCCTCGCCCACAAGGTTGTCTGGGAGGCGGAGTTCTCCTATGCCAACAGCACGCAGAGCATCGACCAGTTTCCGCTGTACGATCAGATCGACGACGACACGATCAATCAGTATCGGCGCAACATTCCTTACTGGGACTACGGCGCGATTCCGGGCCAGGCCACGCCGCTGGGGGCGCCCTTCGTGTTCGGCCCGAGCAATAAATACGATCCGCGGACCTATGCCGTCCGCCGCGGCATGGGCGGCTGGGTGACCGGCCCGACGGAGATTGCCAACGACCTGACGGTCTTCCGACTGGGCGCCCGGCAGCGGTGGCAGACGAAGCGTGGCCCGATGGGTAACCGCCGGATCATCGACTGGATCGTCTTCGACGTGGACGGCGAACTCTTTCCGACGACGAGCCAGAACTTCGGCCAGACGCTCGGCCTCTGGCAGTATGATTTCCGCTGGCACGTGGGCGACCGCACCACGCTGCTGTCGACCGCCGACGTCGACTTCTTCACCGGCGGCCAGCAGCTCTACACCTTCGGCGCGCTGCTGAACCGCACGCCCCGCGGCAGCTTCTATATAGGCTTCAATGAATTCGGCGGTCCGATCGACGCCAGCGTGCTCACCGGCTCCTACACCTACCGCATGAGCCCCAAGTGGGCGAGCTCCTTCGGCACGGCGCTCAACCTCAAGGGGATGAACATCGGGCAGAATTTCCAGCTCGTGCGGATCGGCGAATCGTTCCTGATGACGTTTGGCTTCAACGTCGACTACAGCCGCAACAACGTCGGCTTCACGTTCAACCTCGAGCCGCGGTTCCTGTCGCGGACACAGTTCGCCAGCCGTACCGGCCTCGACATTCCGATGGCTGGCGCCTACGGGCTCGAGTGATGCAAGTCTGCGCCGGAAATCCAACCCGGTCGATGTGAAGACGGCTTCATCCACCGACTGCCGCAGGCCGGGCACGTCACGGGTTGCCTTCAGCCACCGAACAGCCACAGCATGAATCGCTGGAATCGCGTGTAGTCAAAGTCGGTCTCGCTCAATTTCATTGCATCCCGATATTCGGAAGGATACTTGACGAGCAGCTGCTCATCGCCAGGCATCGCGACCATCGCCTTCCGCCATCGCGTGCTGTCATCTCTGGTGGCTACGGTGAACTGCACCCTCGGGAACCTTCGTATCGAGGCGTCGATTCGGTGATACCGAAACATGTCCAACAGAAACATCTCGGGGTTGTACTTCTCTGTCGTGCTGATTCGATCCAGCAAGGAATTGCTGTCCATGTAAGCCAGCACGCCGAGGGCCTGGTCGCACAGCCGCGAAGGGAAAACATGGTGACGATCGGTGATTCCACCGTAATCCTCCCCCTCCACGACCCAGATCGCGTCGTTGGGTAGATCAGGGTGGGTGGCGACGTAAAAGAAGTCGGACCGGGTCAGGATGATTCGATCATACCGCGTCAGGAATTCCTTGTAGCCGAGCAGAGCGTCCCGGAGTGCCAAGATGATGGCACCGCTGCCTTTCAACTTCCCGGTGCCGCACATGATGCCCGTTCGTTTATAGCGATCGGCCATCATCGACCAATTCTGAGTGGCACATCGCTGTCTGTAATGGTCACCCCAGTCAGCAGGCTCCTCAACTTCCCACACGTACGTCGCCCTTTCGTAAAGAGAGGCTGAATGGTCGGCGCAGCGGCCGAAGAGGAGCGCGAGATCGGCATTCAGGGGATCAAGAAGGTTGGCATACATGGTACGCCATGTTTTTTCCCCTCCGCGAGCGTTGCCGAGCAGGACAACGAGTGTCGAAACGGAGGGAATGCTCATGAGGCACAGAACTCGGATCTCGGAAAGGAGCCGATCAGGGCTGCGTAATCGTAACCACGAATGGGCTCCTTGCCGCCCATCTCGATCGCCTCATCGATGCTGGACGCCCAGTCATCCAGCCTGCGATTCGTGGAAGCGTAATAATCGTTGTACTTGAAGACGCCCTCAGTGCGGGCACTTCCGAGGCTCGCGGAATGCCACCACCGTGCCGGAATGCCAAACGCCTCGGCGACGATCAGTGCGTGGAGAGAGCTCGCGACCACCAGCTCACAGCCCAGGATGAACGTCATCACTTCCTCCCAGTGGGCCGTCGGAGAGATGCTATCGGCGAATGATCGCGTTGCATCCCTGTCCCAATAGTGTGGGACAATACCGAAACGGCGAACAGGCGACGGGGCTTTCTCCGGGAATAGCATCGCAGTCAACAGGGCCGGATCACCATGGACGCTCGGGCAGCTATGACCCAGGCGTGTCTCGATGTATTCACGAGACAGGGGCCCTCGGACGGCACGGATATCAAGGCGTCGGTGTCGCTTTCTCTTTTGCCAGTACGGGTTGATGCTCGTTCCCCACACGATGTCTCCGTCCACGACATAATGAAAGATGGAGCCCAATGCGACAATGCCCGGACCCGTCCGCTTCCGTGTGTTTAATTCAACCGCGAGTACGTCTTCGCCCGTCATTCTCCGGACGATTTCGAGGCCGAGCGCATCGCCGAAGTTTCCTCCGTAGGGATTGAAATAGTAGAGCGGACGTCGCATGTCACCCGCGTCTCCTTTCTGGCGATGGTCTGCGTGCCCTCACGAGCGACCCGTGGCGGTGAACTCGATAGCCAAGACTGACGAGCCGGTCTTCAATCACCCTCAGTCGCGGCTCATAGCCTTGAATGGGATGGTATTCGAACACAATGTTATGGATGCCAGCGAAGACGTGATCAGGCGCACTCTCGAAGACGTCGTATTCACCGCCCTCGATGTCGACCTTCGAAGATCGACGCTGGTGAGCCCATGTCGTTCAAGAATCCTGGGCAGCGTCGTGCTCTCCACGATCCTGCGCACCGGGGCGGTAGAGTGAGTTCCGTAGGTGGTGGATGAGACGTGTATCTCACCCGCCGTGGATTTCTGAATCCAAAGTCCCATGCTTCCTTCCGCGGCTGCAAGGGCACAGGAATGGAACTCGATGAGGTCCTGCAGGTTGTTGCGGACGACGTTTTCCTCCAGCAGTTCCAGATTCTCCTCGGTCGGCTCGTAGACGATCACTCGCGAACCGAGGTGCTTTGCCGCGAAGACTGCGAAATCGCCGATGTAGCCGCCGATGTCAAGGATGACGGCGGGCGTGAGTCCGCCGGCTAGGTACGGTCGCTCCAGGAAGGACTCGCGGAGAATTCGGGCATCGTAGAGGTTTTGTCGGAAGACGATATCGAGGCCGCTGCGAGTCTTGAGCAATGCCCGTGCGGGATTCTTTTCGAGGAGCGCACGAAAATAGTGGTGGGCGTTCTCAAAGACGAAGAACGCGCGGCATGCGAGAAGAAAATTGAGCGGCATCTCCCGCAGAGACGCCATACCGCCACCCCACGGACGAGTGATCACGACCCGAAAAAAGAGTGCGGCGAAATCGAGACCTTCTCGATAGGGATGACGAAACATTCGAGTCCGCGGGTGGGATGGTGGCGTTGTTGACCCTTCGATGTGCCAACTGGAGCGATCCCGCATCCCTCAGTCGTGCCGCCACCGGGGAGGGTGCAGAGGACGCAGTCTTGTTGTCGGCCTACTCTTCGGTGCTGGTCGCAGGATCGCGATTCTCCGGCGTGGGCCGCATGAACTGCCATGCGGCGAAGAGCGAGGCCAGCAGGGCGTAGGCCGCCGCGAGCGTGAGCGGGCCGCGGCCGGTCGCCTCGGCGGGAAGATTCCCGATGTCCCATGGCAGGAAGAGCCGGCCGTCGGCGAATGGGGAATGGATCACGCCACAGAGCGTGCAGGCAGCGGCGGCCAGGCACCAGCCGGCAGCCGCCAGAAGCTTCCGGTCGATGAGCGCCGCCAGCAGGCCGGCCCAGAGCAGGCTCGTGACGATGAAGCCCGAGGAGAGGAGGCGGATCGAGAAGAGCTCACGGGCCAGCGGGCCGGTCGGGACGGCCCCCGCGGCGATGAGCTTGTCGGCCTGGATCGTCACGAGTGCGGCGAGCGCCGGCACGCACGCGATCGCCACGGCCGGATAGTGCCGCTGCGGTGTGGCATGAAAACTCTGGGCGGTGATCTCCAGACCGATGAAGACGAGGATCGGGAGGATCGCCGGGCCGGGAATGGCCTGGTACAGGTAGGCAAAACTGCCGGTGAGGCCGGCGATTCCAATGAAGACCGCCGTGGCGAGCGTGTAGGCCGCGCGTCCGCCCATCGCCTTGTAGGCAGGGTGCCCGATGTAGGGCGTGGTCTGGATCACACCGCCACAGGCTCCGGCGATGATCGTGGCGATTCCTTCGACGCCGATGATGGAGCCGGTGTCGTATTCATCGCCCGCCGCTGCGGCGCTCTCGGTGCAGTCAATGCCGCCGACGACCGTCCCGAGTGCGAAGGGAATCACGATCGGCAGATATTTCACGGTGTCGCCCCAGGCCTCCAGCCACTCCAGTCTCAGGGCTGACAGCCATTCCACCGGCCAGAGCGCGGCCTGCGGATCGATCGCGGCATGCGCAGCACCCGCGGGAATCCAGCCTGTGGCGGTTCCGATCAGATGGACGATGCCGCCCACCACGAGAGCGGCCAGGGCTCCGGGAATACGACCGGGGAACGGAATCTGCGCGGTCAGCGCCGCCAGCACGATGCCCAGCGAGGCGAGGCCCACGAGCGGCGAATCGAAAATCTCCAGGAGCGGCAGGAAGGTGATCAAGGCCAGGGCAATGGCCGCGAGGCTGCCGAGCAGACCCGCGCGGGGCACGATCCGGCGGATGGAGCCGGCGACGAAGCTACAGAGCACCTTGAAAATCCCACTGGCGACGATCGCACACATGCCGACGTGCCAGGCGTGGCGGGCGGCAGCCTCCCGCTCCATGCCTCCGGCGATCGACGCGGCGTAGGCGGGCCCGAGCACGAAGAAGACCATGCCGAACGTGCTTGGCGTGTCGAGCCCCAGTGGCATGGCGGTGATGTCGGACCGGCCGGTTCTCCGTGCCAGCCGGAAGGCCATCCAGGTGAAGATGAGGTCGCCCACCACCACGCCTACTGCCGTCCCCGGCACGAAGTGGGAAAGGGCGAACTGGGCCGGATAGTCGAAGACGGCGGCCAGGAGGGACACCGCCAGCACCAGGTCGGCGAGATTGTCGAGTGACAGGCCAAAAAAGGCGTTGATATCGCCGGGGGTGGCCCAGCGGAAGGGCTGTGCTGGGGCGGGTGACGAGCGCTGTTCCATGGAGGCTGTCCGTGCCGGAGGGGCGGCATCGCGAGGCAGAGGCTGCCGTCGGTTCCGTGCCGGAATGTCGGGACAGGAGCCGGAAAAGTCAAATCGGATCGGCAAAACCACCTCTGCGAAACCCCACCCGGCCATGCCGGAAAATCCCCGCCCCCTTGTATTCATGGCTATACTCGGGCTTGGGCAGGCAGCCCCATGTGGTGTCGTCGAGCGAACTTTCGGCGTCGGGGTTTTTTCCGCGAACCTTTCCCTTTTTGCCCGCGTAGGACAGATGGATTTGCACGAGTCCCACTCCAGTTCAGGGCACGACAACCGGTCCGGCGGCGGATCGGCTGTCGAACCGTTGACGCAACCCTTAGGGGTGGGGGCGGGGACGACCGATGAGGAACTGTTTGGTCGGGTTCGGGCAGGGGACGATGCGGCCGCGTTCGAGTCGCTCGTTCATCGGTACGAACGCGAATTGTTCAGCTATCTGCGACGCTACCTCGGCAGTTCGGAGATGGCGGAGGATGTGTTTCAGGCAACGTTTTTACAGGTCCACCTGAAGCGGGAGAATTTCGAGGACGGCCGCCGGTTTCGTCCCTGGCTCTACACGATCGCAACCAATCAGGCCATCGATGCCCAGCGTCGCAATCGTCGCCACCGGATGGTGAGCCTCGATCATCGCACGGGCGGCGACAATGACGTCGGTTCGCTCGTGGAGATGCTGTCGGGGAGCGAGCAGACGGCTGATCAGAAGATGGAGGATGAGGAAGCGAAGAACTGGGTGCGGTCGGCGGTCGATGAACTCGCCGACCCGCTCAAGAGTGCGCTGATACTCGTTTACCACCAAGGCATGAAGTATCGTGAGGCGGCGGATGTACTCGGTATTCCGGTGGGAACCGTGAAGAGCCGATTGCATGCCGCCCTGCTCAAACTCAACGAATCGTGGCAGGAAAGTGGCCATGGCGTTGGGGGGCCTGATTGAATGAATGCGATGAAAACGAACCTGACGCCCCACTGACGGTTCGTCGTGAATCACGAATGATGTGAGTATTTGTCATGCGAGAAGACCTTGTTGGCCACCTCCTGGGTGCCCTCGAGCCCTCCGAATCGAAAACGATTGAGATGGCGTTGGCCGATCCGCACAGCGGACCTGGGCTGCGCAATGATCTCGAGCGGTTGCAGCTGGCGCTCAAGCCGCTGGCACGTGATCGCGACGTCCTTTCGGCACCGGCCGGCTTGGCGGGCCGCACGATGCGGTTCATCGTTGAGCAGGAGGCAGCAGCCAAGGCGGCTGCCGACCAGACGCTTCCGATGCCGCGGGGCCTCTCAGCAGAGGATTCGCCGCCGAGGGGTCGCGGGGACCGGGGCAATTCCCGTGCCTGGATCGATCGCGTCATCGTGGCCGCTACAGCGCTCGCCGCCTGCGTGCTCGTGGCGCCGCTGCTGCTCGATTCGATCGCGCAATCTCGCGCCCGGCGGGCGGAGCGGAATCTGCTCAAGACGTCGGGGGCGCTTCAGGGCTATGCCGACGCCCATCGGATCTTCCCCACGCCGCCCAGTTCAGGGCCGCTGTCGCGGGCCGGGCTCTATGCCCCCACGCTCGTCTCGGAGCAGCGACTGGTGGCCGACGACGGCACGCTCATCTGTCCCGATACGGCGCTTTCCAGAAGTGGCACCTTCCGAGTGCCGACGCTGGAGGAACTCAACGCGGCCGTCGGCACGCCGAAGTTCGAGGAGATGGTGAGGACGATGGGGGGCGACTACGGCTACACGCTCGGCCATCGTGATGGGTCGGGAGCATTGCAGCCGAATCTCGATCGCCGGCGTGCCCATCATCCGCTGATGGCCGATGCCCCGAACGACGGTGGCGAACGGAGCAGCAACCATCCCGACGGCACCCACCACGTGCTCTTCGAAGATGGCCACGTGAAGCGACTTGTGCCGGGAGATCTCCACGGCGACGACCATCTCTTCAGGAATCACGACGGCAAGGTGGCCGCCGGGATTGATGAAGAAGACGCCGTCATCGGTGACTCGGAAGACCAGCCGTAAAGGTGCGGCTTTCTTCATGCCGGGCCGGGTCTTCCGGGCCTGGCACCGATGACAGAGCCCATCCCATCGCTGACGCTCCGGGCTTTTATTAAAGCCGGATGGATCCGTGAGGGGCTGTCCATGTCCCGAGAGCGCGGCCGCCATCGAGTGAGCGAAGGGCAGGATGCCCGAAGCGAACGTCCGGCGACGGGGCGTGGGCAGCCCCGAACCGCTGCTCGCGTTCAAGACTCGCTGCGGCCTACTTGGCTGCGATCGACTGCTTCGCGGCGGCAGCGATCGCCTCGGCGGTGATGCCGAAGTGCTTGTAGAGCGCCGGGGCCGGCCCCGATGCGCCGAAGCTCGTCATGCCGACGAATCGGCCCCGCGGGCCGATCCAGCGATCCCACCCAAAGCCGCAGGCCGCCTCGCAGGCGACCCGTGCAGTGACAGCCGTGGGCAGCACGCTCTCCCGGTAGGCCTCGTCCTGCGACTCGAAGTGATCCCAGCTCGGCATGCTCACGACGCGGGCCTGTACGCCCTCGGCGGCCAGCTTCTCGGCGGCCTCGAGGCAAAGCTGCACCTCGCTGCCGGTGCCGATCAGGATGCACTGAGGCTTGCCATCGGCGGCGTCCTTCAGCACGTAGGCACCCTTGGCAACGCCCGCGGCCGAGCCATAGGCGGCGCGATCGAGCGTGGGGAGGTTCTGCCGGGAGAGCACGATCACCGCGGGGCGGTCGGCCTGCCTGATGACCTCACGGTAGGTCTCCGCCACTTCGTTGGCGTCAGCCGGCCGAAACACGCTCAGGCCGGGCACGGCACGGGCGCTGGCAAGTTGCTCGATCGGCTGGTGTGTCGGGCCATCCTCGCCCAGGCCGATCGAGTCGTGCGTGAGCACGTAGATCACGCCGAGGTTGCCGATCGCGGAGAGCCGCAGGGCCGGCTTGAGGTAATCGAGGAAGACAAAGAAGGTCGCGCAGTAGGGACGCAGGCCGGAGAGCGCCATGCCATTGCAGGCAGATGCCATGCCATGTTCGCGAATGCCGAAGTGGAAGTTGCGGCCGGAGAAGGAGCCGTGACCAAAGTCTCCGGCCCCCGGCACGAGCGTCATCGTCGAAGGTGCCAGGTCGGCCGAGCCGCCGAGGAACCACGGGATGGCGCCGCTGAGCGCCTGGATCACCTTGCCGCTCGACACGCGGCTGGCGAGCCCCTTGGCGTCGGCGGGAAAGCAGGGGATGGCCGATTCCCAGCCCGCGGGCGTCTGGCCGGCGAGGAAGGCTGCCAGTTCCGTCGCTACCGCGGCGTGCGCCTTGGCCTGGTCGGCCACCGTCTTCCGCCATGCCTCGCGGGCCTTGTGGCCGCGGTCGCCCATCGTCCTGGCGAATCGTTCAGGCACCTCCGGCGGCACCAAGAACTGGGCATCGGAGGGCCAGCCATAGGCTGCCTTGGCCCCCTTGATCTCGTCCGCGCCCAGGGGCGCACCGTGCGACTCGTGCGACCCCGCCTTCTTCGGCGCACCGTAGCCGATCACGCTCTTCACGATCACGAGCGTCGGCTTGTGCTGCTCGCTTTTGAAAGCCTGCAGGGCCTGCTTGAGCGCTGCGGTATCGTTGGCGTCGGCCACGTGTTCGACCCGCCAGCCCATCCCCTCGAACTTCTTCGCGACGTTCTCGCTGAAGGCGAGATGGGTCTCCCCTTCGATCGTGATCGAGTTGTCGTCGTAGATCCAGCAGAGATTCGCGAGGCCGAGGTGGCCGGCGATGGAGGCAGCTTCCGTGGCCACGCCCTCCATCAGGTCGCCGTCGCTGCAGAGGACGTAGGTGTCGTAGTCGAAGACTACGTGGCCAGGCGTGTTGTAGTGGGCGGCCAGCCAGCGTGACGCCATCGCCATGCCGACGGAGTTGCCGCAGCCCTGTCCGAGCGGGCCGGTGGTTGTCTCGATGCCGGAGGTCATGTGGTGCTCGGGATGGCCCGCGCAGACGCTGTCCAATTGGCGGAACTTCTTGATCGATTCGAGCGACACGGCAGGCTCGTCGGCGGAACCACTGCCGGAAGCAGCATGTGTCGCTGCCCGGCGGATACCCGCCAGATGAATAAGCGAATAGAGCAGCATCGACGCGTGGCCGCAGGAGAGCACGAACCGGTCGCGGTTGGGCCAGAGGGGCTCGGCCGGGTCGTACCGCAGAAAATCGGTCCACACGGTGTAGGCCACTGGCGCCAGCGCCATGGGCGTGCCGGGGTGGCCGCTCTTGGCGGCCTCGACCGCGTCCATCGAGAGAGTGCGGATCGTGTCGATCGCGAGGCGATCAATGTCGGTGGCGTGGGACGTGCGCGCGGCAGGGGCGGAGGGGGCAGCCATGAGACGGTCTTCTCCAAAATATTCGTTGGTAAGTGGGGGGAAGTGTAAAAGCCCGTGGGAACCGCCGTCAACGCGGGGGTCATCTGGCCATGTGGTGCCGATACTCGTCGTCCAGTTCGGCGTAGCTCTTCCGGCAGAGGCGGGACAGCGTGTCGGCGTCGACGCTGCCGGTGTAGATGCGGGCGAGATATTCGACGAAGGCCTCGCGGTACCGCGCCCGCTGTCCGTTCATGAAGAAGTCGGCGAGGCCGGAGATTTCGCTGTAGATCTGCGGCAGGCGGTCGTCGGTTTGGAAACGGCTTCGCCCCATCGCGGTGATCTCCGCCAGCGGCACGTAAAAGCCGTCGTCGATGAGCCTCTCCCGTGCCATGGGAGCACGGCCAGCCATGCGGCCACCTACGGTCCAGCCCCATGGTGTCGGCTTCAGGCTCTCCAGGTAGCAGGCAGCCGCCTCGATCGCCCAGAAGCCACATCGCTCACCTGCGAGCGGGCTCGTGCGACGCTTCTCGGCAAACAGTTGGTGCGCGGCCTCGTGATGCACCGTCGTCGGTTCCTGCCCCTCGCCCTCGAAGAACCAGGCCGTGTGTGTGGGCGTCCAATAGATGCCCTGCGTGCGGGCGATCATCGGCTCGAGCGGTTCGAGCGCTGCGACGTACTCCTGCCGGTTGGCCGCAAGCTTGGCCCCGAAGGCATCGAGGGCCTTCGGCCGTCCGCGGCCCTCCAGTCGCTGCTCCCACTCTGCAGGCTCATACTGAAATCCGCCGAAGATTTGCAGCCAGACGGTGTGGGCCTCCTCCAGTTGCACGGCCAGGCTCGCGGCAGCCTTCTCTTCGGCGGTGGTGGTGATCTGCCAGTGATCGGAGGCGAACTTCCAGCCCTGCTTGTCGATGTCGCCGGGGGACGTGATCGGACGGCGTGCTGCGTCGGCCTTCGTCCAGCGTCCGTGGGCGTAGCGTTCGCCGGCGGCGTAGCGCTTCTGTCGGCCCTGTGGCAGCCAGCCGAACTCGGGCGAATACTCCTCCCCCTTGTCGAGCCGTCGCGCTGTCTCCGGCCACACCCACTGTCCATCCCGCTTCACCCAACCGCCCGCCTCCCGCGCCCGCTCGTGGTCGGGATCGTCACGGAGGGCGCGATAGAGGAGCCGGATGGCCCCGGCCGTCTGGTGTTCGAGCGCGGGCCTTTCGGCGGCGGTTGGATCGGCGCGGCGTGCCGGAGTTGTCTGCGACTGGGCTGCTGCAACCGCGAGGGCGAACGTGCCGGCAGCGCGGGTCCGCCGTGCCGCCAGAAAGTCTTCCCAGATCGACTGTTCGGCCGGTGTGTCGAGCCAGTCGGGCGGCGTGGACGTGGGAGACACGGTGGGAATGGTGAGGATGAACTGACGCTCGCCCTCGTCGGGGAGTTGCCAGCCTCGAATGAACGCGGCGAGGTCACCGTGGCCGCCGGCCTCGGCTCGACGCACGAGGCCGGCCACGATGACCATCCACTCCTCGTCGAGTTGGGACTCCGTCTTCACAGCCGCCGGTTCGGCCGCGACCCCGGCCCGTGACCACGACGGCAGCAGCACCGCTGCTGCCGCCAGGAGCAGGGTGAGTACACGGCAACGGTGCAGCGTCAGCATGTCGGCCGTGATTCAACTCTCCTCGGCGAACGCGGAGTCGAACTGCCGCTTGCTCGGCGCGAAGTCGAGGTGCTGAACGAACTCACAGGCCTCGGCGGCGCCGTGCTCGCGGTCCATGCCGCAATCCTCCCACTCCACCGAGAGCGGGCCGTCGTAGCCGATCTGGTTGAGGGCGCGGATGATCTCCTCGAAGTCCACGCCGCCGCGGCCCGGCGACCGGAAGTCCCAGCCCCGGCGGGGGTCGCCGAAGTTCAGGTGGCTGCCGAGGATGCCGTTGCGTCCGTTCAACAGCGTGACGGCATCCTTCACGTGGACGTGATAGATGCGGTCATGGAAGGTGCGAATGAACTCCACCGAATCGACGCCCTGCCAGTGGAGGTGGCTCGGATCGAAGTTGAACCCAAATTCCTCGCGGCGGCCGATCGCCTCGAGCGCCCGTTGGGCCGTGATCGTGTCGAACGCGATTTCCGTCGGGTGCACCTCGAGCGCAAACCGCACGCCGCACTCCGCGAACACGTCGAGGATCGGGTGCCAGCGATCGGCGAATTCCTGGAAACCGGCGCTGAGCATCGATTCAGTCACGGGCGGGAAGGAATAGATGAGATGCCAGATACTCGAGCCGGTGAACCCGTTGACCACCGACACGCCGAGCTTTTGGGCGGCGCGGGCGGTTTGCTTCATCTCCTCGGCGGCCCGTTTGTTCACGCCGGCCGGATTGCCGTCGCCCCACACGTGCGGCGGCAGGATCGACTTGTGCCGTTCGTCGATTCGGTCACAGACGGCCTGGCCCACGAGGTGGTTGGAGATGGCATACACGGACAGGTCATGCCGCTCGAGGGTGTCGCGCTTGGCGGCGCAGTAGCCGCTCTCGTCGAGGGCACGCGTCACGTCGAAGTGGTCGCCCCAGCAGGCGAGTTCGAGGCCGCCGTAGCCAAACTCACGGGCCTTGCGGGCCAAGTCTTCCAGCGGCATGTCGGCCCACTGGCCGGTGAACAGGGTGACAGGACGTGGCATGGAGGAACTCCTCGTGAACGACGACTGATCAAAAATTTTGCCAGAAATCCGACGGACCGAACAGAAGGAAGAAGTGGGCGAGCCGGGATCGGCGGAAGCTCGAGGAGCTTTTGGATTTTTCGACCTTCTGGGGAATGCGCTACCGTAGGTCGTGGAAGGAGAAAAAGCCACCGCGACGAGACTTCTGCCGTCCCGGCGGCACAGCCGTCGTTACCGGCGGATGACGCTGCGGAGGAGCCACAGTCCCCAGAGGGCGACGAGCACGTTCCCCATCCAGACAGCCGGCGCAGGAAGCGAACCCGACTTCACGCGGGAGACGCCCAGCATGAATACGGGATAATAGACGAGGAGGATCGGCAGGAAGCAAAGGAAGAAGCTGGTCAGGAAGTCTGCATTCCGCATGCGGATCGCCATCGGTGCACCCACCAGCACGAAACACAGACAGCTGAACCCGTTGGCCCAGCGACGCCAGGGCTCCATGATGATCCGAGTGAGCCGTGACTTCGCCCATGTGGCCTGCTGGCGGTCGGGCTCCACGGAGGCGGGCACCGTCTGCTCCATGTGGCCGGTGACGATCCCCATGGCGATCTTTCCCGCCGCCACCTGTTCGAATTGATCGATCTTCGCGATTTGGTCGGTGCGAGCCTTGGCGAACTCGGCCATGGCAATCTCGGAAGGGCTCGTCGAGGTGCTGCCTTTTCGACTGACGGCGTCGAGCGGCACGACCCGCTCGATCGTGTCGGGGAACACCGCCTTCACGTCGCCGACATGCACGGTGCCATCGCGGCAGGTGATGGTCAGCGTGCCCGCGGCCGCGTCTGCCCGCAGCGAGGCCTCGGCAGCCGACACCGTCACGGGGGGGCTCGACCCGCCCGGCTGGAACGAGAGCGTGGGGCGGATCAGTCGCCTGCCATCGACTCCCTTCACGTTGATCGAGAGCTGCGACGTGCTGTACGAACGCTGCTGACGCAGGCGGCCGTAGATGATGTCCTCGACGCTGCTGATGACCACCCGACGCACGCCGTCTCGGCCCCACGACACGGCGATGTCGTTGAGCCACACCGACACGAGGCTTACCACGATGGCAAGCGCCGCCGCGGGCCAGATCACTGCCATCGGCGTGATGCCCGCCGCCTTGAGGGCGGTGATCTCGTTCGAGGCCGACATTCTTCCGAACACGCTGGCCACGGCGAACAGCATCGTCCCCGGTACCGCGAATCGCATCGCCTCCGGCAGCACGTAGGGGATGAGCGCGAGAATCTGCATCATCCCCAGCCCCTGCTGCTGAGCCTCCTTGACCAGGCCGACGACGAGCATGAAGAGCGTGAGGGCGGAGAGCGCCACGAGAAAGACCTGCAGCAGTTCACTCAGCACGTAGCGGGTGATGATCTTCATGGTGGGCTCTGGCAGGAAGGTGGTCAGGCTGGGCCGTGAGGCGAGGGATGGGCGGGGGGTTTCGGGGTGATGCGTGTGTCATTGCTCCGCGCCGCCTCGCAGCCCTGTGAAAAAATGGCGATGGCCTCGGCCGCGGCGACCGTCGCCTCGTGGAAGGCCCCGCCTGCGGCGTGCTGCCTTACTCGAGCCACGATGGCAACCGTGCGGTCGCGATCGGTGGCGGGCAATTCCTCGGCGGCACGCTCGATACTCGTCGCGATGCCCTCCACCAATTGCTCCGTCGGGGTGCAGTCGTAGCGGCGATAGGGGCCCTTGCCGAGGAAGTCGCCGGTGTGGAGTGTTCGCCCCCGCGACGA
The DNA here is from genome assembly GCA_044376405.1 of Pirellulales bacterium. Taxonomy (GTDB): domain Bacteria; phylum Planctomycetota; class Planctomycetia; order Pirellulales; family UBA1268; genus CAMCQY01. Next base: position 20,839 of record JBILKZ010000044.1, read on the forward strand.
GGCCGGCGCGAGGAAGCCCTGCACGGCCACCGGGAGCGCAATGAAGAACGCCAGCAGCGCGCCCATGCTGCCAAACATGCACACCGCATTCATCAGTTCCGAGTCGCGGCATAGTTCCTTGGTGAGCATGCTCAAAGGGTTGAACATGAGGGCCGCCAGGAGGCATGCGGCGGCGAATCCCAAGGCGATCCAGGCGCGGTTGGCCTTGCGTCGGGTCGTCGTGCCCTCTTCGGTCATTGGCCACGCCTCGTCCTTGCGAGTCGGTTTCGAAGCCTCCTCCTCGCCGGGCCGCGCGACGATCACGGTGACGTTGTCGGGGGCGCCCCGCACCAATGCCAGGCCAATCAGGGCCGGAACGGCCTCCGTTGGTTCCAACTCGGCAGTGAGCAGGCCAATCTCCTCGTCCGACATCTGGCCGGAGAGGCCGTCGCTGCAGAGGAGGAATACGTCGCCTGACGTCACCGGAAACGGTCCTTCGAGATCGACATCGACGTGGGGATGCGGGCCCATCGAACGCGTGATGATGTTCTTCGGAGCGGCGTCGGCAGCCTGTTCGCGCGACATGCCGCCGGCCGATTCCAATTCCCAGACGAGGGAATGGTCTCGCGACAACTGTTCGATCGTTCGGCCCCGGATCCGGTAGCAGCGGCTGTCGCCAATGTGGCCAATGATCGCGCCACGCGGCAGGATCGCGAGCGTGGTGCACGTCGTCCCCATGCCCTTGAACTCGTGCCCGCTCTCACCCTTTGCGTTGATCTCGCCGTTGGCCCGTTGCAGGCTCAGCCTCAGGGCGAGGGGTGGGGAATATTGGGAGTGTTGTTCGTAGATCTTCGGCACGCGGTCGGCCGCGATCGCGCTGGCAAGCTCACCGGCGGCATGGGCTCCCATGCCATCGGCCACCATGAACAGCCAGCCCCGCGTGCGGAACTGCTGTGCGTTCGCCGGTAGCACCGACCTGCCGTCTTGGTTGCTCGAACGACGGCGGCCGATGTCGGTGCGGTCGCAATAGACCATGCTCGTGACTTTTCCCACGCGTCGATAGACCTCGGGCGGGTGGCGGAAAAGAGCGGATTCTAGCCGGATGGCGCGGCCCGGGCGAGACAAGATTGGTCGGGCAGGATGCGCAAGGCCCGGCTGGTCTGGCGGCGGGGAGGCCGGAAATCTATGGTTTCCGCCCGTCGGGCCTCGGTCGCCAAGGACCCCTTCCCATGAATAGCAAAACTGCCAGAATTCGACCTCCGGGCGGGCTTTCGGCCGGTGTGTGCGGCTGTCTGCTGACGGTCGCGGCGCTGGTGCCTTCCTGGGGCTGCGTGCAGCGGAGAATGACGATCCGCAGCACTCCGCCGGGGGCCCTCGTCTATGTCGACGACTACCAGATCGGCACCACGCCGGTGTCGACCGACTTCATCTATTACGGCACGCGGAAGATCCGGCTCGTCAAAGACGGCTACGAAACCCTGACGGTACGGCAGCCGTTTCCGATCCCTTGGTATGAGATTTTTCCGCTCGACTTCGTCACGGAAAATCTCTGGCCATGGGAAATTCGCGACGAGCGGGTCGTCGATCTGGCCATGAGCACGACGGCGTCGATTCCGCCTGAGTCGGTCGTCGCCCGGGCCGAACAGGCCAGGCTGGCCGCCGGCAGTCTGCCTGCCCCGCCGCCGGTGCCCGTGGTGCAGCAGCCGCTCGTGACTCAACCGATTCCGGCACCACCGCAGCCGCTGCTGGGCCCGCAGCCGCTGCCGCCACCGAGCGGCGGACTCGTGCTTCCGCCTCCGTCGCCATCGCCGATGCAGGGATTGCAGGCCCCTCGGCAGAACGCGCCATCGCAGGGTATCCCTGGACTGTAGGCCACAGTGTGTCAGCGTGCTGACAACGGTTCGGGGCTGCCCACGCCCCGTCGCCGGACGTTCGCTACGGCCATCCATGGCCTTCGCTCACTCGATGCTGACTGCGCTCCGGCATCCTGCCTGCGCTGGTCAGCAACGCCGGCTCTCGGGGCATGGGCAGCCCCTCACGGATGTACCCATCGCAGCATATTTTCATGAGGACTATCCAAGGTTGATGCACTCGATTCCTGATCGTGAGGAGCCGGTCGGAGGCACGCGCAGGAGCCGGTGAATTCTGCGACTCACGAGCGATGCGGGATTCGTCCAAGAGCATCCTGTAGCAGAATCCGCCGGTGACGAGCATGCCGCAGCCGGCGAACCAATCCGGGTCGCAAAACTCTGCTCTGGTCTTGGGAGTGGTGCCTTGAAATCGTCTTACCACTGACCCCGCTCAGCGTGGCATAATGCCTCCATGACCGCCCCGTCGTCCTTTCCAGCGTCGTCCTCCCGCGAGCAGCTCGATGCGCTCAAGCTCGAGCGGCTGCGCGGGCTCGTGCAGGCGATCCTGCCGCACAATCGCTTCTATGCGGGCAAGCTCGCGCGGGAGTCGCACGACCTGCCGTCGCTCGATGCCCTTGAACAATGGCCCTTCACCTTCAAGGAAGAACTGGTTGAAGCGGCCACAGCGGCCGGCATCCCCGGCAACCTCACCTGGGCGGCCGATCGCTACGTGCGATTTCACCAAACCAGCGGCACGCACGGCCGGCCGATGCCTGTCTTCGACACGGGCGAGGACTGGGCATGGTGGATGGCGTGCTGGGAGTCGATCCTCGACCGCGGCAACGTGCGGCCGGGCGATCGCGTGCTCGTAGCCTCTTCGTTTGGCCCCTTTGCCGGCTTTTGGAGCTGTTTCGACGCGGTGCTCTCCCGGCAGGCGATGGCGATTCCCACCGGGGGGATGACAACGCTCGCGCGGCTCGAATTGGCGAGATCCATCGGAGCGACGGTGCTTGTGGCCACGCCGAGCTACAGCCTGCATCTGGCGGAGGTCGCGGCCGACCACAAGCTCGACCTGAAGCACGTGCCGATTCGCCTAGTCATCGTGGCAGGGGAGCCCGGCGGCTCAGTGCCTGCGGTGCGGTCGAGAATTCGCGAGGCGTGGGGGGCGGAGTTGCTCGATCATGCCGGCGCGACCGAGGTGGGGCCGTGGGGCGTGGGCGATCTGGCGGGCCACGGCCTCGACGTGATCGAACCGTGGTTTCATGCCGAGTTTCTGGCGGTGAAGACGGGGCAGGCCGCCGAACCGGGCGAGTTGTCAGAGTTGGTGCTCACGACGCTCGGCCGCGTGGGCGCGCCCTTGATCCGCTACCGCACCGGTGATCTCGTGCGGCCGCGGTGGCCGGCGCCGGATGCGATCGAGGCGGGGGCGTGTCCATGGGTGCGGCTCGAAGGTGGCGTCCTCGGGCGCACCGACGACATGCTCGTGGTCCGTGGCGTGAACATTTTCCCCGGCGCGATCGACGATATCGTCCGCAGCTTTCCCGAAATCGTCGAATATCGGCTCACTGCCGCCACGCATGAAAGCCTTGACGTGTTGAAGTTAGAGATAGAGGATCGCCTCGCCGACCCTGGGCGCGTGGCCCGGGAGATGCAGGTGCGGCTCGGGCTGCGGGTGGATGTGGTCGCCGTTCCGGCGGGCAGCCTGCCGCGGTTCGAGGGCAAGGGGCGACGGATTGTCGACCGGCGCGACGCGCGGCGAAAAGAAGGTTGAACATGACGCAGCCCGTTCCCCAATCCATTCGACGCATCGGCCACGGCGGCATCGAGATCGTGTGGAGCGACGGTGCGACAGGCAGCTACTCGCCACGGCTCCTGCGGGACGCATGCCCGTGCGCGACCTGCCGTGAACAGCGGGTGCAGCCAGCTGCACCGGCGCTGCTCCCCGTGCTCAGGGCGGAAGAGGTGGCACCGCTTACGATCGCGGGGATGAAGCCCGTGGGCCAATACGCCTACTCGATCGAATTCTCCGACGGTCACTCCAGCGGCATCTACACGCTCGAATATCTGCGGGAACTCGGCGGACCAGCGGTCGGATCCGGTCCGCCCGTGCCCTGATCGCCGTGTGAGCCGCCCCTTCCGAGCCACGCGGGAAGACGTTGCATTGCCACAGTCAGGTCGTCCCAGAGCGAGTAGGCCACGGGGGTCAGCAGGAGCGTCAGCAGCAGCGACAGCAACTGGCCGCCAAGGATCACCTTCGCCATGCCGGCCCGCGAGGCGGCACCCGGCCCCTCGCCCATCGCCATGGGGATCATCGCCGCCACGAGCATGACCGTCGTCATCAGGATCGGCCTCAGTCGCACGGCGTTGGCATCGAGGATCGCCTTGTCCCGTGGCACGCCCCGCTCGCGAAGCACGTTCGTGTAGTCGACCTGCAGGATGCCATTCTTCTTGACGATGCCGAAGAGCATGAAGAGGCCGAACATCGCGTAGATGTCGAGATTTGTCCGCAACAGGATCAGCGATAGGATCGCGAATGGGATCGTCAGCGGCAGTGCCAGCAGGATCGTGATCGGGTGCACGAAGCTCTCGAACTGGGCCGCGAGGATCATGTACATGAACAGGAACGCCAGGCCAAACGCGATGAGGAAATTCGCATTGGTTTCCTTGAGGCTTTTGGCCTGCCCGATGAACTCCCAGCGGTAGTCAGCAGGCAGATCCAGCGTTTTGACATAATCTCCCAGTTCGGCGACGGCCTCACCCAGGGCCTTGCCCTCGAGGTTGGCGGAGACGACGACCTGCCGCTGCCGCGAAAAACGTTCGATGGTGCTCGGTCCCTGGGCATCCTCGAAGGCGGCGACGCTCCCGAGTTCGACGACGCCCACCCCAGGCTTGCTCGAGGGCACCGTCAGCCGGGCGATCTGCGCGGAGTCGTCGCGGAACGAGCGGTCGGCGCGGAGCCAGACGTCGTACTGTTGGTCCGCCTCCTTGTATTTGCTGACCGGATCACCCCCGACGAGCACGTTGGTCGTCGATGAGATCGCCTGGATCGACACCCCCAGCTCGCTCGCCCTTTCGCGATTTGGCACGATCCGCACCTCCGGCTTGCGGAACGAGAGGCTCGTGTCGACGTCGACAAAGTGCCCGTCCGCCTTCATCCATGCGCAGATCTTCTCCGAATAGTCCTGCAACCGCGCCATGTCGGGGCCACGCAGGTTCAGGTCGACCATCACCTGCCGGAAGCCGGCGCCGGAGAACGCGGCGACGTCCTGCACCGCGGCCCGCAGGTCGGGATAGTCGATCAGGATCCGCCGGGCGTCGCCCATCACGTCGAACTGGCTGAAGTCTCGTTCGCGGAGGTCGCTGAGACGGCAGTAGATCGATGCCCGCGTGACCTCGCCCTGCCCGCGGACAGTCCTGCCGGTCGTGTCGCCGATCGTGATGAGTGTCTTCCGCACTCCCCGCAGGTCCCGGAGCCGCGATTCGACCTCCGTGAGCACCTCGTCGGCCCGTTCGAGCGAGCAGCCCTCGGGCAATGTCACCGCCACCTCGAACTCGCTCGTGTCGTCGCGTGGCACGAAATCCTTGCCGACGATGCGCATGAGAGAGGGCGTTGAGGCGAGCACGCCGACGGTCACCAGCACGACGAGCCAGCGGTGCCGCAGCGAGAACCGCAGGCAGAGCATGTAGAAGCCCTCGACCGCCCGCCAGACGAAGCCCGACTTGCTCGAGTGGGCGGCGTCCTCGGCCTTGAGGAACCGGGAGCAGAGCATGGGCGTCATCGTGAAGGAGATGAACATGCTCATCAGGATCGAGAAGGCCACCACGTAGCCGAAGCTGCTGAAGAAGCGGCCGACCCGCCCGCCCATGAAGACCACCGGGATGAAGATGACCAGGAGCGAGAAGGTCGTGGCGACGACCGCCAGGGCGATCTCCTGGGTGGCGCTCGCGGCGGCCTCGCGGGCCCCCAGCCCATATTCCTCCATGTGACGGAAGATGTTTTCGTGAACGACCACGGCGTCGTCCACCACGATGCCGATCGCGAGAATCAGCCCCAGCATGGTGATGTTGTTGAGCGTGAAGCCCATCGCGTCCATGAATGCGAAGGTGGCGATCATCGAGGTCGGGATGGAGAGCGTGGCGATGAGCGTCGTCCGCCAGTCGCGCATGAAGAGCAGGATCGTCAGGCTGACGAGGACGGCGGCCAGGAGCAGGTGGGTCTGGACCTCATGGATCGAGTTCTCGATGAACCGTGACTGATCGCGGATAATCTGCACGTCGATGTCGTCTGGCAGGATGTCCCGGATCTCCTCCAGGCGGTGCTTGACCCGCTCGACGACGGCGACGGTGTTCGTGCCCGACTGCTTCTGCACGATCAGGCTCACGGCCAAGTCGCCCGGCCGCCCCACACCGCCGGCGGCCGACGACTGGGCTGGATCGGCCGTCCACAGACGGCTCAAGCCCCGAGGCTCCTCGAATGAATCGCTGACCGTGCCGATGTCCTTGATGCGGATCGGCTGACCATGCCGGTTGGCGACGATCAGTTCGGCGAAGTCGGCCGGTTCGCGGACCCGGCCCATCGTACGGAGCACGAGTTCCCGCGGCCCCTGATCGATCCGACCGCCGGGCTGCTCCTGGTTTTCTCGGACGAGGGCCTGCCGCACGTCTTCGATGGTGAGCTGCTCGTATTTTTGGAGGCGGTCGGTGTCGATGGAGATCTGGATCGCCCGCTGCCGGCCGCCGACCAGAATCACGGCGCCGACACCGGGCAGGGATTCAAGGTCTTCCTTGATCCTGCGGCGGGCGATCTCTGTGATTTCCCTCGCGTCGCGACGTCCCGAGACCGCCACTGTCAGCACCGGTGCGGCATCGAGGGCGAACTTGTCGATGATCGGTGCATCGGTGCCCTCGGGCAACTGGCTCAGGATGGTCCGCACCTTGGCATCGACCTCCTGGGCCGCCACCGCGCCATTTTTCTCGAGTTCGAATTCGATCGTCAGCTGTGAGAGGCCCTCCTTGGTCGTGGACCGCAGCTGTTCGATGCCCGACACCGTGTTGACGATCTCCTCGATCGGCTTGGTCACGCCCGTCTCCATCTCCTCGACACTCGCGCCGCGGAGCGTCG
>JBILKZ010000269.1:0-3123 GCA_044376405.1 Pirellulales bacterium
CCGCGTCGGGGGCGGCTGACTCAGGGACTCACGCGACAGCCCCGTGGGAGTGCGTGTCCCTCGTGCATGGATTCCTCGCCCATCCCATGATGATGACCGTGCTCGGGCATCGACTCGACCGCCGCGGCTATCTCACCAGACCGTGGGGCTATTGGAACATGCGCCGCTCGATTCTCGAGCACGCCGAAGCCTTCAGTCGTGAGCTGGCCAGGCTCGATGCCGACCGGGCCATCGGCACGATCCACCTCGTCACACACAGCATGGGCGGGATCATTGCCCGGGCGGCGCTCGAGCGTTTCCGCCCGCGGAAGCTCGGCCGGTTCGTCATGCTGGCGCCGCCCAACCGCGGGTCTTTCGTGGCCACTGCCACAGTGGGCGTCCTTGGCAGGCTCTTCAAGCCGGTGGCCGAACTGACCACCGCCCCCGACAGCCTCGTGAATTCGCTTGGCATGCCGACGGGCGTCGATGTCGGCGTGATCGCGGCCTCGCGGGATGCGCTGGTTGCACCAGAGAGCACACGGCCCGACGTGCCCCATGCACACGTCACGGTGGCCTGTCTCCACTCCAGTCTCCTGTTCCGCCGTGACGCGGCTGATCTCGTGGCTGCATTCCTCGCCACTGGCGAGTTCCCCCGGCCTGGGACACGCGGCTGAAACCGCGTGTCGCTCGCCTCTCGCACTCTGGCCTTCTGCAACGGACCCTTCCCCGATGAACATTGCTCCCCGACGCGTAGGGCCTTCCGGGCTTGCAGTGGGTCCGCTGGGTCTGGGCTGTTGGCCACTTGCCGGCATGACCCGATCCGGCATCACGCCTGCCGCGGCCATGGCCACGGTGGCGGCCGCACTCGATGCCGGCGTCGTGCACCTCGACACGGCCTACTGCTACGGAGAAGCCGGCGAGAGCGAGCGGGCGATCTCCCAGGCGATGGCCGGTCGCCACCGTGAATCTGTGGTGATCGCAAGCAAATGCGGCATCCACTGGGAGCCGGGCAGAAAGCAGTGCGTGGATGGACGGCCGGAACGCATCCGCGGCGAGGTCGAGGAGAGTCTTAGGCGACTGGGCACCGATTACGTCGACCTTCTCTACCTGCACGCCCCCGACCCGACGATCCCGATCGAGGAATCAGCAGGGGAGCTGGCTCGACTGCTGGATGCGGGAAAAACCCGCGCGGTGGGTGTATCCAACGTGTCGTTGGAACAGTTGGAACGGTTCGCCACCGCCTGCCCGCTCTCCGCCTGCCAGATGCACTACAACATGCTGCAGCGGGAGATCGAGGCAGAAATCCTCCCGTGGTGCCGCGACCGAGGCGTGGCGATGTTCGTCTATTGGCCGCTGATGAAGGGCCTTCTGGCCGGTGGCATGGCCCGTGATCTGGTGTTTCCGACGACGGACAGCCGGCACAAATACCCGATGTTCATCGGGACAGAGTTCCAGCGCAACCTCGACTTTGTGGAGGCGCTGCGGCCGGTAGCGCATCGGCTCGGCTGTGCATTGCCCGATCTGGTGCTGGCCTGGACCGCCGAACAGCCCGGCATCACCTGCGTGCTCTTCGGTGCCACGGCGCCGGACCAGGTCGGGATCAACGCTCACGCCCTCACCTGCGAACTCGACGACGACGCCCGGGAAGCGATCATCGATGCGATCCGCGACCGCGGCCCGGTCGCCAATCGCCGGGCCGTATAAACGCGAAACACGACATCGTGTCGTTTTCGCTTGGCAAACGCAGTTTGCTGGTGCTGCGCATGGCATCCTGCCATGCAATCCGGGAGGGCGGGCTGCCCATGCCCCGAGAGCAGGCGTTGCTGACCAGCGCAGGCAGGATGCCGGAGCGCAGTCAGCATCGAGTGAGCGAAGGGCAGGATGCCCGTAGCGAACGTCCGGCGACGGGGCGTGGGCGGCCCGCCCGGCGCGGATCACCAGCGTTCACGCGGCGCCGACGGGTTCTGGCTGGGCAGCCCGCCCGGCGCGGATCACCAGCGTTCACGCGGCGCCGACGGGTTCTGGCTGGGCAGCCTTCACGCTCACATACGACTGCCGCACCTTCAGGCACGTCTGTCGGAAAGGCTCCGGGCGGCTCACGCCCGACAGACGAAGCGTCTCGATCGGGCCGCGACGAAACACGAGATCGCCGCAGTCATACCACTCCTGTCCGGGCTGCACGACCAGGTCGATCGCATCAAAGCGGTCGAGATCGACGTACTGTTCGACCTTCGGACTGATGCCCCGCTCAACCGTCACCCGGCGGTTCGTCAGGCGGTACCGGCGAATCGCCCAGGGCAACCGCATCGTCAGATAAAGCATCATGCCCATCGGGATCGTTGCCAGGAGTGCGATCCGGCCGATCGAAACCGGACCGAACCCATCCTTGATTCGGTAGAGCCTCCCCAGCGATTTCCCGAGCGACGTCGCCCCAACCGACGGCCACACCGTCATCACCGTGGCTTCGGAAACAGCCGGCGGAGCAACCCCGGCAATGGACTGGAGCATCATGGCGAACCACCTGAAGGCTTGAACGGAGGGCTGATTCTCGCCCGAATCCCCGCCATGGTACCGTGCCGCCCAAACCGCGAAAGGGGCACTAGAAACACGGCCGCTCAGCCAATCCCACGAAATGGACGCAGGGAATGGAAGCAGGAATTGGACGAAAAAGCACAAGAAACACGTGACACAAAAAAAGAAACCCGTTGGGGCTCGGCCGAGCCCCAACGGGTCCTGTTTGTTCACTGGATCGTGGCAGTTGTGCCAGACTCCGGAACGAATCCCAGAATCCAGCTATCTCTTTCGGCGGCTTCTTCCACCTATGCGGCGCACCCTTTCAGGCACACCAGCATGACGGAAGCACGATCGTCTCCACAATAAGCTTTGAAGTGTCAGACTTTTACCTCTGACCTTCGTGACTTTTGGACCATGGGATTCCAGATCCTTGAAACCCGTGCGAACACGAGCCAAAAACCATTCCACCCATGGGTGCCTCTTCAGATCCGTGGATCTGAATTGGCGATATCCTTTAGAAAGGAGGTGATCCAGCCGCAGGTTCCCCTACGGCTACCTTGTTACGACTTAGTCCCAATCGCAGAGTTCATCTTAGGCGCCTGGCTCCTTGCGGTTACCTCAGCGACTTCG
>JBILKZ010000136.1:0-9787 GCA_044376405.1 Pirellulales bacterium
TTGGCGAGTTGGCCGGCCAGGCCCTTGAGCACCTTGCGGCGGTCCTCGGCCATCTTGTCGCCAAACTGCCGCAGGAGCGTGCGGACCGAGGCCCCGAGTTCCACGAGCCTGGTTCGCAGCTGCCATCGTTCGTCGGGATGCAGATCCTCGAAGCTGGCACGGCCTTCCAGACTCTCCAGCACACCCCTGACAAGCGGCAGCGGATCGAGTGTGGCCAGCACGACGTCGTTCGCCGGGTAGGGGTTGAGGACGTCGTCCACCAGGCTCGCCTCGGTCACTTCGGCAGCCGACACGATGTCGCTCCGAGACAGTCTCTCAACTTTCGATTCGGCGAGGTGCTGGTCCTTGAGCGCCTCCATCATGCCCGACAATTGCGGCTCGGAAAGCTCTGCCTCGAGCTTCTGGGCCGCCGCGACCGTGGCCGTGAGATCGGCCGTCGAAGAGTTCATGTTGATGGCGTAGGCGGCCGGCACGATCCCGATCAGCACGAGCATGATCAGGCCCATTCCCTTCTGGCCGTCGTTGGAGCCGTGCGCGAAGCTCACACCGGTGCACGTGCCGATCAAGAGCGCGCGAATCCACCAAGGCGGCGGCCGGTCGCCGTGGGGCGGCTCGTAGAGTTCCTTGGCCGGAATCAGCTTCTTACTGATGAGCAGCAGCAAGGCTGCCAGGCCGAAGCCGATCGCCGGCGAGAGGAGCAGGGCCATCCCCACCTCGGAGGCCTTGTGCCAGTTGATGCCGCGGGCCATCGAGCCATGCTCCATGAGGGCATTCATCATCCCCACGCCCATGATCGAGCCGATCAGCGAATGAGAGCTGGAGGCGGGCAGGCCGCGGTACCAGGTGGCGAAATTCCAGATGATCGCGGCACCCAGCAGCGAGAGCACCATCGCCAGGCCGCGGCCGGTCTTGATGTTCACCAGCAGATCGACCGGCAGCAGGTGCACGATGCTGAAGGCGACGCCGATACCACCGGCATGCACGCCGATGAAGTTCCAGAATCCCGACCAGATCACGGCGGGGGTCGGCTTCATCGACTTGGTGTAGATCACCGTGGCCACAGCGTTGGCCGTGTCGTGGAAGCCGTTGATGACCTCAAATCCAAACGCGATCGCCAAGGCGATCAGCAAAAGGAAGAGCTGGCCGGTGCCAAGGGTGCTGAACACGTCCATGATTTCCATGGGGAAAACTGCTTTCTGCGGTGAAGTCTGACGCGATCCAGATCCGCCCGTGAAGCTACGAGTCGCCCCCCACCGATACAAGCAGCCGGGAAAAACGCATACAATTCTCACAATGTGAGCGGTCTGTCTTCGGTGCGGCGAACCCACGTCGATCCAGCCGCGTAGGAGCAGGAATAGGGAGACTTCCGAAAGATGGCACGTGGCGATCGCCTACGGGTGGAAAGACGGCTGGCCGGATCGACCGTGGCGTACATGCACCACGGCATCGACGTCGGTGACGGCACGGTCGTGCATGCGCGGCCCGACGACTTTCGCAGCCCGCTGGCGGGCGGCCGTGTGGAGCGGACGAGCCTGGCGGAGTTTGCCGGCGGCGGCACGGTGCTTGTAACGACGGAACCGCCCGCGGCCTATCCGCCGGACGAGATCGTCGCGCGTGCGCTCGAGCACGTCGGGAGAGAGGGCTACTGCCCGGTGGTCGACAACTGCGAGCACTTCGCCACCTGGTGTGCGACGGGCGAGCGAGCGAGCCGTCAGGTCGACATCGTGATGGCGAGGATCGGCGGTGCGGCTGCACGGGTGCTGGCGGCGGTGTCTGCCCGGCGGGTCGTCTCGGCCTCTGCGGTCGGTGTCGTCGAACGCATCGCGGTGCGAACAGCACTCGGCACCACGGTGCGGCTTGGGCTGCGGACGCTCGTGCCGGCGGCCATCGCCGGCGAGGCCGCGGCGCTGGCCGCTGAGTGGACGGCCCACCAGGCCGGACGGTCTGCCGCCGACAGCCGCCGGGCCGGGGAGGCAGCCGGGCTCGCCACCTCCGCCGCGGCATGCGGCCTCGCCGGTCTTCCCGCGGGGCCGGGCGGCGTGATCGCCGGGGCGCTCGCGGGAGCCGCGGTCTGGGCCGGTGGCGGGCTGGTCACGCAGGCGGCCACGGCTGCCGTCGGCGTCAGTCGCGGTCGCGGTAGTCGGTGAGCGGTCCGGGCGTCCATGAGACGCGGAGGGCGTTGAGCACCGCCACCACGTCGATCGCCTCCTGAAGGAGCGCGCCCATCGCTGGCGACAGGAAGCCGGCCGCGGCGAAGCCCATGCCGATCACGCTGGCCGCCATGCCCCCCACGGCGCTTTGCAGCGCGATCGACCGCAGCCGGCGGCCGATGTGCAGCAGTTCGTCGATGCGTTCGAGCGCCGTGTCCATCACGACGGCGCCGGCAGCCTCGCTGGTCACGTCGCTGGCCGCTCCCATCGCGATGCCGACCGTCGCCGCCGCGAGCGCCGGCGCATCATTGATCCCATCGCCGACAAACAGGGTCGGCGCCTCGGCCGTCGCCTGCTCCACAATTTTGAGTTTGCCCTCAGGCTGGATGCCGGCATGCACCTCGGTGATCCCGACCAGATCGGCGAGCCACCGCACTTCGCTCTCGCGGTCTCCGGAGACGAGCATCACGCGGGAGAGACCGTGGGCCGGTTTCAGATGGCTGACGAACGGCCGGCCATCGGCCCGCGGCGAGTCGCGAAAGCGGAGCAGGGCCTCGGTCTTGCCGTCCACCACGACCACGCATTCAAGCCCGCCGGCCACGGGCGGCAGTTTCGCGAGTCCGGCGGCATCGACGTTGGGGAGCTTCTGGCGGCTGGTGATCACCACGTCGTGCGCACTCGATGCCCCGTTCAGTTGTTTCACCTGGCCGACGAGCCCCTGTCCCGGCTTCTCGGCAAGCGATTCCACCTCGAGCAGCCGGAGCGATTCCTCCGCGGCTGCCTGCACCACGGCCGCAGAGAGCGGATGCTTGGAATAGGTTTCGAGGCTCGCGGCCAGCGACAGCACGTCGGCCCGGGACAAGCCGCCGAGGAGCACGACATCGGTGAGGCTGGGCGCGCCGTAGGTGAGCGTTCCGGTCTTGTCGAAGATCGCGATCCGGCACGTGTCGAGCCGTTCGAGGATGGCCGGGTCGCGGATCACGATGCCACGCTTGGCCGCCAGCGACACGGCGCCGATGATCGCCACCGGGATCGCAATCAGGAGCGGGCAGGGCGTGGCGACCACGAGCACCGCGAGAAACCGCGTGGCGCTGCCGCTGAACCACCAGGCGGCGGCCGCGATCGCCACGGCCACCGGTGTGTAGAAGGCGCCGAGCTTGTCTGCCATCCGCCGCAGCTGCGGCCGGTGCTCTTCGCTCGAGCGGAGCACGTCCATGATCTTGGCGTAGCGGCTGTCGCCGGCCACGCGGTCGGTGCGGATATCGAGGGCGGCCTGCCCGTTGATCGCGCCGGAGAGCACGGCCGACCCCGGAGCCTTCGCCATCCGATAGGGCTCGCCGGTGAGATAACTCTCATCCATCGACCCGCGGCCCGACACCACCGTGCCGTCCACCGGGCAGATCTCGTGCGGCAGCACGACGACAAGATCGCCCACGGAAACCTCCGAGAGCAGGATGTCGGTCAGGCCGGCGGCCGTCTTGCGATGGGCGAGCGTCGGCATCCGCCGGGCCAGGGCGTTGAGCACGTCGCCAGCCCGGCTGATGGCACGCGATTCGAGCGCCTCGCCCCCCGAGAGCATCAGCACGACGAGCACACCGGCGAGGTATTCACCCAGCAGAACGCTCGTGATGATCGACAGGCCTGCCAACAGGTCGGAGCCAAACGTGCCCGCACAGAGCTTGCGCAGCAAATCCCAGACCAGCGGCACGCCCCCCGCCACGAGCATTACCACCAGCGGCACATCGGCCAGCGTGAGCCCGCGACCCGGAAACCAGCGGGCGGGATCGAGCGGCCCGAGGGTGACCGGTTCTCCGCCCCGGCCCGACCACACGATGAGGGCCCACGCTGCCAGGGCGACGAGTGCCCCCACTGCGATCAGCTCATTGATCGGCAGCGGGCGTGATGCTTGGGCGACCGAATGCTGGGACGTCGTGGGTGTGCTCATGAGTGCTATGAGTGGACGGACTGAACGGTGGACAGGGCTTGCATGGGAACCAGACGGGCATCCAAGCCCCCTCTTCATCCAAGCCCGCAGCGCAAGCAAGGGAAAGGCGGGCTCCAACCCATGCCGCGTCACAGACTCCTCGAGAAGGTCCCCTTTTCAGTCAGCTGTGCATGCGGGCGACCGGGTCGCCCTGGGCAATGATCGCGGCTTCTTCCGCCGCGAGCCAGTGCAGCCGTTCGCGGACGGTTTCCTCCGGAGCGACGTCACAGGCGAGGCGGACATACGTGGCGTGGTGCCGGGCCTCCGATTCGAACAGGCTGCCATAGAAATCCCGCAACTCGGCGTCGGCCACATGGTCGCGCAGGAGCGCAAACCGCTCGCAGCTGCGGGCCTCGATGAGTCCGGCCACGAGCAGCCGGTCGATGGCCCTGGCCGGCTCTTCCTTGCGGACAACTGCGTGGAGTCGCTGGCCGTAGCTCGAGGGCGAAAGCTTCCGGAAGCGGATGCCCCGCCGCTCGAGCAGATCGAGCACGAGGTGAAAATGCGTTAACTCTTCGTTGACGATCTCCGTCATCGCGCGGGCCAGCGGCACCTGGTCGACATAGGAAAACAGCAGGTTCATCGCCACGCCCGCCGCCTTCTTCTCGCAGTGGGCGTGGTCGATCAGGATGTCGTCGAGGTGGGCGTCGACCTGGGCGAGCCAGCGGGCGTCGGAGGCAGATTGCAGGCTGAGCATGGCACCATGGATGGCGGGGCAGCTTGGAAACGGGCATCATACCGGCTGACACCTTCGTCATCCTGACTCTCTTGCCCGCCACGCCGGAACCAGCCGCATGATCGCCTTCGACCGCCCCGCCGATGCCCCCCAAGGCAAGAAACCCGACCGCAACGTGCTGGGGCTGCCGCTGGCAGCCTGTTCCCGTGAGCCGCTCACCGGCTTCTTCCGCGATGGCTGCTGCCGCACCGGGCCCGACGATGTCGGCCAGCATACGGTCTGTGCGGTGATGACGAAGGACTTCCTCACGTTCACCGTCGCGGCCGGGAATGACCTCGTGACACCGCGACCGGAGTGGGGCTTTCCGGGGCTCGTCGAGGGGGATCGCTGGTGCCTCTGCGCCTCCCGCTGGCTGGAGGCGGCGCGGGAGGGTCGGGCGCCGCCGGTGGTGCTCGAGGCGACGCATGAAAAGTCGCTCGAGGTCGTGCCCTTCGAACTGCTCAAGAAGCACGCCGTGACATCCGTCTGAGCACACAGCCGCATGCACGCGATCCTGCCACTGGCGATCGGTCTCGTCGCCCTGATCTATGCGTCCGTCGGCCATGCCGGGGCGACGGGCTACATCGCGGTGATGACACTCCTGGGCATGCCACCCGCGGTGATTCGGCCGACGGCGTTGTCGCTCAACGTGATCGTGGCGACGATCGCGAGCGTCCAGTTCGTCCGCGCTGGGCATTTCCGGCCGCAGCTCTTCTGGCCCTTGGCCGGGGCGAGCGTGCCGTGCGCGTTCGTCGGCGGCGCGATCACCCTGCCCACCGCGGCGTTCGAGGCGGTGCTCGGCGGCGTGCTGCTGGCGTCGGCGGCGCGGATGCTCTTCGATGCCCGGCAGCCAACGTCCGACGACGAGATCTCGCCTGCCCTGCCGGAGAGGCCACGTCTCACGCCCGCCCTGCTGGGAGCACTCGGCAGCGGCGTCGGCCTCTTGTCGGGTCTCACCGGGGTGGGTGGCGGAGTGTTTCTGACGCCTGCGCTTCTGGCGCTCGGTGCGGCACCACTCAAGGCCATCGCCGCCCTGACCGCACCGTTCATTCTCGTCAATTCGCTCGCCGGCCTGGGTGGTGGCCTGCTCGCCGGTCGACCGTTTCCGGCCGCCGGCCTGCCGGTGATCGCGGCTGCGGTGCTCGGCGGCGCAATCGGCTCGTACTTCGGCGCGTTCCGCCTGCCGGCGCGAACCCTGCGGCTGCTGATGGCAGCCGTGCTCGCATTCGCAAGCGTGAAGCTACTGACGTGACGCGGTCGAGCGAAGGAAGCCAGGGGCTCATCCCGTCGCTCGCGCTCAGGGCTTCCATCCGCATGCCGTCCCACCATACAAGCCCCCGGCGTCAGCCGGGGGATACCAACGCCACCGGCAGAGCCATCGAATGCACAGCTCAGTGGCCGCCTGCCTTCGAAAACAGGTTGAGCACGACGACGCCGGCGATGATCAGCGACATGCCGAGGATCGCCGCGGCGTCGAGCTTCTGCCCCAGAAAGAGCCAGCCGATCGCGGCGATCAGCGTCACCCCCGCGCCGCTCCAGACGGCGTAGGCGATCCCGACCGGAATGTCCTTGAGCGTCAGCGACAGAAAGAAGAACGCCATTCCGTAGCCAATCACCACCATGACGCTGGGCACGAGTTTCGTGAAGCCCTCAGAGGCGCGGAGAAAGCTCGTGCCGACCACTTCGGCCACGATCGCGATCATCAGGTACAACCAAGGCATCGTCGGCAGGCTCCTCGACATTGATCCCGATCCGGCACACAAAGGCTCTCATGATGATACACGAGCACCACCGCACCACACCCGACGGCCGCACGCTCGATGCCATCCTGGCCAACGCGAGCGCCGAGACACGGGCGACGATCAGCGTGCTGGGAGAAATCCTGGGCCAGCAGCCTGCGTCGGCACTGTCACCGACGTCGTTTGCGATTCTGCATCTGGGCGTCGATGCCACGCTTCTCGCGAGCACCAAGTATTCCGGTCCCAGCACATCGCTGGCGATCCTGGGCAACCTGCTGCGGATCGAAATGGAACGCCACGCCGGTGCCGTCATCATCGGCTCACCTGGCGACGGCCTGCCTCCCACCTGGTCACAACTCGACCTTGGGGCCGACGACAAGGTCTCGGTGCCGGGGCGTCTCGTCGCGTTCTTTCCCAGAGGCACGCTCGACTCCGAGCCCCTCTGCGTGCTCGTGGACGACAGGCATTGGAGCCGGGAATTCGCCATTCTCTCGAACTCCGCCGGCAAGCCGGCCGCGGAACTGGTGCTCAAGCGGTTCTGCGATCGGCTCAAGACTGTGGAGAATCCGCTGCGGGGGCAGGTGCTCGAGGCCACGGTCGTCGAGGGCTGCCTGAAGCTCGGCATCACGCCGGCGCTGGCCAACCCGCGTGACAGCCTGATCCTGCCTGCGGAGGTCTGGGCGGAAGTGGACGTGTTTCTTGCCGCGGCCACGAGCCGCCGGGAGATCATGCGTCGTCTGGGCCTGGGCACCAACCGCGGCATGCTCGTGGCCGGGCCGCCCGGCGTCGGTAAAACGCACCTCGTCCGCGTGATCGCCAGCGAACTGGGCGACCGCTACACGACAATCCTCGCCGACGCCAACGCCATGCGGCACATGATCGCCGATCTCTACGCGGCGTCGGAGACCTTCGGCCCCACGCTCGTCGTGCTCGACGACATCGACCTGGTGCTCGGCCACCGTGATTCCAATGGCGACAACGGGGCACTGGCCGACTTTCTCGCCACGCTCGATGGCGTGCTCGAACGGGAGGCGATCCTCACGATCGCCACGACGAACGACCCCAAGGCCCTCGACCCCGCCGCCCAGCGGTCGTCGCGGTTCGACATGGTCGTCACGCTGCCGATGCCCGACGAGGCATCGCGGACCCGCATTCTCGAACGTCATCTCGCGCCGCTGGGGCTGGCGATCGACTACGACGCGGTGGCGCAGTCGCTGGAAGGAGCGACCGGGGCGGACGTGAAGGAGGTGGTCCGCCGCGCGATCCTCGAACACGGCGAACACTTTACGCAGGCCCAGATCCTCGACATCACGAAGACTGGCCGCTGGCAGGCCGCCGTCAACCGGAGGCGGTATCTGTCATAGTACGGGCGGGAAAATGGGGACGGGAGCGATTTTTCAGCGGTCGAAGGCGATGCCGCGCTTGCAGACCGAGAACGTGAGGATGCCACAAAAATCGCTCCCGTCCCCATTTCCCGCTACACGGGGCTGTCGAAGGCGTTTTGAAAATGCTCGACGACCGGCCGGGAGCCAGCGTCGCCGAAGGTGACGGTCACCACGTCGATCCGCACCTGGCAGTCCTCGAGCCGGTGCCGGCGAATGTAGACGGTAGCCAGTTCGGCGATCCGCCGCTGCTTCTGTGGGCCGACGGTTTCCGCCGGATGGCCGTGGGCGGTGTCGGTCCGCGACCGCACCTCGACGAACACCACCGTGCGACCGTCGAGCGCCACCAGATCGATGTCGCCGCGCAGCACCCGCTCCCGTCGGCCGACGATCCGGTAGCCCAGTCCCTTCAGGAACTGTTCCGCCTCGGCCTCGCCGCGTTGCCCGAGCGCCTGCCGTGGATCACGCGGTTTCATGGCGAGCGCAGGACAGTGAGAACGTGAGACCTCGTCAGGCCTTGGACTTGGCCGTGGCCTTCTTGCCAGCTGCCTTCTTCGCCGTTGCCTCGGCGGCGGCGACGTCGTCGCGCTTCTCGCGGAGGCGAACCGACTTGCCGACGCGATCGCGGAGGTAATAGAGCTTGGCACGCCGCGCCACGCCCGACCGCTTCACCTCGACCTTGGCGATCTTCGGTGAGTGGATGGGAAACTTCCGCTCGACGCCCTCGCCCGCCACGATCCGCCGGACGGTGAAGGTCTCCCGGCTCCCGGAGCCGCTCTTGGCGATGACCACGCCATTGAAAATCTGGACGCGCTCCTTCTCACCTTCGAGAATGCGGGTGTGCACGTCGACGGTATCGCCGATGGCGAACTGGGGCACCTCCGACTTGAGGCTGGAAGCTTCGACTTTGGCGAGGATTTGCTGGCTCACGACGGCTCCTTCAGGAACGGTTTGGGGAAAGATTGGCTGGGACACGGCGACGGGTCGCATCGACGGCCTGTTCGTGCCGCCACGTTGCGATCCGGCCATGGTCGCCCGACAACAGCACGTCGGGCACGCGCAGGCCGCGAAACTCCCGCGGCCGGGTGTATTGGGGGCCTTCCACCAGGCGGTCGGCACCGGAGAAGGAATCCTGACGGGCACTCTCTGCGTCGCCCAGAACGCCGGGCAGCAGGCGGGCGACAGCGTCGACGATCACCATCGCCGCCACCTCGCCGCCGGAGAGCACATAGTCGCCGATAGAGATCTCATCGGGCTGGAGTGTTTCGCGGACGCGGTCGTCGAAGCCCTCGTAGCGGCCACACACGAGCACGATCCGCTGCTTGCGGGCAAGCTCTTCGACACCGGCCTGATCCAACCGCCGCCCGCCGGGCGTCAGCATCACGAGATGGCCGGGGACATCGGCCTGCTGCTGCACGGCTTCGACGCACGATACGACCGGCCCGGGCATCAGCAGCATGCCAGGCCCGCCGCCGTAGGGCCTGTCGTCAACCTGCCGATGCACGCCCTCGGCGAAGTCGCGGATGTTCGTCAGGCAGACATCGATCAGCCGTGAACGACGTGCCTCACCGAGCAGGCTTCCTTCGAGGAAGCCCGTGAACATCTCGGGGAACAGGGTGAGGATGTCGATGCGCATGGGAATGGCAGAGGCCACTGGAACGGCAGGGAAGAGAACGGCAGATGGGGTGGGCAGGCTTGATCAGGCTTGCTCTGGCTGCGATTCCCCACCGGCTTCGACCGCGGGGCTGGCTGCTTCGGCCACCGGAGCATCAGCCACCGATTCCGAGGCTGCTTCGGCAGGTGCCGCGGCCTCTGCA
>JBILKZ010000270.1:0-3079 GCA_044376405.1 Pirellulales bacterium
TCTCTTCCTGCTTCGGAACCATGACGGTGTAGGTGGAGGTCTTCTCCTCCGACACCGGCACGTTCACCGTGTAGGTCTGCTCGACCGACTCGGTGTAGGGGACCTGGACCGTGTACTCAGACGTCTTCGTCTCAGTCACGTTCTTGTTGACCGTGTAGTTCACGGTCTTGGTCCGAGTCTCGGGAACCTGCACGGTGACCGTGCGGGTCCGCTCCTCGGTCCGCGGAACCTGCTTGTTGACCGTGTAGGTCTTCTCGCGGGTTTCCGTGGTGTACTCGGTCGACGTGACCGACTTCATCTCGGTCACGTACTGACGCTGATACACCGTCTTGGTGCTGGGGCCGCAAGCGGCCGCACCACCATACTCACCACCGGCGACAGCGGCGTTGCCGCAGCCACCTTCACAACCGCCACCGCAGCTGCCGCAGTCGGCCGCGAACGTGCTCGTGCACATCGCGACGACGGCGAACGCCGAGAGGAGGATCGACAGAACTTTACGAATCACGCAAACCTCCAGAAAGAACTAGGGGAAGGAACAGGACTCAAGCAGGTTGTTTTCGAACGCGCCCGGGTCCCGGTCGGTCGAAGAGACCTTTCTCTTTTCACGACCGAAACAGCTCGGCCGCCTGATAAGTTGGATAGATTACGTTGACTTATCTGCCATGCAAGTGCCCGGATTGCAGAATTTTCGTTTTTTGGGGAAACCTTCGCGGCAAGTGTTTTTCCCGGGGAAAACTCCCTCCCTTTGGTGTACCCTGCTCGGCCCCCCTGCCCGCTGACCTCGGGTTTCCAGGCGACACCCCGCGTAGAAATGCTTTCAATCCCGGCAGAAATGGCCCAAACGCCCCGCTGACGAAGCGACGTATGGGGACGACGCCGGGGTGTTTTCACGGCAGCAGATCGTGCAACTGGGGACGAATAATCGCCGCCCGGCGGGCATTGCCGATCGTGCTGGGATGGAGCTTGTCGTCGAGGAAGCACTCCACGGCCGGAAGATCATCAGGCCCAAGAACCGCGGCGTTTGCATCGATGTAGATCATCCCCGCCGCATCACCCTCGGTGGCCACCCGAGCGGCAATGAAATCCCGCACCGCTTCGTTGGCCTCCCGCTGCCGATCCCTCTGCTCCCACCGCTTCTCACTCGGCAACATCGCCAGAAACGCGATCTTCAGGTCGGGAAGTTCGGCACGCAGATTGGTGACCAGCAACGCAAACGCATCGCGGACCGCCTCGGCGGTCGCCCCGGCCGCGATGTCGTTGCCACCTGCGGACACCACCACCGCCCGCGGTTTCGCCGTGGGCACAAGCCGATGCGCGACCATGGCCAGTTCAGCCAGATTGGCCCCGCCCACGCCGCGGTTGATGACGTTCAGCCCCGGGAAGTCGCCGTCGAGCGTGTTCCACATACGGATGTTCGACGACCCGAGGAACACAACGCCGCCTGACACTGGTGGCTGCTCACGGTCGGCCTTCTCAAAGGCCGCGATCTCGTTCTCCCAGCGCACTGGCGGCGGCACCGCAGCCTGCGGAGCGGGCTCGGCTGCAGGCACGACTGGTGCAGGCACAACAGGTGCCGGCGCGGATGTGGCCGGTGCCGAGGGATTCGGAGTTGGCGCCGACTGCTTTTTCTCGAGCGGCCGGGTAAAGATCCGATTCCAGTCGGTCGCCATTCGCACCACGCTCCACCCATACTTCTCCGCCGCTTCCAACGAGTCGTTCGACGGCTCGCCGTAGGCCATTTCCCGGTCGGCGTCGTCGTGCAGCACGAGGACCTGCAGATTCGGACGCTGGCTCGACTGCGACCACCGCAGCATCTCGATGTCACCGGTCGAACCGACATTGCCCGCCGCAAAGATCGGCCGACGGCCGATGTGCTCACCGATGCTGACCGGCTTCCGCTCCTCGTCATTGAGCACCTGAAGGTGCGGCATCACGACGAGTTCCAACTGCCGATTGGACGAGCCTGCGGCCGCGTCGCTCTCGCCAGCTCCGGCAACCTCACGAAGCTCCGAAACGGCCCGTGAAGCGATGACATGCTCGGGGCCGACCCCATACCAGGCCTCGGCGGCCGGCCGCATGAAGTGGACGCCGCTGCCGGAGCAGATCCAGACCGAGAAGCCGTGGCTCCGCAGGAGCGCGATCAGCTCCTTCATCGGCTGATAGGTGACGTCGGCATAGGGCACGTCAAACACCGGATGCCGGGCCGTGGCGAGAAAGTCTCGTGTATCGGATTCAAGCTTTTCCTCGGGCGTTCCCGCCAGCGTTTTAAACATCAGATCGAGGAAATACTTCTTGCCGAGACGGCGGACGAAATCGATGTCGCCTGTCATCAGCGTGGCATACGGCTCCTCGTGGGCGATCTCCGGCTGCTGCTCCGCCAGCGCCCTGACCCGATCGATCAGAAACATGCCGTGCACGATCGGCTTCTCGCAGACGAGCGTGCCGTCGTTATCGAACACGGCAACGCGTTCCGGCACCGGCACGAACGTGTCGCTGCCCTGCAAGGAGACCTTCTGCACGAAGTCGAGGATTGACTGCTTCGTCGGCCCGTCGTTCCAACTCGGCAGCGGATCGATCTTTACCGACGGTTGTGCGGACGTCGGCGTGCTCGTGGCCTCAGCGACGGCCGGCTGCGAACCGCATGACGCACAGGGAGATGAGCCGGCCGACCCAGCAGCGCTGGCAGCCACCTTCGGCTTGGACGGCGGCGCGGGCGACAGTCCAAACCAGATCACCGCTGCCGTGAGCGCGGCCAGAGCCGCCACCGGCAGGGCGAGGCCGGCGCCGGACTGCGGCGGCTCTCGATGGATGTCGCGATCACGGGATGGCTCATGCTGGTCGTGGATGGTCATGGACTGCTCCTTCATTGTGGCTGCCAACGGGGGGCCAACATCCTCCGCTCTGCGAAGCCCGGCCGCAAGCAGCCGCCGCCCTGCCGAATTTCCACAGCACGTTCCACAGCACGTTCAGACGCAAACTTCACCAGGCGGTCGGGCCGGGATATACTTCCGCCCTCTTCTCGTCTGCTTTTCCCTGTTTTTGCATCGCGACGAATCGCACCCCGGAGGACTTTCCATGC
>JBILKZ010000045.1:0-27318 GCA_044376405.1 Pirellulales bacterium
TTTTGACAACGGCGGCAAACAGGGCCGAATGGCGACCGGCGTCGGATTGGTGCCGGTCGAGCCGAGCCTGCGGGTCTGGGACGGTGCCGGATCATGGGGTTCGGTTGCCAAGCGGCGGAACGTCGAGAACCCCCCGCCGGGCAGCAGCGGCATCGAACTGGACATCAGCACGAACCTCCTGCTCGAAGGCTTTCGGCCGGGCCGCTTCGTGCGGGTTACTGCCCGGACGGCAAACTGGCCGACAGGCCATCTGCCGCCGGAGGTGCGAATCAAGTGGCATGAGGAGAGCGATCAGGGGCTTTATGGCGCTGCGGCCAAGCCCGCCGGCGATCCGCCCAGCCAACCGAAAAAGTGAGACGATATGATGGTGACCTCTCGTCCCACTTCCGTTTCCCTGCTCCCATTCCTGCTGGCAGGCTGCTTTCCCGCGATCCTCCTGCCACTCCCGGCCAGAGCAGCCGAGAGTGGGGCGACCGCAGCAGGCGCCGAGCAGTTTCTGCGGCAGCACTGCGTTCGCTGCCACGATGCGTCGGTGCAAGAAGGCCAGTTTCGCATCGACACGCTCGACCGCTCCTTCGCCGGCCAGGCTGCCGCGGAGCGGTGGGCCGAGGTGATGACGCGGATCAATGCCGGGGAAATGCCGCCAGAGAAGGAGCCGCGGCCGAACACCGACGAGATCGCGGGCGTGGTCGAGTGGATCTCGGGGCAACTCGCGGCGGGCGAGGCGGCCCGCATGGCAGCCCGCGGCCGGATGACCCATGATCGCCTGAGCCGCGAGGAATATGCCAACACCGTCTACGACATGCTCGGCGTGCGTTTCGACGTCGAGGAGCCGGGCGTGTTCAATGACGACCCGATCTTTCATGGGTTCGACCGGATCGGTGCGATGCTTTCGCTGGCCCCGTCGCACGTCGAGCGGTATCTCGCGGCGGCCGACGTGGTGCTCGCCCGGGCCTTTCCGGAGAAGGCGGAAGAGTCGCACTCGTATCGCATCGACGCGCTGGGCATTCGTGGATCGAGCATGGGGCCGCCAGATCGCCAGAAGTTGGCCGATCGCCTGACCGCCGCCGCAGCGACCAACAAGGTGCGAAACCTGATCTGGCCGGGCGCGGAGATTGCCGGCTGGCGGGATTGGTGGAGCCCGCACTTCAAGAAGCCGGGCGTCTACCGGATGCGGATCACGCTCTCGGGCCTGCGGCCGCAGGATGGCCGCGTGCCGCATCTCTCGGTCTGGAACCCGAAGGCGAAGGAGTCGATCTTCGATGCCGACGTGCTGGCCGACGAGGAACATCCCACGACGATTGAGTTCGAGCGTTTTCTCTCGATGCCGCTCAACCTCGAACTTCACAACGAGGTGCCGGGCAGGTTACCGGGAGGGCACCACGTGAACGTGCTCACGATGGGAGGCGGCATCTTCATCGGCAGCCGCGACCACCGGCTCGCCAATCCCACCGGCCACAAGCTCTTCGATGACGATGGCCACGCCCTCCATCCGCTGCTGCTTGTCGATTGCGTAGAGATCGAGGGGCCGATCGTCACCGACGAGGATCGCAAGAAAAGGGAGCCGTTTTGGCCGGCCGACGTGGCGGATGCGACGCAGGTGCGGGAATGCCTCACGCGGTTCGCCGAGCGGGCCTGGCGCAGGCCCGTCACGGCGGACGAAATCGATCGTTTTGCGGCCGTGTACGACCACGAACGTGCTGCCGGCGAGCAGCCGCGGGCGGCCTGCCTGTCGGCCCTGGCCGGCGTGCTCGCGTCGAAGAGTTTCTGCTACCTCGAAAATGGCGATCCGGAGAACAAGCGACAAGAGTTGAACGACTTCGAACTGGCCAGCCGGCTCTCCTACTTCCTCTGGGGCTCGCTGCCCGATGATCCACTGCTCGCGGCCGCCCGCACCGGATCTTTGAAGCGGCCGGAAGTCCTCCAGTCGCAGGTGGCGCGGATGATGGCCGACCCGAAGATCGCCCGTTTCTTGGAGGCTTTCCCCCACCAATGGCTCGAACTGCATCGCGTCGGGATGTTCCCGCCCGATCGGAAGCTCTACCCCGACTACGACCTATGGCTCGAGCAGAGCATGACGCGGGAACCGGTGGAGACCGTCGCTCGAGCGTTCCGCGAAAACATCCCGGTCAGCGACCTGCTGGCGGGCGACTGGAGCATGGTGAACGCTCGGCTGGCCGAGCACTACGGCCTGCCCGCCCCTGCGGAAGCGGGCTTTTGCCCGACGCGGTTCACGCCCGAGCAGCATCGCGGCGGGCTGCTCACGCAGGCGGCCGTGCTCTCGCTCACCTCCGATGGCACGCGACACCGGCCCGTTCACCGCGGGGTGTGGGTATCGGAGGCGATGTTCGGCGTGACGCCACCGCCACCGCCGCCCAACGTCACCCCACTCGAGCCGACGCCTGCCGACGTCGAGAAGAAAACGATCCGCGGCCAACTGGCCGTGCATTCCACGAACGCGGCCTGTGCCGCCTGCCATCGGAAAATCGACCCGCTCGGCTTTGCGTTCGAAAACTACGACGCCATCGGCCGCTGGCGGACGCACGAAGACACCGCGGCCGGCAAGGGAGCCATCCCGGCGGTGGACGCCTCGGGCGTGCTGCCCGACGGCCGCAGCTTCTCAGGACCTGATGAATTCAAGCGGCTTCTTGCCGCCGACCCCGAGCGGTTCGCCGAGGCGGTGGTGGAGAAGCTGGCCACGTTCGCCCTCCGCCGCGTGATGACGATCGACGATCGCGCCGCCATCGATGCGATCGTGGCATCCGCCAAGGCCGACGGCTATCGGCTTCGCACGCTCGTTGAGGCGGTGGCCACGAGCGATCTGCTCAGCCGACGGTAACCTACACTGGATGAACAGCATGATCCGATTCGTCAGCCCCCTCATCGCGGCGTTTTCGCTTGCGTTGTGCCTGCTCACCACGAGCGTCGCGCGTGCCGCCGATCCGGCGGCCTACGTCGCCACGCTCGAGGAGTTTCCACCGGCCAACGCCGGCGTGGATCTGGCCGGTGAACTCGTGACGGTGGATCACGTGAATCGTCGCGGCGGCCTGCGGCTCGACGGCGACTTCTCCGAAGATCGATATCACTCAGCCCCGACGTTTTCATTCCTTCTGATGCCGTATGGCACGGTGTCGTATCACGGTGCGCCCGCCGACCTTCACGACGTGCCGCTTGGCACGCGGCTCGTGGGCCGGTTCGTGCTGCCGCCGGAGGGAGACACGGTCATCGCCTCAGTCCCGCCGCAGCACAAGAAGTACGTGCCCGAGCACAATCGGGCGATCCGGCTCGAAGACGACTTCAGCCATGCGGTGCGAACGGGCCGGGCCTGGAAACTGCAAGGCCTCGACCGTGAGAAGGGACAGCTCACGCTCGTAGCCGTCACGGCCGCGAGCGAACCGGTGCCCGATGCGAAGCCTGTGACCCACTCGGTCGATGACTCGACTCGGATCTGGAAGGGCAATGGATTCGGCACACTCGACGATCTGGCTGCGGCCGCCAACGCCGGCGCCGTCGTGCAGGCCAACCTCACCTGGGCTCCCGGCTGGGAAAATCGCCAGTTTCACACAAGCGATATCTGGCTCGATGAGGCCAGCCGTCAGGCGGCGACGGCGCGGCAGCGGGAAATTCACATCCGACGCATGAAGCACTACTGGCTACCGGCCCGGATCGACAAGGTTAATCACACGGGGGGCAGCGAGGGCGTGCTCAGCGTGACGCTGCTGGCGGGCTCCGATCCCTCGCTCTACGAGGCCTTCTTTGACAACGGCGGCGTGCCGGGCCGGATGTCCACCGGTGTGCATTTTGCAGCCGCCGAGCCGACGCTCCGCACCTGGTGGCAGAACCACGACAAGTCCTGGGGATCGGTCGTCAAGCGCCGAACCGTCGGAAACCCTCCGCTTGGCAGCAGCGGCATCGAACTCGACATCACGACACCGGTGTTGCTCGAGGGCTTTCGACCGGGGCGGTTCGTGCGGGTCGGTTCGGCTACGGGAGCCTGGCCGAACGCCAAGCCGCCGGCGGAGTGGCGGATCAAATCGATCGAGGAACGCGAGCGGGGACTTTACGGCCCCGCTACCAACCAGGCTTCGAAACCATGATGGATGACTGACAGCGAGCGGCGGCGTGGGTGCTCTGGCTCGGATGCCTGCTGGCGAAGCCGGCCGTGACCGCTGCCGGCGGCAAAGACGGCGACAGCAACTTCATGCTTTACGCGCCGAGCGGTGCAGAACAGCGATTGC
The DNA here is from genome assembly GCA_044376405.1 of Pirellulales bacterium. Lineage (GTDB taxonomy): Bacteria > Planctomycetota > Planctomycetia > Pirellulales > UBA1268 > CAMCQY01. Next base: position 4,239 of record JBILKZ010000045.1, read on the forward strand.
TCGCCGTTCGGGCCCGGCTGCCGGGGAGTGGGGCCGAGCAGGGCGGGTTTCCGTCAGCGTTCACCGTCGAGATTTCCGACGACCCTTCGTTCGCCGCCCGCGTGAAGATCGCCGAGTGGCGGGAGCCGAAGGCGGCCGCGGGAGAGAGGCTGCCATTCTTGATGGCCGCGGGCAACGGTGCGTCGGCCGCTACCTGCGGATTACGGTGACCGGCTTCCGCATGAGATCGAGCGGCCTCAGATCCCGCCAGACTTGGCGAGGTCATGAAAATAGTGGCCGACCTTCTTCTGGTTCTTCAGCAGCCAGTCGATCGATGGCTCGTTGTTCATCGCCTTGCCGATCGCCTTGAGCGTGGCCTCGCGATGCGTGCGGAACAGCACGTCGTGGTCGATCTTCAGCTTGGCATCGGCGACCGACGGATCGAGCCAGACCGCCACGATGATGCCGATGTCGTTCGCCTTGGACTTCGGAATATATCCCTCGCGGACGCTGTCGAGTACGGCATTCGCGATCGCAGACTGCACCGTGCCCATGAGGATGTTCGTGTAGCGGGCGTTGGGAGCGGTGTATTTGCTCACCATCAGCGTGGCGGGCCGCACCTGCACGTCGCTGTTGAGGATCGCCCAGACCCGGGTATGCCCCTTCACCTGGTCACCGATCAGGTTGGCGATGGCGTAGCCGACGGGGCCGTCCAGTTCACCGATCACCACCTCCGGTTCCGCCGCGCTCCACGCCTCGTCGGCCTCCACGAGCGCCTCGCCGGTCCGCATGACGATTTTCTTGCCTGCCATGAAACTTGTGCTCCAGGGAAATGATGATCTACCGGTTGCTGCAGGCCACGTTATTCACCATCGGCGGCGGCCAAGTCAATCGGCAGCATCGGGCAGCCGAGCTACGATCCGCAGCGGACCGCCGCTGCCGCCGGCGATCTTCATCGGCAGGGCGATGACGAACGCCCCCTGGTCGGGCAGGGCATCGAGCGTCGCCACGTTCTCGAAAATCGGTATGTTGCCGTTGCAGAGAACGACGTGCGAGCCGAAGGAGGTCGAGGGCCCGTGGTCGATGCTGGCCGTGTCGATGCCGATGGCGCGGATCCGGCGGTGGTCCACCAGCCACTGGGCCGCCAGCGGCGAGAGCCCCGGAAACCGCAAGTTGGCCACCGCCTCGGGGCCGACCTGATCGGTGCCGAGATAGCCAGCCCGGTCCTCCCACCGCGTCGCCCAGCCGGTGCGGAGGAGCACGATCACATCCACAAGCTGACGGCCGTGCCGCGTCTCCCACGCCACGAGATCGTCGGGCGTGACCTCGTAGGCAGGATCAGCCGCACACGGCTTCGTGACATCGACGACGACCGCCTCACCGAGCAGATGCTCGATGGGAATCGCATCGGCGGTCTGGCCGGCGGCGGAAAAATGCCGCGGGGCATCGAGGTGGGTGCCGCCATGTTCGGCCGAAGCAAACCGGTTGGCGGCGTAGTAATAGCCCTTCGGGGTCGGGCCGTTCATGCCCTGCTCGAACCGAAACCCTTTCTCAGTGGGCCAGTAGATCGTCTTCTCGTCGAACGGATGCGTGAGATCGATCCAGCGTCCAAGCGACCATTTTTCCGCCTGCGCAGCCGCAGCCCGCTCCGCGACGGCAGTGACCGGAGCCTGGCCAGCGGCCACTCCGTAGGCCAAAAACGTCAGGATCACGCCCGTCAGGAATCGCTCCATCTCGTTGATCTCCCGCACTCCAATTGAATCACGCTGACACCGCCCGCAGCATACCGCTGCCGTTCCGATTACGCCGACAAAAACCGCCCGCGAGCGGGGGTGGCCCAAGACCGCTGGTCCGGTGCTGCGGGATATGCCAGAACGTCGGCCGCGGGAGGCCACAGGCACGGTGTGCCGTGGCAGCATCCGATGAGAAAAAGAGAAAAACGTGACAGTCCCCCTTTTTCTTGTCCCAAGGAGACCGCCGGTCCATGAACGTGCTCAGGATCATCCTCTTGGCTACTGTCTTGGCTACCGTCGCAGAAGCACCCGCTGCCGCCGCCGAATTCGATCCCCGCGTGGTCACGTTCGGCAGCGAGCGAGACCAGATCAAGAGCACCCCGATCGAAAAACGTCCCAATCGACCGCTGCATGTCTACGGCAACTCGGTCCGCCGCCGCCACGACCGCGCGATGCAGTCCCCACCGCGGGGTGACGTTCGCCGCTGACCCATCCGCCGAACGGGACCGGCTAGCCCGTCACGGGCGACACCCGGCACAGCGGGTGCATCCGATATTCGCGGCCAGTTTTCTGTTCGATGCAACGGAAGCGGCTCCGCAGCTTGGGTCCCAGGCAAAACATCCTGCCGCCATCGGTGCGGAAGATCGTCCCCACGGCCAGTGATTCCACGAACACGAGTCCGGAATCGACCGCATCGTAGCGAGCCAGCGCCAGCATCAGATCCCGGTCGCTGCAGGTCGCCGCCGCGGGATTCTGCATCGCCCGCCGGAGCGCGGCGTTGATGTCGTCGGGGAGCATGCGGCCGGCCACTACGGGCTGAAGAATCCTCTCAAACTCCACCTTCCATTCCGACCCGTGCGGCCGCATGCGGCGGATTCGAGCCCGGTGGGATTCCCAGGTGGCGGCGTGGGCGATTTCGTGGAGGAGCGTGGTGAGGAAGGCGTAGGGATTGAGGTCGTCGTTCACAGAAATGCGATGCCGCCGCCGCAGGGCTGTCGGGGCCCGGTGGTCGCCGAGTTTCGTCCGCCGCGGCCGGCTGAGCCGCACGTCGACGGGGTGGGCGGCCAGCAGCCCTGCGACGTAGCCGTGCGTGCTCTCAGGCAGCCGCGGCCACAGCCCGGCGTGCGGCAAAGAACGGCTCATGACAGGCGGTCTCCCTCGACGATCCTTCTCATTCCTGGCCACACTGGTGGCCCTCGTCGAGCAAGCTAGCGGCAGAAGCCGATTTTGCACAATCCGGAAGTGCGGTCGCCATGGAACGCTTCGATTCTATCGTGATCGGCACGGGCGGCATGGGTGCCTCCGCCCTCATGCATCTGGCCGCCCGTGGGGCCCGCGTCTGCGGGCTCGACCGCTTTCCGCCGGGCCACGACCGGGGCAGTTCCCACGGCCAGACGCGGCTCATCCGGCTCGCCTACTTCGAGCATCCCGATTATGTGCCGCTCCTGCGCCGGGCGTACGAACTCTGGCACGCACTGGAGGCCGCGACAGGGAGACCGCTGCTGGTGGAGTCGGGCCTGCTCATGGCCGGGCCACCTGACGGCGAGGTGGTGGCCGGCGCGGTCGCGTCGGCCGCGATCCACTCGCTGCCGATCGAACGCATGACCAGCCGCGAGGCCATGGCCCGCTGGCCCTCGATGCAGCTCCCGGAAGCATGGGCCGCAGTCCACGAGGCCCGTGGTGGCTATCTCTTCGTGGAAGACTGCGTGAGGGCCCACGCGGCGGAGGCTATGCGACTGGGTGCCCGCATCGAGCACGGCGCCGCGGTCCGCGGCTGGCGGACGGTAGGTCCCGACGGCGGCAACGGACACGTCGTCGTGGAGACCGACCGGGGAAGCTACGCCGCCGACACGCTGGTGGTCACCCCGGGTGCCTGGGCGGCCGACCTGCTCCAATTGCCATCGGTGCCGCTGCGGGTGCTCCGCAAGTCGCTGTTCTGGTATCAGCCCGAGGCGGCCGTCCGGAGGGATCATGCCGCTGGCACCCTGCCCTGCTTCGCCTTCGACGGGCCGACCGGTTTTTTCTACGGGTTTCCAGCGATCGACGACCGGGGCGTGAAGATCGCCGAACACACGGGAGGAACGCCGGTTGACGATCCGCTGGCGGTTGATCACGGCATCGATGCGGGGGAGCGTTCGCGGGTGGAAGCAGCGCTTGCGGCGCACCTTCCCGGGGTAGGCGGACCGCTGAGCGAGCACGCGGTGTGCCTCTACACCATGTCGCCCGACGGCCATTTCGTCGTCGGCCTCCATCCCCAGCACGCCCGCGTGGCCATCGCCGCCGGGTTTTCCGGCCATGGATTCAAGTTTGCCAGCGTCATGGGCGAAGTCCTGGCCGACCTTGTACTCGACGGGAAAACGGCCCATCCGATCGGCTTTTTGTCGCCCGAACGGCTCCGCACCGGATAACTCGGCGACACGGCAGGGGGATTTTCGCACACGTCAGGCCAAGAGTCCTGCCGCCTGCCGTGGCTGATTTTCAGCGGTTTTCTCGCTCCATTTCGATCTGCACGAGCGGCTGCCGATAGATTATTCTTCAGGGCGTCGAAAACCCAAGGATTGGATCGGTGGCATGCCCGCGTTGAATATGCGTCTTTGCTTTGTGTCCGCCTGCTGTATCTATGCGGCGGCTGCCGCATCCCAGGCCTCGGCCGGAGAGTGGCCGCAGATTCTTGGTCCTGACCGCAACGGCATCGCGGCGGCCGACGAGGTTCTCACTGACGAATGGCCTGTCGACGGCCCCTACACGCTCTGGCAGCGTGACGTGGGCCGCGGCTACGCCGGCGTGGCCGTGGCCGACAAACGGACGCTCCTCTTCCACCGCGTGGACGACAACGAGGTCGCGGAAGCACTCGACGCCGCGACCGGCAAAACGCTCTGGACAGCCGAACACCCGACGAAGTTCAAGCCGGAGGTTGGTGGCGGTGATGGGCCGCTCTGTGTGCCCGTGATTCAGGGCGGTCGCGTGTTCACGTTCGGCGCGGAAGGGGTGCTCACGTGCCTCGACTCGGCCACGGGCAAACGGTTGTGGCAGCGGGATACGCATGCCGACTTCGGGGCGCAGACAGGCTACTTCGGTGCGGGTAGTTCGCCGATCGTGATGGGCAAACTGGTGATCGTGAACGTCGGGGGTGCCAAGAACGAGGCCGGCATCGTGGCCTTCTCGGTCGCCACTGGGGAAACGGTATGGACGAAGACCGGCGAGCGGGCGAGCTACTCCTCGCCGGTGCCCGTCATGATCGCCGACGTTCCCCACCTGCTGGTCATCACCCGGTACCGGGTGATCCTGCTCGATCCGGCGACCGGTTCGATTCGCTGGCAGTTTGCCTTCGGAGCCCGTGGACCAACCGTAAACGGGGCCAACCCGCTCGTGATCGCCGACAAGAACGGCACTCCCCACCTGCTCGTGACGGCGTCGTATGGAATCGGTTCGCTGTATGGGTCGTTCGACAAGGCCGGCATGACCAAGGTCTGGGCCAACGCCGACTCGTTGGCCACGCAATACTGCACGCCCATTGCCCGCGGCGGCTTTCTGTTTGCCATCGACGGCCGCGATGACGTCCCTCCCGCCGACCTGAAGTGCATCAAGCAGGCGACGGGAGAGGTGCTCTGGAAAGAGCCCAATTTCGGCTACGGCTCGCTGATCTTCGCCGACGGCAAGATCATCGCCACGAAAGTCGATGGCGAGCTGGTGCTCATCCAGCCCGACACGGCCAGGCTGAAGGTGCTCGCGCGGGCCAGGCCGTTCACAGGCACGATCCGCGCCCTACCCGCACTCGCGGCGGGCAAACTCTACGTGCGTGACGAACACACACTCAAGTGTCTCAGCGTGAAGCACCGCGTTCGCTAGACCGCCAGGCTTCGGCGAGCAGGATGCCGCAGGCGACCGACACGTTGAGGCTTTCCACCACGCCAGTGCCGGGAATCTGGACCGCCTCGTCGGCGAGGGCCGCGATCGGCTTCGACACGCCCTCCCCTTCGCTGCCAAGCACAAGCACGATCTTGCCGCCGAGGCTCTTGGGCGAAACAGGGCTGCCGCGGTGGCTCGATGTCGCCACGACGCGGAACCCCAGTTGCTTGAGCCGCAACAGATCAGCGAGTGGGTCGGTGAGATCGCAGACCGGCACATGCTCGGCCGCCCCTTCCGCCACACGAACGGCAGCGGGCGAGAGCGGCGGCAGATCACCGTGGCCCCCCAGCACGGCAGCCGTGCCAAAGTGGGCAGCGGTCCGCAGGATGGCGCCGAGATTGTGCGGATTCTGGATACCGTCGAGATAGAGGAGCGGACCCATCAGCCGCCGTTCCTCGATCGCCCGCAGCAGGTCGGGCATCCCCCACCGCGGACAGGCACGGGCGAGGATCACGATCCCCTCATGGTGCGTCGATGCGCTGATGCGGGCCAGGTTCTCCTGCGCCACCACCTGAAAGCCCAGCCGCGCCTTCGCGCAGTGGTCGAGGATCGCTGCAAAGTGCCGGCGGCGTTCTTCGGCGACATAGACGCGGATGATGTCCCCGGGCCGGCGGGCGAAGAGCGCCTCGCAGGCGCGGACCCCGTGATATTTCTCCTCGGTCTTTCCCTGATGGCGGGCGGCAGGACGACTCGGCTTGTGGGGGACTGAATCGCCGCCCGGGCGGGCGGAGAGCGCAGCGGGAGTTGCGGGACGACGCGGCGAGGGGCGGGAACGCTTCATGTTGTTGGGGCGTCGGGGTGGAACTAGTTGGGACACGGGGACACGGGGATACGGGAACACGTCGACTATCGCTTGCCGTCGGCTGACCCGCCACGCAGGCGTTCGATGCGATCGAGTTCATCGCGCAGATCGGTCGACAGGTTGACGCCGTTGAAGTCAGCCGACTCGTCGAGTTTGACCAGCCAGCTGCCGCAGACGTCATACAGGATGGTACCCCCGCGCAGATGACAGTCGAGCACATGACCTCCACTGCGACGGTCGGACGCCAGAAAATGCCAGTGATAGCCCGGCACCGTGATGCCGTGGGCCCACCGCGGGCTGCGGATGCCCACGAACGTGCCACGCAGGTTTTCCCGTTTCCAGATCGACTGAAAATCGCTGCGGGAGTTGATCGGTCGATAGGGCTTTGACTGCGGGTGCACGCTCCGCAGGGTGATCGCCGCCAGTTCCGCGTCGATCCGCACCGCGACAAAGTTGTTGGGATGGCCGACCACGCCGTCGAGCCGCCGCTCGAGTTCGGCGAGCGAATCGACCGACGGACATGGCAGCTCGCCATCACGGTCGAACGGCGTGACCACGGCGAACGGGATCGTGGCCTCGGGCCCGACCTCCACCACCGCCCCGTCGCTCTTGATCTGGTAGCCCTTGCCTTCTAACACGATGAGTTCGCCGTCGAGCCTGTCGAGCGTGCCCAGCCCGAAATCACCATCGGCTAGCAGTCCCGCGAACGGCACCCTGCCGTCAAACTGCCCGAGGAGCAGGGCGTTGATCACCGACACCTGGGTGATCCGATCGCGGTCCGGTTCGGCGGCCCCATTGGCCACTGGCTGCTCCGCCCAGACCACCCAGGCAGGCCAGGCCAGCGCCACCGCGACACACCAGAGCAGTGACGGTCTCATCATCCCGTGCCGCATGCGATCCTCTCCTCTCATTCCTGCCCTGCGGCGATCACCGATTGACGACATGCTGCGGCTGGCCCGCTACGAAGGCCCGGATGTTTGCGGCCGTCACCTCGATCAGTCGGCGTCGGGCATTTCGCGTGGCCCAGGCGATATGAGGCGTGATGATGCAGTTGCGGGCCGTGAGCAGCGGGTTCGACGCCGGCGGCGGCTCCACCGAGAGCACGTCGAGGCCAGCCCCGGCGATGCGGCCCCGGTCGAGCGCGGCGGCGAGGTCAGCCTCGTTGACGAGCGGCCCGCGCGAGGTGTTGATCAGGAACGCCGTCGGCTTCATGAGGCCGATCGTCTCCGCGTTGATCAGACCCTGAGTCTCTGGCGTGAGCGGACAGTGGAGGCTGACGACGTCACTCTCGCTGAGCAACGTGGGCAGATCGACCATCGTCGCGAGCTCGTCGCGGCTGCCGCTCGCGGCCGCCCGCCGATGGGCGAATACCCGCATCCCAAACGCCCGGCCGACCGCGGCCACGGCCCGACCGATCCGTCCGTAGCCAACGAGCCCGAGCGTGAGTCCGGCCAGTTCCACCAGGTCTCCGTCCCAGTAGCAGAAGTCCTGGGATGCCGCCCAGCGGCCCGCGCGGACGGTCTGCGCATGGTGGCCGGTGTGGTTGGTGAGTTCGAGCAGCAGGGCGAACACCGCCTGCGCCACGTTGGGCGTGCTGTATTCCGGCACGTTGCAGACCGGGATGCCACGCTCCTTGGCCGCCTCCACGTCGACGATGTTGTAGCCGGTGGCTAGCACGCCGATGCATGAGAGCCGCGGCAGCGCAGCGATCGCCTCCCGAGAGATCACCGTCTTGTTGGTGAGGACGATGTCGGCATCGCGGGCCCGTGTGACGACATCGGCGGCCGCCGTCCGAGGGTGGACGGTCACAGGTCCGATGGCCTCGATCTCAGACCAATCAAGATCGCCAGGGTTGGCCGTGTGGCCATCCAGAATCACGATGGTGCATGGGTCTTTCATGGCCCCGAGGATAGCACGACCCCGCGGTCGACGGCGGCCGAATCCGGCCTGCACGATCGAAAGTGTCCCGCAGAGAGTCTGACACTCGCCCGATCGACAGCGAATGGCTTGATTCAGACCGGCATGAAGCCGGAAGGTGAATTTTAGGATTCCCGAGGCCGCAGCGATCCCCCCATGCACCCCTGCACGCCCGCCGTCGACTCCCTGGCCTGGCTCGCACGGCCGGCACTGCAATCCCTGATCGATGCACTGGCGGCCCGGGGGCATCGCATCGTGGGACCGCAGGTGGCAGACGGAGCTGTGGTCTACCGCGACCTCGCCGATGTGAGCCAGCTCCCCGCCGGCTGGCTCGACGAGCAGGATGGCGGCCACTACCGGCTGCGGCGTGACGAGGCCGCCGGCTGGTTCGACCACGTCGTCGGGCCGCACTCACTCAAGAACTTTCTGTTTCCCCCTCGCGAACCGATCCAGCGGCTGGTGAGGGAGGACGGTACCTGGCGGGATGAACACCTCCACCAGGAACAGCAGCCGCTCGCCGTAATCGGCGTGCGGGCCTGCGATCTGGCGGCACTCCGCGTGCAGGACCGAGTCTTTCTTCACGGCGCCCATGTCGATGTCGCGTATCAGTCGCGACGTGAGAAGCTCTTCGTCGTGGCAGTCAACTGCCGCCGCGCGGCCGCCACCTGCTTCTGCCATTCGATGAAGTGCGGGCCCGCCGCGAACCACAGCTTCGATCTGGCGCTCACCGAAGCCGGCGATCGGTTCGCAGTCGAGATCGGTTCGGAGCGGGGCGGCGAGATTCTGCACGCCCTTGGCGCCGCAGGGTTGCTCACGCCCTGCACGGCAGACGAGGCCGACCGCGTGCGGGCCATCCCCCGCGACCTCGAGCGCACGATGCACGCCCGTGTGGCTGAGCCCGGCGCACCGCGACCGCGATCCCTCGACACGGATGGCATCCGTGATCTGCTCTACGACAATCTCGAGCATCCCCGTTGGCAGGTGGTCGCAGACCGCTGCCTGTCGTGTGCCAACTGCACGCTCGTCTGCCCGACCTGCTTCTGCAGCTCCGTCGAGGAGGTCGCCGACCTCTCCGGCGACGACGTCACCCGGGAGCGTCGCTGGGCCTCCTGTTTCACACTCGCGCACTCGCAGATGCACGGCGGCGCCGCCCACCCGACGGTGGCCTCGCGGTACCGCCAGTGGCTCACGCACAAGCTCGCCGGCTGGATCGACCAGTTCGGCACGTCGGGCTGCACCGGCTGCGGCCGCTGCATCACGTGGTGCCCAGTCGCCATCGATCTCACGGAGGAAGTGGCGACGATCCGGGAGTCGGCACCACCATGAATAGCATGAACAGCCCACACGTCATGTCGCCATCTGCATCTGCGGGGATGCAGGCCCAGGGTCAGGCTCAGGGGCAAGTTCAGTGCCAGGGGCACTCGCCGTGGCAGCTCCACGCAACCCGCATCGTCGCCATCCGCGAGGAGGCCCCCGGCGTGCGCACCTACTCGCTCATATTCGCAGCCCGCAGCCCGCGGCCTCCCTTCCGGTTCGCCGCCGGACAGTTCAACATGATCTCCCTGCCCGGTATCGGCGAGGCGGCGATCTCGATCAACTCCGATCCTGAGTCGCTCTCCGGCATCGCCCACACGGTCCACGCGGTTGGCAACGTCACCCGGGCCCTGGCACGACTCGAGGTCGGCGACGAACTGCTCCTGCGTGGGCCGTATGGCGTTCCCTGGCCGCTCGCGGATCTGCGTGATCGCGACCTCGTGCTCGTGGCCGGTGGACTGGGACTCGCATCGCTCCTCTCGGCGATCGCCTTCTGCATGACCCACCGCGGCGACTATGGCCGGATCGTGGTGCTCTGCGGCGCCAAGACCCCGGCTGACCTCCTCGTCACCCACGACCACCACCGCTGGCGCGACCACGGCATCGACGTGCACTGCATCGTCACCAATCCAGACCCGCGTTGGCGGGGACCTGTCGGGCTTGTCTCCGCACTCCTCGACGGCCTCGCCATCGCCCCCAACGCCACGAGCCTCCTCTGCTGCGGACCAGAGCCGATGATGATCGCCGTGGCGGAGCAGGCGATCGGCCGCGGGATCGCCCGCGAGCAGATCTTCGTGTCGATCGAACGTCTGATGGGCTGCGCGAGCGGGCTCTGTGGGCTGTGCCAATTGGGCCCATTCTTCGTCTGCCGGGATGGCCCTGTGTTTTCCTACGACCGGATCGCCCGCTGGCTGGCCGTGCCCCATCTGTGAGTCCCTCTGCTATGCCCTCTGCCATGCCGAAAAAACCGCGACTCGCCGTGTTCAAGTTCGCCTCCTGCGACGGCTGCCAGCTTCAGGTGCTCGACGCGCAGGACTCGCTGCTGGCGATCGCTGAACGAGTTGAGATCGCACACTTCCCCGAGGCCCGCTCGCAGTCGCTCGCCGGCCCATATGACATCGGCCTGGTCGAGGGTTCGATCTCCACGCCAGCGGACATCGGCCGGATCCAGGAGATTCGCCGCGAGTGCAGGTTTCTCGTGACGATCGGCGCCTGTGCGACGGCCGGCGGCATTCAGGCCCTGCGGAACTGGTGCCGGCTCGATGAGGTCGTCGGGAGTGTGTATGCGTCGCCGGTATACGTCGAGTCACTCGAGAAAAGCACGCCGATCAGCGAGCACGTCGCGGTCGATTTCGAGCTCCGCGGCTGCCCAATCGACACCGGCCAGCTCGTCGAGCTGATCACCGCGGTCGTCGTCGGCCGCCAGCCCCGGGTGCCGCGACACAGCGTGTGCGTCGAGTGCAAGGAAGCGGGCACGGTCTGCGTGACGGTCGCGCACGGGATCGCCTGCCTCGGGCCAGCCACGCAGGCTGGCTGCGGCGCGATCTGTCCTGCGCACGGCCGGGAATGTTTCGGCTGCTACGGCCCTGCCGAACAGCCGAACCTCGTCAGCCTGACCGGCTTCTACGAACACCGCGGCACGCCACGGCCGCACCTCTCGCGGCTGGTGCGGTCGTTCAACGCCTGGGCACCCGACTTCCGGCATGAGGGCGACCGGCTCGAGCACGGGACGGGAGCAGACTCGCCATGAACCAGCCGCGCGACTTCACCGTGAAGGCCCTCACCCGAGTCGAGGGAGCCGGCGGCCTGCGGGTGCGGGTCGAGGACGGCCGCGTCGAACTGGTCGAGTTCAATATCTACGAGCCGCCGCGGTTCTTCGAACGGCTGCTCCGCGGACGCGAGGTCCGCGAGGTGCCCGACATCGTGGCGCGAATCTGCGGCATCTGCCCGGTCGCCTATCAGGTCACCGCCTGTCAGGCCCTCGAGTCGGCCCTCGGCATCGTCGTCGGCCCTGAAATTCGCCTGCTGCGGCGGCTCCTGGCATGCGGCGAGTGGCTCCAGAGCCACGCGCTCCACATCCATATGCTGCACGCGCCCGATTTCCTCGGCTGCGACAGCTGCTTCACCTATCCCGAAGCCTATGCGGGGTTGCTCGACCGTGGCCTGCGGATGAAGGCGATCGGCAGCCGCATCATCCAGGTGCTCGGCGGCCGCTCGGTGCATCCGATCAACGTGGCCGTTGGCGGCTTCCACAGGCCGCCCGACACCGCGGCTGTCCGCGGGCTCATTCCCGATCTTGAGTGGGGCATGCACGCCGCGTTCGACACGCTCGCGACGGTCAGCACGTTCGCGTTCCCGGACTTCACTCAGCCCTATGAGTGCGTGTCGCTGCGGGCTCCCGAGGGCTACCCGATGAACGAGGGACGGATCGTCTCGTCGACCAGTACAGGCACCGCGGGCCTCGACATCCCGATCGACGACTATCCAGAGCACTTCGTCGAGCGGCAGGTGCCGCACAGCACCGCGCTGTCGAGCTCCATCGTGCCCGGTGACCGCCCCTATCTCTGCGGCCCGCTCTCACGGCTCAACAACTGCCTCGCTGACCTGCCCGACGGAGCCCGCCGGGCCGCCGACACCTGCGGCATCCAGTGGCGCTCGCGAAACATGTTTCATTCGATTGCAGCACGCGCGATCGAGGTGGCAGCCTCGTTCGAGGAGGCCCTTGCGATCGCGCGGATCTGCCGTGCGTCGATCGCTCCCTGCCGGATCGACTCCACTCCCCACGCAGGCACGGGCAGCCATGCGACCGAGGCGCCGCGAGGCCTGCTCTACCACCGCTACGAAATCGGCGACGACGGCCTCATCGCGGACGCCACGATCATCCCTCCCACGAGCCAGAACCAGGCCCAGATCGAGGCAGACGTGCGGGCACTCCTCCCAGGACTCCTCTCCTTCGCCGACGACGACGCGGCGGCCGGCTGTGAGCGACTGATCCGCAGCTACGACCCCTGCATCAGCTGCGCCACCCATTTCATCAACCTCAAGATCGACCGCTGCTGACACGGCCGTTTTTCCCAGTGACCTGTCGCAGCCACACAGGTACATTCAGGGCTCCGTGGCTCGGTAATCCCTTCGATGGCCTCCGGCGGACCCTCCGATGATCGGCACACGTGGCGTCTCCGTAGTCATCAGTGCCATGATGGCGGTAGCCCTGCTGGCGAACGCGGCATGGCTCCGTGCCGAAGACACAGGCAGTTCGAGCGACGCCGCCCGTTCGGCCTATGCAACGGCAGCGGCGCTGCAAAACCGTGAGGCATGGGACCTCGCGGCCGAGGAGTGGGAGGCACTCATCAAGGCCCATCCAACAGACCCACTAGCCGACAAGGGCCGCTCCTATCTAGGCATCTGCCAACTCAAGAACGGCCAGCGCGAGAAGGCAGCAGAAACGTTCCGGCAGGTGATCGCGAGCAAGGCCGATGCCGCCACGGTGGCGCTGGCCCGCTGGGAACTCGGCCGCAGTGCATTCGATGACGCCCAGGCGAAGCCATCGCCGGAGGCTTTTGCCGTCGCAGCCCGCAGCCTCCAGGAATTTTTGGAGAAGAGTACGGGGCAGCCGCAGACGCCCGACGCGCTCTTCTTCCTGGGCGAGTCGCTCTGGCAGGCGGGCAAGCGCAACGAAGCGATCGCCACCTGGAAGCGGTTCCTCCGCGAGCACGATAAGTCGCCGCGGCTCGCGGAGGTGCTCTATGCGCTCGGTGTGGGCCAGGCCGAGACCGGCGCACGCGACGAAGCGGCTGCCACATTGAAGCGGTTCGCCGAGACCTATCCCACGCATGCCCTCGCCGACGATGTGGCGATCTGGCGAGCTGATCTGGCCACGGCGGGCGGCAACGCCGTCGACGCGGAGAAGATCCTCGCCACCGTGATCGACGGCAAGGGAAGCCGGGCCGCCGATGCGGTCGAACGCCTGGCGATGGCGCGGTGGAACCGGAAAGACTGGTCCGGCGCGGCAGAGGCATACAGCCGCCTCGTCGAACGTTTCCCCAAGTCCCCGCGGGCCGCGCGGGCACGGCTCTCCGCTGGCATCGCCTATGCGGAGGCCGGAAAACGGGACGAGGCACGCACGTGGCTCGGCCCGCTCGCCGCGGCCGACGTGCCAGAAGCCGCCGAGGCAGCCCATCGGCTCGCGCTCCTCGAGATCGACGCGAAACAGCCCGCCCGCGCGGCGCAGATCGCCGAGCAGGCGTTGGCGAAGCTCGGTGCCGGCGGCCGTAGGCCCGAGGGCGAGACACGGCGGCTGATGGCCAGGCTCGCGCTCGACCGGGCCGATGCGCTCTGGGAGGTTCCGGATGGCAAGGGCCGAAGCGATGCCGCCGCGGCGTATGCCCAGATCACGAAGGACTATCCCGAGGAGCCGGCCGCGAAGACGGCGGGCTCGATGGCGGCGCTCGCACTGCTGGAGATTGGCAGGCCGGACGAGGCCCTCGCGGCAGCTGATCGCTTCCTGAAGGCCCACGGCTCCCCGGAGAAAGCGGATGCCACCGTGTTGGATGTGAAGGCGATCCGCGCCGAGGCGATCCTCGCCCGCGGTGATGCCGCCGCAGCGGCCGCGGCCTACCAAGATCTGATCGCCGCAGCAGCGGTAGGGCCGCGCCAGGTCCCGCCATATCAGGTCGAGCCCGCGCAACTCGCCCGCTGGCGACTGCGGCAGGGTGTGTCGCTCGTCGCGGCAAAGCAATGGCAGCCTGCCCATGACGTGCTCGCCGCTGCCGCCGCGGGGCTGACGGATGATTCGGCGGCCGAAGCGGCCCTGCTCGATGCTACGGCGCTGGTCGAGCTGAAGAAACCCGTCGAGGCCGTGAAGGTGCTGATCTCGCTCGACCGCAGCCATCCCAAGTGGCCCCGTCGCGACGAGGTCTTGCTGCTGCTGGTGCGGGCGCAGCGAGAGACCGGCGACAAGGCCGGCGCGCTCACCTCGGCAGAGCGGCTCGTGGCCGAGTTTCCCGCCGCCAAGAATGCCGACGTGGCATGGTATCGGCTCGGTCAGGTGAGACAGGATGCGGGCCGGCACGACGAGGCGATCGCGGCCTTTGACAAGGCGCGTGCGCTCAAGCCGAAGGGCTCGCGGGCGGCCTGGAGCCTGCTCTCGAGCGGTTGGTGCCACGAGGCGAAGGGGAGGCTCGACGACGCCATCAAGGCATGGACGGCTCTGCTCGAAGCGTATCCCGACTCGACCGCTGCGGTGCCCGCGTTGCTCGCGCGGGCCGATGTCCGGCAGCGGAAGACCGACTTCCAGGGAGGGCTGGCTGACGCCCGGACCGTACTTGCCCGCAAGGCGGCAGGGCCATCCCTCGACCCCGACGCCGTCCCCGAGGCCCTGTTGCTGGAGGGGCTCTGCCTGTCGGGACTGAAGCAGCATGCGGAGGCAGCCGCAGCATTCAAGAAACTGCTCGACGCCCAGCCTAGTGGTCCCGCGGCCGACCGTGCGATGTTTGAGATGGGGGCTGCCCAGTCGCTGGCGGGCCTGGGCAGCGACGCCGCGGCGACGTTCAACGCGTTCGTCAAACGGTTTCCGGAATCGACATATGCCGCCGATGCCTGGTTCGAACTGGGCGAGCAGGCGTGGAGCGCCGGTCGCCATGCAGAGGCCGCCGCCGCGTACCGCGCGGCGATCGATCGCGCCGAGGCCGCGTCCAAGACCGAAAAGACCAACACCACACGAAACGCCGCACTGCTGGAACAGTCCCGCCACAAGCTGGCATGGACATTCGTCTCAGGCGGCGACCACACGGCAGCCGCCCAGGCGTTCGCGGAGCAACTCGCCCGACATCCGGGCGGTCCGCTCGCCGCCGATGCCCAGGCGATGCGGGGCGAGTCGCTCTTCAAGGCGGGCAAGCCCGCCGAGGCCGCAGTGGCCTTCCAGGCGGCACTCGCCGATCCGAAGCGGCTCCCCTCGACAGATCTCCGGGGACTCGCGGTCGTGCGGGGTGCGGAGGCTCTGGCGAGCCAGGAGAAGTGGGCCGAGAGCCTCGCCATCGCCGATCGCTTCATTGCCGCGGAGCCTACGTCGCCGCAGGCGCCGCAGGCCCGCTATGCGGCGGCCTGGGCGCGGCAGAACCTCGGCCGCCTCGACGAAGCTCTCGCCGGCTATCGCGCCGTGGCCGACGCCGGCCGCACAGAGATCGCCGCCCGTGCCCGGCTCATGGAGGGCGAGGTGCTCTTCGAGCAGGAAAACCACAAGGAGGCGATCAAGGCCTTCTTCAAGGCGGCCTACGGTTTCGGCGAAAAACAGGCTCCGGTCGCGTTTCATCCCTGGCAGGCCCAGGCCACCTTCGAAGCCGCCCGCTGTTTCGAGGTGCTGGAGCAGCCGGACAAGGCCCGCGGCCTCTACGCCGAACTCGTGGACCGGTATCCGAATTCGCCGCAGGCACCGGCTGCGAAAAAAAGGCTCGACTCGCTTGGCGGATCGGGCAAATGAACCTCCCCATCACAGATCCCAACGGGAAGTGAACCATGAACAATCTGGCCCGCGTGCAGACGCTCTGGGAACTTTTCCTCGCCGGCGGCGTCCTGATGTGGCCGATCGTGGCGATGTCACTGGTTGTGCTCACATTCGGCATCGAGCGGCTCATTGCGTTGCGGCGGAGCCGCTTCGTGCCACGCGGCTTTGCCGCCGGACTGCTGCGGCTGGCGTCCGAGGGCCCGTTCGATCCGCGCAAGGTGTACCGACTCTGCAAGGAGCATCCATCGGCCGCCGCCGACGTCATCCGCGCGATGCTCGAGCGGCTCGGCCGTCCCCTGCCCGAGATCGAGCATGCGGTTGACGTCACCAAGGAACGCGATGCTTCTGCCATGTATGCCAACATTCGGCCGATCAGCCTCGCGGTGACGGTCACCCCACTGCTCGGGCTCCTCGGCACGGTGCAGGGAATGATCCTCGCCTTCTACACGACGGCGAATCTGGAGGCAGGCGCCAACCGGGCGGCGGAATTGGCGCAGGGAATCTACGTCGCGCTGATCACGACGTTCGCGGGCCTGTGTGTGGCGATTCCCGCCGCCGTCATCGCCCATTTCCTGGAGGGACGCATTCTGGCCGGTTTCCGCCGCGTCGACGGCGTCGTGGCGGGCATGCTGCCGCAGTTCGAGAAGTATGAAAACCGCGGCCGCGTGACTCCCGCTCAGCTCGCCGCCGACACTCCCACGGCGGCCAAACCATGAGCGTGCGAATCAACAAGGGACGACTCAGCGGCGGGCTCGAACTGACGCCCATGATCGACGTCGTCTTTCTGCTGATGATTTTCTTCCTGGTCGCGAGCAAGCTCGACGAGGCCGACCGTTTCATCGATGTCGTGCTGCCCAAGGCCAGCGCTGCCAAACCGCTCACGAGCAGGCCACGGGAATTTCTCGTCAACATCGACCGCGAGGGAAACTACTTCGTGGGCGCGCGTCCGATCGCGATCGGTGACCTGCAGACGCTCTTGAAGCAGGCGGCCGTGGACAACCCGAAGCGGCAGACGGTGATCGTGCGGGCCGACGAGAACGTCGCCCACAAGTTCGTGGTTGCAGCGATGAATGCGTGCGTGGAGGCCGGGATCGAGGACTACCAGGTGCAGTCTGCGGAAGAGCAGGAACCGTAGCCGGCCGGTGCGACGCACCGGCCTTTTATTCTCCGACCACTCACCATCCGATTCTTTCATCATCATGGCAGCGACTCCCCATCAGCGTGCCGCCGTGTCGGAACGAAGTGTGTATGCGCGCCGGCTGGCGCTGGCGGCCATCGCCAGCGGACTGATCCATCTGCTGCTCTGGGGCGGCCTGACAGCGACCCGGCTGACCCTGCTTGGCAGCCAGCCGCAGGATGCCACCGCGCCGAAGCCGGCGCTCAAGCCGAAGATGGTGGCGGATTTCCCGCTGCAGGTGCCGAAGTCGGCCTCGGCAAAGCCGGCCCACGAGCGGCCGCTCGACATGGAGGTGATGCCGCGGCAGCCCTCCGACGCGCCGCGTGCCGTTCCCGATCGCAGCCCCCTGTCGCCCGCGGTCCCGCAGCCGGAGCAGCCGCTGCCGATCGCTGTCACACCGCCTGCGTTGAAGCGTCCCGCGGCACTCCGCGAGCCCGCAGCCGCTCCTCCCGCAGACGACCTGACGGCTCCCGACCGGCAACGGCTGGCGACCACCGCGGAGCCAGCCGCCTCCACCGCCGATCGGGTGGCTGCCGCACCGGGGAAAGACACCACGGCCCCCACGCCCGCACCGGCCGCGTCGCAGCCGCGGTCGGCCGAGCAGGAGTCGGCGGGCGTCTCGCGGCGTCGGCCTCGTGAGGTTGCCATGGCATCTCCGGCCCTGCCCGTCGCGCCATCGCTACCGCCACGAAACCCTGGCGCCGCTGCCGCATCCGATCTCCTGCAGCCGCAGGCCCCCAGCCCGGCGGCACGGCGAGCGATGGCCGACGGCGCCGCAGCGGCCTCTCCCACCACGGCGGCAACGGTCGCGGCTCCCGCCGCCACGGCCCCCCAGGCACCTGCCACCACAGCGCCCCGGCCACAGTCCCCGACCACCAGCCTGGCCGACGTCACGGCACGGCCGGATCGCGGCGGCTGGGCGCCGCTCCGCAGCCCGAAGGTGCCGCGGGATGCTGCTGTCGATGACGGCGCCGACTCGGCTGCCACCGGCGAACCGGCCGCAGGGCTCAGGGCCGCCGCGGCAACGCTTGCGGTCACGCGTCCGGCCGCTGCCGGCCCGTCGGGTCTCGGCATGAGCGAGGCTCCCTCGGGAGACGCTGCAGCCGGCGCGACCGCCATCCCTGGAAGTGCGGCCCCGCTCGCCCGCTCGTCACCGACTGGTGGCATTGGCTCGGCGATGGGGCCCGGTACAACGGTCGCCACAATCGCGGCCCCCGCCGCGGCAGGAACCGCAGGCGGGGCTTCGCCCAACGCCGGCCCCGCCAATACGGCGCCGTCCCCACGCACGGTATCGCGGCTGGGCGACCGGCTCGCCGCCTCTGCACGCGGCCCGGCCATGGCGGCGACAGCCGATGTCGGCGAAGGCGACGAGGCAGTCGACGTCGAGGAGCTTTCGAGCCTTGCGGAGGCCAGCGCCGTTGCCGGAGGCCTGCCGGCCCGAGAGCGAGGCGATGCCCCGGTCGCCATGATCGTTCCCCAGCCGCTCGACCGCGTCGCCGCCGTGAGCCTTCCGATCGAGGGACGCGTCCGCGAGATCGCCATCCCGTTCGCGCGTCGGTCACGCGCCTCGCGCGACGCTCGCGGCCGGGAACAGCCGGCGCGCGAGTTGGCCATTCGTGAAAAGACCCGCGTGGCGGCCGATGCGATGGTCGATCGTGGACTCGACTTCCTCGCACGGGCGCAACAGCCCGACGGCCGCTGGCGGCTGGGGGCGTTCCCCGGCAGCACCGCGGCCGACACTCCCAAGCTCTCCTGCGACACGGCCGCCACGGGCCTGGCAGTCCTGAGTTTTTTGGGGGCGGGCCACGATCACTTCGGCGGTAAGCACCGCGACACGGTCCGCCGCGGCCTCGAATTCCTGCTCTCGGTGCAAAAACCAGACGGCGATCTTTACCTGCCGGCCGACAAACTCTCCGACAGCTGCGCCTGGCTCTACAGTCACGGCATCGCCTCGATGGCCCTCTGCGAGGCGGTGGGTATGACGGGCGACCCGCTTGTGAAGCCGGCGGCATCCCGCGCCTGCGACTTCATCGCCACCAGCCAGCATCCCTCCCGCGGTGGCTGGCGGTACACGCCCCGTTCCGACGCCGATCTCTCCGTGAGCGGTTGGATGCTCGTGGCATTGCGGTCAGGCCGTCTGGCCGGCATCGAAGTCGAGCCGCGTGCGTTCGATGGAGTGAAGACCCTGCTCGATGCCTCCGCGATCACCGGTGATCCGGCAAGGTACCACTACAACCCTCGCAATCCACAGCAACGACCGTCGCAACTGTCGGCGGGCTGCATGACCGCCGTCGGCACGCTGATGCGTCTGCACACGGGCTGGAACGCCTCTGATCCGCGGGTGCAGCAATCGGCGCGGGCCCTGGCGGCGCTGCGGCCAACCTACAGCCCTGCGAACACGAAAGAGAAGACCCGCGACTGCTACCTCTGGTACTACGCTTCACAGGTGCTCGTGCACACCGGCGGCGACGAGTGGACCGACTGGTACGACCAGTTGGCGACCACGCTCGAACAGACGCAGGAGCGGCAAGGTCCGCGGGCGGGCAGCTGGGATCCGCTCGGCGCCGTCCCCGATCGCTGGGGCCAGTACGGCGGCCGGATCTACGTCACGGCGCTGCACCTGCTCGCGCTTGAGGTGCCCGATCGGCGGCTGCCGACCTACGGCAGCCCCGAAGACGCCGTGGACCCAGTGAGCAACGACCACGCACCATCAGGCCTTCGACTACAGCCCTGACGCGCCCGTCGTCTCCTTCTGCCGCTGCTCCTTCTTCGCAGGGAACTCGATCACGACGAGTTCCTTTGCGTCCGGATCGTAGGAGTATTCCTGATAGTAGGGCAGCATCGGCAGCATGATGCCATCGGGTTTGTCCTTCTCGATGATCCGCTCCATGAACTCCTTGTAATCTCTTGGCTTCCGGTCGTTCTCAGCCTGGAAGAAGTTCATCTTCTGTTCGACGGCGATGATCGAAAGTTTGCCCACGCTTGTCCGATAGGCGTCGGCGGCGACGTCGAGCCCCTGGCCCGTGATCGACATCTCGGCCCGCACGCCCCCCTGCTTCATCGCCTCCGAAAGTTCCAGCACGTTTTGCGTGGTCTTTTTGAGCGTCTGCCGGGTCTGGACCGGTGCGGGAGCCGGCGCCGCGGCGACTGGCGGCGGCTCCGGCTTCTTCTCGCCGGTTCCGCTGAATCCGATCAGTACCAACACGCCGGCAATCAGCGCCAGCAGGATCATCCAGATGTTGTTCATGGCTCTTCCTCAGCGATCACTCAGTCGGCTCCACCGCCAGCGGCAACGCTCACTCGTCAGTTGCGATATTCATACTTGTATTTACCCGGCATCGGCACAGGATACCGCCCCTCACTGTCGGCCACCAACGGCGCCGGCGAGCCTTCCGTCAGGCTGTCGACGCCGGCGGTGAGGTCGTCGGGGCAGTTGAGCATCTCGTCATACGTGATCGTCTTGCCGGTATGCGCCGCAAACCGCCCCATCGCCGTGACCAGGCTGGCCTGGGCACCCCGCACCGCCTCGTTGTAGGGCTCGTCGGCGATGATCGCCGCCACGAGATGCTCCCACTCGCGCCGATAGGGATTCGGCTCGGGCTGCTCCGCCGTCCAGGCGACGTTGTCCTTGCTCACCCGCTGGTCCTTGAAGATCGCACAGCGGGCCGGCGAATGGCCGCTTGTCGAAATGGCAAACGCCGCCTTGGAGCCCTGCCCCCACAGGCCGAACTTGCTGCCGCAGTCCTTCATCACCTGGCAGGTGTAGAAAAACTTCGCACCGTCCTCGAACGTGTATTCGATGCCGTAGTTGTCGAAGTTCTGGTCGTCGATCTTGCCCCGGAGTTGCCGGGCACCGATCGCCACGGCCTCCACAGGCCATGCGCCCTTCATCCAACAGACCTCGTCGATGTGGTGCACGCAGTAGTCGCTGAAAATGCCGCCAGACGCCCAGAGAAAGTTGTGGAACCGCTTGATCTGCCAGAGCAACTCGTCCATCCCCTGCGGACCGGGCGCGAGGTCGAGATTGTGGGGCGGATTGTGCTCGCGGTAGCCGTAGAAGGAGAGCAGTTCCCCCGCCTCGCCGTTTCGCAGCCGCTCCAGGAGTTCGGCGCGCCGGTCGCAGTGGCGACACATCAACCCCACGCCCACCTTGAGGTTCTTCTCGGTGGCCTTGGCCGCCAGTTCGATGATCCGCTTGGTCGACGGTCCGTCGATCGACACCGGCTTCTCCATGAACGTATGCACGCCCTTCTCGATGGCGTAGGCAAAATGCGGCGCACGAAACGCGGGCGGCGTGGCACACAGCGCGATGTCGCCCGGACGAAGGCAGTCGATCGCCTGCTTGTAGCCGTCGAACCCGATGAAGGTCCGCTCGTCGGGCACGTCGATGCGTTCCTTAAACTGTTCCCCCAGCGACCGCTTGGCAATGTCCACCCGATCGCGAAACACATCGGCCATCGCCACCACCTTCACCGGCGCCCCTGGCACCATGAGCGCGTCGCGTGCCGCGCCACCCCCACGGCCGCCGCAGCCAATCAAGGCCACGCGAATTTCATCCGTGCCAGCGGCGTGCACGTGAGGGATCGCCCGACCTGAGAAAAGCGTGCCCGACAACGTGGCCGCCCCGGTCAACGCCGCGGCCTGACCGGCGGCACCAAGGAACTCGCGACGGCTGGCGGAACGATCGACGGCGGCCTTACCCGGGCGGCTGACTGGCTGCATGATGGCTTGACTCCCTGCTCGTGCAATGACCGCAATGGCGGTGACTGATGCGAAGACTCCCACGGCTCACGGCCGACTTCACAAGTCTGACTGCCGTGCCCACACCTGTCAAAAGAACAACGCCGACCGGCGGGCCCCCCGGGCCTGTGTCCGATCGGCGTTTCGTTCGTCTCGCACCGAGCCAACCGGTTACGGCCGGCCGTCCAGAGCCTTCTGGAGCGGGGCCCGCTTCGGGTCGGATTCGATCTTCTTGATCAGCGCCAGGCCCGTCAACAGGATCTCCCGTTGGCTCTGCTGCAGCGGCGTGAGCTGCTTGCCGTCGCCCGCCACGGCGAGCTGCTCGATGTAGCTGCCCAGGCTGTCGGCCCCGGCCGAGTATTCCCCGTAGAGCTCATCGACCGCCTTCTTGAGCGTATCTCGCATCGTGGGCGCCGCCGAATCGATGAGCGCATCGAGCTGCTTCTCGTCCGACAGGTCGATACCCTGCTCGTTGGCCTTGGTGATCGCCCCTTCGAGCGTCTTGCTGACCACGTCGTACGCCTGTGTCTCGAGCGACGACAGCTGCTTATCGACGAACGTCGACGTGTAGTTGTGCACCTCGCGGGCGATCTGCGGAGGCGCTGCGAGCACCGCCTTCTCGGCCTGGTCGAGCACGACGGGTGCCTGGGCCTCGAGGGTATCACCAAATCGCGACGCCTCGACATTGAGCTGCGGCTCGACCTGGGCCGCCGCCAGCTCGACGATCGTCCTGGCGTCGGCAAACTCGGTGATCTTCGAATAGAGCCACCAAAGGTAGCCAGACGCGCCGAGCAGCAGGCAGCCCATGACCACGGCGGTCGTGAGGAGACGGCGGCGGCCCTGCGCCACCGTCTCCTCCATGCGGCTGTGCAGCTTCATGATCTTCGATTCGAGCACGGGCGAGACATTGAATGAATCAGACATGGGGATGCTCCTGGGGAGGCCGGGGCCTCGGAAGTAAATCGGTTGTGGGTGATATGGATAATGGAGGGCGCCGGTGCCTGTTA
>JBILKZ010000271.1:0-3068 GCA_044376405.1 Pirellulales bacterium
AAGGCCACGAGGTGTGGCCACCATTGTCGCGTCAGTCGCAGGGTCAGCCCGACGAGGCTCCTCACTGGTGGCGATTCGGCGCGACGGGAAGGGCCGTCAGCAGTCATGGCACGAGCCGTCCATCGATGAGATGGCGGACCGTTCCCACGCGGGCCGCGACCGCCTCCGCATGGGTGACGACGACCAGCATGCCGCCCGATTCGGCCGCCAGTTCCACGAGCAGTTCCGTCACCATCGAGGCGGCGTGGGCGTCGAGCTGCCCGGTCGGCTCGTCGGCAAGCACCACACGCGGCGACAGCACGAGCGCCCGCGCCACGGCCACCCGCTGCCGCTCGCCGCCCGAGAGTTCCGCGGGCAGCGAACCGAGCCGATCGCCGAGGCCCACCCGCTCGAGCAGCCGCCGGGCCCGCACCTCGATGTCGCGATGCACGCTGCCGCTGGCGAGCGCAGGCAGCACGACATTGTCGACCGCTGTGCAGCCGGCCAGCAGATGGTGCTCCTGAAACACGAATCCGATCCGTCGATTCCGGTAGACGGCCCGTTCATTCGCGGTCATCGTGCCCGGATCGGCGCCGTCGAGCCGCACCGTGCCACTGGTCGGTGCCTCGAGTCCCCCAAGGATCGACAGCAGCGTGCTCTTGCCCGAACCGCTCGGCCCCATGATCGCCATGCGGCCACCCGGCGCAAGCGTGAACGACACGTCGTCGAGCACGCGCAGCGTTCCGGCGGGCACAGGAAACGACTTCGAGAGGCAATCGACCTCGAGCATGACGGCCGCTTCAGAAACTCAGGGAGTGGAGTCCGGACGATGCTTTTCCAGCCCTGCGTCGGATGCGGTCAGGCGGGCAACGATGTCGGGTGGAATGGCGACCGGTTCGAGCCTGCTCCCCGGCCGCATCAGGCACCGCACGGCCACGACGCGTCCCTGCGCCACGGCCCGCCCGTCGTGCTCGAACACGAACTGATAGGTGACACTCGTCCGGCCGATCGCCGCCACGCAGACGGCGATGTCGAGTTCGTCGCCAAACCGCGCGGTCGAGCGGTAGTCGCAGGAAACGGAGACTCGGGGCCAGCTGGTTTCGCTGCCGTCCGGATGCCGCTCAAACACATGCAGTCCGACCGATCGCATCAGCTCGTGCTCGGCCGACTCCATCCAGAAGAAGAACGCCGAAAAGTGAACGATTCCGGCGGCGTCGGTATCCCGAAATTCAACGCGGCGGCGAGTCTTCAGCAATGCACGCAGGCCAGAAGAGGCTTCGCAACTGGATGCTTCAAGATTGGCCTCGCGACTGGAGGCTTCGCGGTCACCAGCGGCTTCGCGTTTCACGACCGCTCACCTTGTCCATCGCTTGCGCGTGTTCGTCGCGTCCGACCGGTCACTCACCCAACCCGATCACTCACCGACATACGGCAGCAGTGCCATGAACCGAGCCTGCTTGATGGCCCGCGTCACGGCGTGCTGGCTGGCGGCAGTGCAGCCGCTCTTCCGACGCCCGAGGATCTTGGCCTGTCGATTGACGAGCTTGCCGAGCAGTTCGAGATCCTTGTAGTCGACGAACATCGGCCGCGGACGGGCGCCGTCGATGAAGATCGGATCACGCCGCTTGACCTTCGCACGTGGCTTGGCCTTCTTGCGGGCGGTCTTGGCGAACTTGCCTCTGGCTGGGGGGGGACTCATCGGCTTCCTTCAATGTCTTTGAGATCTTCGAACTGGATGTCTGTGGAAATTGTCGTTTGAAACGGGTTCGGTTCAGAGACGATCACGGGAGCCGGATCTTGCGAGACGCCGGCTCCCGTGATGCGTGTTTCAGCAAATGAGCATTACGGAGCGATTAGTAGCGATCGCCGCCGCCACCGTAGCCACCACGGCCGCCGCCACCGCCGTAGCCACCACGACCGCCGCCACCGCCGCCACCACCACCGTAGCCGCCGCGACCGCCACCGCCGCCGCCGCCGCCGCCGCCACCAGCGCGGGGAGTCCGCTCACGGGCTTCGTTGACCGTCAGGGGACGACCGTTGACCTCGTGGCCGTTCAGGGCCGAGATCGCGGCCTGCAGGCCCTCGTCGGTCTCCATTTCGACAAAACCAAAACCACGCGAACGTCCGGTCTCACGATCGGAGATCACTTCAGCAGCCCGCACGGCACCGTGGGGGGAAAACATCGCCTCAAGATCGGCTGACGTGGTCGACCAGGGCAGGTTCCCCACGTAAATCTTCCGGGACATAAAAAGAACCTCAAAGAATCGGGAGCTCAAGCCAACTCAAATTCGACTGCAGCGACCATCGCCGGATGCACAAACCCAAGCTCCCGAACGGACTGGAGTGCGGACGAGGTCAGTCGTACTGGCCGAAGAGGCTACCATGTTGCCCACCCGCCGACAACACCGCGGGGCAGATCGCCGAAAATGCGGGGGACGGGAGATCAGGGCAGGGCGGCGACCCCTGGCCATATTGACCGCGAGCGGGGGGCTGGGCCGCGACCGTGCAGCCCTAAAACCCGCTGGAAACGCCCCACAAACCGTGCCCCTGCCTAGAACCTGGTGCCGGGAGCGGCGAAGTTCAGCGTCGGACTGGCGCCGCCGGCCGTTGCGACCAAATAGACGAATCGGCTCTTGGGGAATGTGAAGGGCAGAATCGCTGTCGGAAGTGAGTTCTTCACGACCTTCTTCGTCTTCATGGTGGCGGTTGCGCTCGGATCGACCGCAACCCCGACGGCAGCCCCCTGCCTGATCACGAACTGTGCCACGCCGTTGGGCGAGATGAGCTTATAGCCCGCCGCGACCTGGCTTTCGGTCGGGGATCCATTGGCCGCAAACACCGCCACCGAAGCGGCACCGACATTCTTGATCCGCACGATCTGCGTGGAAGGACTGCCGGCAAACGCTGAGTCGACCGAAAAGAACAGGGCGGCAACAGCCACCGCTCCAGCAAACAATCTGCGATTCATAAAGAACCCCTTTGTGAAAAAGACCTCGAAAACCCTGATGCCCAAGTGGGCGGCAAAGGTAGGCGAGGGGGGTTTTCACAAAGCAAAGGCCCCGGCCAGAAGGTCGAAGAGCCTCTCAAAA
>JBILKZ010000046.1:0-27288 GCA_044376405.1 Pirellulales bacterium
GGAATGTATTCGCCGAACATGACGGGGTGCTGCTTGCTGTAGCACGCCAGCGCAACGCCCTCGGGATCGAGAAACAGACCGCAGTTGTAGTTTTTCGCGCCGGAGGGGGCGTGTGGTGTGACCACCTGCTTGTCGAGGCCAACCAGCCAGTGTGTGCCATACCGACGCGCGAAGGCGGCCAGCAGCGTGAGCCGTTCCTGCTCGAGGACGCGACGGCACTCCGCCTGCCGGTCGGCGGCGGTCCCCGTCGCATCCCGGCCGGCGAGCGTCTGCGCGACCACGCTCTCCGGCAGTACCTCGTCGGGATCGATGTCGAGCAGTCCCCACCGCCACATCGTCTCCGGCCAGACGATGAGGTCAGGACGCGATGTCCCCGCGTCGCCCGTGACGGAGCCAGCATCCGAACCCAGCCCTCCTGCCACTCCCTTTTCCAGCGCGGCCATCGTGAGTTCGTCGTAGTGCTGTGCCACGTCGCCGGCGGCATCGGGATCGTGCTTGAGTTCGGTGTCGATCGATCCCTGTACGAGCAGCACGTCGAGCGTGGGGCCTTCCCGCTGCGGCTCGCCCCGGATCCGCCAGTGTCCATAGCCGATGGTGGCGACCAGCACGATGACGGCGACCAGGCCCGCCCGGATAGCCGCACGAACGCGCTCGCGCGACGCCACCGCAGCGACGATCTCGGCCAGACCGGCGGCCACGGCCATCACCACGCCCCCCACGCCAACCGCCCCCAGGCAATCAGCCACCTGGATGAGTGTGGTCCACCGCCACTGGGTGTGCCCCAGTCCACCGAAGGTGAAGCCGCCCAGCACCGAGCCGCGGAGGTGCTCGCAGGCCATCCATGCCACGGGCGCCGCCACCACCAGCGGCCACCGCCAGCCATGCACCAGTCGGCGGGCGATTACGACAAAGAGGGGCAGGTAGCAGGCCAGATAGGCCGAGAGTGCCACCCAGCCGATCGACGTCGCGGGGTGTGGCAGCCGCAGCCAATGAATCGCGGCCAGCCAGTGGCAGAAGCCGCCCAGCCACAGGCTCCGCCACGGATGCGCGGCCGAGAGCCGGTCGGCCTGAACGATCGCCAGCCACGGCAGCGGCGCCAGCCAGGCGAGCATCCAGCAGTCGGCAGGAGGTTGCACGAGAAACATCGCGGCCGCGCCGGCCAACGCGAGGGACAGCACGCCGCGGTCGTTCAACGCCCTGTGAAACAGACCAGCCGTGTCCAGGCGGTCGCGTAGCAATCGGCCCAGCCCGCTCGCTTCGATCGGCCGGTGCGTCATGGGGCGGCCTCGAATTCGGCAATCACCGTGCCGGGGGTCACCACGTCATCCTCGTCAACGAACTGCGTCATCAGGCGGCCCGCGACGGGCGACTCCAGGTCGATGGTCGCTCCGCCGACGAGCAGTTCCACCACGCGATCCCCCTCCAGCACGTCAGCGCCCTCGGGCACGAGCCACAGGGATACCCGCATCGCCATGCCCATCACGCCGCACTCCGGCACCGCCAGCGGCTCGCGTCGAGGATGGGCGTCTGTCGGCATTCCTGTCTGCATCGATCACCGTATCCCCGGCTGTATCACCGGCACTGTCACGGCTCACCAGAACGCCGCGGCGGCTACTCGAGCCCGCGCAGCCATTCCAGCAGCACGCCGCCGACGGCCTCCAGCGACTCCGGCGCACACTGCTGGGGTGTGTCCTGCATGGTGTGCCAGTGCGGATAATCAAAGTCGATGATGTCGCAGGTGGGAATCTTGCCGATCATCCTCAACGGCACATGATCATCCTCGACCGTGTATTTTGGGCGGGGCACGAACTGCCGCACGTTCCGGCGGGCCGCCACGGCCCAGATCGCATCCACGATCGGGCTGGTGTCGGGCCAGGTGACGCTCTGCTGCTCCTGCCAGATTTCGAGGTCGCGGTCGGCCACCATATCGACGATCACGCCACAGCGGTAACGGTGCTGCGGTCGACCGGCCTGCTGCTCAGCCGCATACTGCCGCGCAAAGAAGGTCGATCCCAGGAAATAGGGATCTCGCTGGGCAACGACATATTCCTCCGCATCGAAGAGCACGAAGTCGACGCCCACGGGGCCCGGCAGCGAGGGCATCGCGCGGGCCAGTTCCATCAGCAGCGCCACGCCGCTGGCGCCGTCGTTGGCTCCGATGAACACGCCCTTGGGGTCGACGGGATCGCGGTCGGGGAAGGGACGGGTGTCGTAATGGGCACCGATGAGCACGCGGTCGCGGCGGTCGGGATGCCATTCGACGATGAGGTTTTCCATATGCACGGGTGCACCGGTGCGCCGGTCACGAATCTGAAAGGCCTGCCCGTGCACCACGCCGCCCGCGGCGCGGAAGTGGGCGGCCAACAGGGCCCGCTGCTTCACCATCGCTGGCGAACCGCTCGCCCGGGGCCCCAGCCCCGAGATCGCTTCCAGGTGCGCAAACGCCCGCGGACCGGAGAATGCCGGCGGCTCCTCCGCCTGGCTCGCGGCCGGCAATGCGGCCGCCGCCAGCAGGGCCATGCCAACCATGCCAACCATGTGTCCGTGCATCCGATGCAAGCCGCTCATGCAGACTCCTTCGCCGAATAGTCTAATGCATCGAGGCCCGCGAATGGTCCTGTTGATTTGGCAACATCCTGCCGCACCACCGCCCCCGGCCCCGGCCTCCACCATGAAACCGTGCCTGAAAACGTCTCTGTATCGCGTGGCCTGCCTGCTCTTGGCGCTGGCGTGGGCTGACGCTGCACGGGCGGGCGGAGGCCCCGAGAACCTGTTTCTCGTCGTCAATGCCTCGAGTCCCGACAGCGTTGCGGTGGCCAACGCCTATGCCGCCCTGCGCGGCATTCCTCCCATCAACGTGCTCATGCTGCCGTGGCAGGACAGCACCGAAAGCATCAGCATCGCCACGTTTCGCAGCGACCTGCTCGACCCCGTGCTCCAGGCGATCGATGGCCGTCGACTCGCCCCCCAAATCCATTGCGTCGTGTATTCGAGCGACTTTCCCTGGCGGATCGATTTTGCCGAGGAGATGCCCGAGGCACTCGCCTCGCAGCAACTGCTCAAGTTTCCGTCCGGCTCACTGACTGGCATGACGATGCTCTACGGCGCGGTGCGGAGCGGCAAGGGGCCGGTCTGGCTCGATCCGCAGAGCAACCGCTACTGGCGGCCACTCGATGCCGCGGGCGTGCCGAAGTCGACCGATGGATTCCAGGGCTGGCATCGGTATGACGCCAAGGGCGATGTGGTGAAAGAGGCCGGCAACCGCTACATCCTTTCGGTGATGCTGGGCGTGACGGCCGGACGGGGCAACTCGGTGCCCGAGATCGTTCGTGGACTGGAGGCGTCAGCGGCGGCCGACGGCACCAAGCCGCCCGGCACGATCTACTTCGTCACCAATGACGACGTGCGAACGAAGACCCGCAGCCCGGCTTTCCCGCCGATCGTCGAGGCGCTCGAGGCCCTCGGGGTCAAAGCGGAGGTCGTCTCGGGCGTGCTGCCGTCGGCCAAACGCGACGTGGCGGGGCTGATGACAGGGGCCGCAGACTTCGATTGGCCTGCGAGCAAGAGCACGATCGTGCCCGGCGCCATCTGCGAAAACCTCACCAGCTTCGGCGGGATTTTCACGCCGTCCGTTGGCCAGACGCCGCTCTCCGTCTTCATCCGCGCCGGTGCCGCCGGTTCCAGCGGCACCGTCATCGAGCCCTACGCATTGCAGGCGAAGTTTCCACACCCCGCTCTCCACGTGCACTACGCCCGCGGCGCCACGCTGGCCGAGGCCTTCTATCAATCGGTGCAGGCGCCGTATCAGCTCTTGGTAGTGGGCGACCCGCTCTGTCGCCCCTGGGCCACGATCCCGCAGGTTCAAGTTGTGACGGCAGGCGACGGCCAAGGAATCGCCACCAATGCGACATTCTCCGGCTCGATCGAGCTGCTGCCGCGGGCGACCCTGGCGAGCCAGAAGTCGCCCCGCGACGGCGTCGCCGCGACCGGTTCCATCGACCACTTCACGCTCTTCGTCGATGGCGTGCAGCTGG
The DNA here is from genome assembly GCA_044376405.1 of Pirellulales bacterium. GTDB lineage: Bacteria > Planctomycetota > Planctomycetia > Pirellulales > UBA1268 > CAMCQY01. The sequence goes on from JBILKZ010000046.1 coordinate 4,035, forward strand.
CACAGTGCCGCCCCGGTGAACGCCTGCCGCTCGACACGGGGCAGCTGGCGGACGGACATCACGAACTCCGTGTTGTGGCCACCGAATCCTCGTCGGTTCAATCGCAGGGCCGCTGGGTGCTGCCGGTGCGATTCGCGAACCACGGCAAGACGCTCGCACTCGAGGTTGAGCCTGCCCGCGTGAGCGTCGCGGGTACGGTGCGGGTGCGCGTGGGCGGCGAGGGGCTCGATGGTGTGGCGGTGTTTTCGATGGGGCGGGTGCTGGGCCGAACCCCCGGAGGCGACACGACGATCGAGGTGCCGGCCGAGCTCCTCGGCCGCGGCCGCGTGACGATCCGCGCCACGGGCCGCTCCGGCCCCGGCGCGGCCAACAGCGTCAACGCTGACCCGGTTACGATCGAGGTGACTGAGAAGTGAAAGCTTCGCCGCGGTTCGGGGCTGCCCATGCCCCGTCGCCGGACGTTCGCTACGTCGACCAATCCGCTTAGACGGATCGGTGCCCGCTGTCCTTCGCTCACTCGATGGCGGCCGCGCTCTCGGCATCCTGCCTTCGCTGACCAATCCGCTGAGACGGATCGGTGCCCGGCCAACGCCGGCTCTCGGGACATGGGCAGCCCCTCACGGATCCATCACGTTCCATAAAAGCCCCCGGCGGAAGCCGGGGGACTCCGGGTTTGAATGCCATCCAACGTGCCATGCAAATCCGGGGAAAGCCCACCGAACCGGTCTCCCCGAACACCGTAACGAGCATCAGGCGCCTCCGAGGCGAGGATTGTCCATGCCGTCGGACGTCTTCGAGGAGCCGCCGAGCGAGTGGAGCGTGTTCGGGGAGACCGGTCTGCGGCTCCAAGAAGCCCCGAACCAATGCGTCACGCCTCAATCCAAATGCCCTGTCTCGTTGAACGACACGAGCCTTGGGCCGGGCCATTCGAGCTGCGTCACCGAGCAGTTGGCCAGGGCCGGCAGCTTCGTGAATGGCCGCTCCGCCGCAGCCGCCAGGAGCGGATGCTCGCGGCCCAGCATGCTGCCCAGCGCCGCGGTGAGCACGCCGCCGTGCGCCACCACGATCATGCCTGGGGTATCACGACCGGCGAGCATCTCGATCGCCGCACGGCCGCGGGCCGCCAGTTGCGCACGGGACTCGCCGCCGGGAATACGATAGTGCATATCGCCCGACCGCCACTGGGCCACCTCATCGGGGAACTCGGCCTCCAGATCGGCCCAGAGATGCCCCTGGAAAATGCCCGCATGCAGTTCGCAGAGCCCTTCCTCCAGCATCACCGGCAGGCCGAGGGCTGCGGCGATCTCGGCAGCCGTCTCGCGGGCACGCCGCAGCGGACTCGACCAGACTTCGCCGATCATCGCCGGAGCGACTGGCGGCGATGCGAAGAGCCTGCTGCTCCAGGTAGCGACCCGGCGGGCCTGCGCACGGCCGAGGTCCGACAGTTCGACATCCTCCTGTCCCTGCACGCGCCCCTCGAGGTTGGAGACGCTTTCGCCGTGACGCACCAGGTATTGCAGCATGTCCGCAGACTACCGCGTGAGCTCGGTCGCGGGCAGGGTGGCCACGTCCGACCGCGTTGCAGCGGGGGCGGCTCGGTGCGGGGCGGCATGTCCGCCCTGCGATACGGGGGACGGAGATGCGGGTGTGCTGGCCTTGGAAAGCTGCTCGACAAACTCGCGACCGGTTCCCTGCAGCACGAACACGTCGCTGGGAGTCTGCGCTGCCCCACGGGGTCGCACGATGCAGATCACCTCGGCCTCGCCGTCGTGTCGCCACACATGATCGATCAGCGCTTGTTCGCCAGGCGTGAGCTTCTGCGGAGCGGTAGCGGCGGGACCGGCGACGTTCGGGCTGTTGGTGGGAGCGGTCGCGGCGGTAGGCAGAGCATCGGCGCGGTCGCGACGGTCGAATGACACCGGCGGCATTTCCGCCGGCATTGTCGGCAACGCGGGGCCAGACGAGGCGGCGGCGACGTCGCCCGCGCCACCGCTGGGATAGACGCTGCGATAGACGAAGGCGAGGCCGGCCTCGTCGAGCTGTTCGTGGATTGTCGGGAGTGCGGCGAACAGTCCCTCGTTGTCGGCGGGATCGGCAGCGTTGCAGACGCCGATGAGCGTGCCGTCGAGCGCGAAGAGCCCACCGCCGCTGCGTCCCTGCACGGGCTGACCCGCAACCTGCACGTTCGCCGGTCCCAGATACTTGTCGACGGCGGTGACGCGGCTGTGGTGGATCGTCGGGTCGTCGCCTCCATCGCAGCCAACCGTCACCACGGACGCGCCTGGCTGCGTGTTGTGGTCAACACCGCCGACACGGACCGGTTCGATCTGCTTGTCGGTAAAGATGCTCACCAGCGCGAGGTCGCGTTTGAGATCCCACGAGACGACCTGACCCGCCACACCCCGCGGGCCTTCTGGGCCGAACAAGTCGACCTCGACCCTGCCCTTGCCCTGGGAATCACGAAAGATGTGGCCGCAGGTGAGGATCAACGCCTCGCCCTGACGGCAGTCGATCACGGTGCCCGTTCCACGCGACACGCCCTGGGAATCCTCGACGAGCAGACGCGCTGTCGAGGCCATGAGCCGCCGCTCGAGCGCGGCCCGCTGGGCGGGATCAAGCTGCGGGCCGCCGGCGGTCGCCCGTTGATCGGCTCCCGATGGCGTGACCGGCTGCTGAAGTCGTGGTGCCGTCGGTCGATCGGGCTGCCTGGCGGCGGCGGGTGGAACAGCCGTTACGATCGCGGCACCGGTAGTCTGCGGAGCGGCCTTGGGCTCGGTGGACAGCGGCGCTCCAGCTGGCGTGACCGGCACCGGGATGCCTGCCAGGGAGGTGGCGGCCGCTGGTGCCGCCAGGGGCGCAAGGCCCAGCTGCTGCCGGCTTTTGGCAAGCAGCGATTCCAGTTCGCCGCGGGTCGTGGCACCGTTGATGCGACCAACTTCCTGTCCCTTGACCAAGAGCACGTAGCAGGGCACTCCGGTCACGCCAAAGCGGCGGACGAGGTCACCTTCATGATCGACATCGACGTGCCGCACGACCCACCCGGCCGCCGTGATTTCACCCACCAGCGGTGCCATCTGTCGGCACGGGCCACACCACGACGCAGAAAAATTGAGGAGCACGACATCGCCGGCGGCGACGGCCGCCGGATTGGCACTGGCCGGCGAAGCGCACAGTGCCATCAGCCCCATCACGGCTGTCATTCGGAAGAGGAGTCGCAAGGACCTGATCATCCGTAGGCTCCGGCGAGTCTGGTGTGCGGGTTGTGCTGGTCGAAAGAGCGGCGGCGCCGGAAGGCTGCCGACCGCGGGGCGGGATGGTGCCCTGCACGCTCGACTGCGACAAGACCATTTTGCGTTTCACACCCCGCCGGTTGCTTTCCTAGTCCACCTGTTTTTCGCGCGATTTCCCCGTTTGCCAGGCACGCTCATACAATCGCCGTTCCGTTCGCCGTGAGACATCTCTAGAAACCCAGCATGACCGACCGCGTCCGCCGCATTCTCGTCACCTCCGCCCTGCCCTACGCCAACGGGCACATCCATCTGGGGCACCTGGTCGAGTACATCCAGACCGATATCTTCGTACGGTTCCAGAAGCTGCGCGGCCACGAGGCCGTCTATCTCTGTGCCGACGACACGCACGGCACTGCGATCATGATCCGTGCTCAGGCCGAGGGCCGCAGCGAGCGCGAACTGATCGCCGCCATGCGGGAGGCCCACCTCGCCGATTTTGGCGGCTTCCAGATCGACTTCGATCATTACGGCTCCACCGACAGCGACGCCAACCGCCGGCTGTGCGGTGAAATCTGGCAGAGCCTGCGGGCTCGCGGCCTCGTCACCTCGCGCGACGTGCAGCAACTCTACGACACCAAGGCCGGCGTCTTCCTGGCTGATCGGTTCGTCCGCGGCACCTGCCCCCGCTGTCAGACGGCCGACCAATATGGTGACTCCTGCGAACAGTGCGGCGCGGCCTACACGCCGGCCGACCTCGTCGATCCCGTCAGCACGCTCTCCGGCACGCGACCGGAGGTGCGGTCTGCCGAGCACCTGTTCGTGATGCTCGAACAGATGCACGCCTTTCTCGACGAGTGGACGCAGCGTTCCGGGGCCCTCGATCCGCGGATCGCCAACTATCTCGCCGGCCACTTCCTCTGCGACCCGCTCCGCGACTGGGACATCTCACGGCCCGCTCCCTACTTCGGGTTCGAGATTCCCGACGCCCCGGGACACTACTGGTATGTCTGGTTCGACGCGCCGATCGGCTATCTGGCCGCCACCAGCGAGTGGTGCGCCGCCCACGGCGGTTCGTTCGAGTCGTGGTGGCGCCGCGATGGATCCCCATCGTCCGCCGAGATCCATCACTTCATCGGCAAGGACATCACCTATTTCCACACGCTCTTCTGGCCTGCCATGCTGGAGGCGGCCGGACTCCAGCTGCCGAAGCGGGTCCACATCCACGGCTTTCTCACCGTCAATGGCCAGAAGATGTCGAAGAGCCGGGGCACGTTCCTCCTGGCGCGAACCTACCTCGACCACCTCGATCCGGGCATGCTGCGGTATTACTATGCCGCGAAACTGTCCGGCGGCATCGACGACCTCGACCTGAACCTCGAGGAGTTCGCCGCGAAAGTGAATTCCGATCTGGTCGGCAAGGTGGTCAACCTCGCCAGCCGCACCGCGAGGTGGTTGGAGCAGACAGGACTCGCGCCAGACTATCCAGACGACGGCGGCCTCTTCGCCGCAGCGGCCGCCGACGGCGCTGCCATCGCCGAGGCCTACGAGGCCTGCGACTTCGCCCGCGCGATGCGGACGATCATGCAGGCAGCCGACCGCGCCAATGCCTACGTCGACGCCGAACAGCCGTGGAAGCTCGCCAAGGCAGGCCCGGAGTCGGCCGCGAAGCTGCACGACGTCGCCAGCGTGGCGATCAATCTGTTCCGGCAGATCGCGGTCTACCTGGCGCCCGTGCTGCCGGTGTTCGCAACGCAGGTCGGCGACCTGGTCGGCGGACCAATCCTCTCATGGGAGGAGTCGCAGCGGCCGCTCACGGGCCAGCCGGTCGGAAGCTTCCGCTCGCTCATGCGCCGCGTCGAACCCGCCCAGATCGAGAGCATGCTGGCAGCCTCGCTCATGCAGGCACGGGACTCGCAAGCCAAGGAACCGACGCAGTACGCCGGCCCCAATCAGTCCACTACGAAAGGAACAACGTCCATGGAACCGTCCGCCAGCCCGATCGATTTGGGCGAAGCCCTCGCCGCCGAGCCGCTCGCCCCCGAGTGCACGATCGACGATTTCACGAAGGTCGACCTCCGCGTGGCCCGCGTGCTCGCCGCCGAGGAGGTGCCCGAAGCGAAGAAGCTGCTCAAGCTCACGATCAGCCTTGGTGGGGAAGCAACCCGCACAGTGTTCGCGGGGATCAAGGGATTCCATACGCCGGAGTCGCTCGTCGGCCGGCTCGTCGTGGTGGTCGCAAACCTCGCGCCGCGGCAGATGAAGTTTGGGCTGAGCGAAGGGATGGTGGTCGCCGCCAGCGGCGCAGGCGCCACGGGCGTCTACCTTCTCTCCCCCGACTCCGGCGCCCTTCCCGGCATGCGGCTGCACTAGCTTCACATCCGGGAGTTGACGAAGCCTGTGCTGACGGCCGTATTGGTTCGCCGGCTGCGGCATGCTCGGTCGCCGGCGGATTCTGCTACAGGAGGCTCTTGGACGAATCTGCAATCGCTCGTGAGTCGCAGAATTCACCGTCGCCTGCGCGTGCCTCCGACCGGCTCCTCAGCGGCAACCTTCACGAAAAACACGACATCGTGTCGCCACGACGGGCGAATGCCCGTCCTCAGCCAGTTTCTTAGCGACCTCCGGTCGCTGGTGCTGACCCGGGCCTCCGGCCCTGGCACACATTATCCCATCGCTTACGCTCCGTTCTTCTATGCATTCCGCGGAATCCGTGAGGGGCTGCCCGTGCCCCGAGAGCCGGCGTTGGCCGGGCACCGATCCGCCTCAGGCGGATTGGTCGGCGAAGGCAGGATGCCGAGAGCGCAGCCGCCATCGAGTGAGCGAAGGACAGCGGGCACCGATCCGTCTAAGCGGATTGGTCGACGAAGCGAACGTCCGGCGACGGGGCACGGGCAACCTCGAACCGTAGATCGATCGAACCGCGACACTTGGCCGGGCGTAGAATTGCCTCGCGAACCAGTGGTCCTTCGTTCCCGGCAGCGGACGTCTTTCCCCCGAGGAGGTCCTTCCCATGGCGCGGCCCATCATTCTCGTTCCCACCGATTTCTCGACCGCCAGCGACGCGGCGCTTCCGCATGCGGAGGCACTGGCACGGCAGAAGTCGGCGTCGCTGTTGATCCTCCACGTGGAGGAGCCGCCTCTGGCGTATGGTGGTGGCGAACTCTACTACGGGCTACCCGAGCCCAATTCGGAGCGGATTCTCAAGATGCTGGAGGACGTGAGGCCCGCCGATCAGACCGTGGCATTCACGCACCGGCTCACCATGGGTGATCCCGCCGGCGAGATCGTACGGATCGCGGCCGAGGAGGGTGTCGAGATGATCGTGCTCGGCACGCACGGCCGGTCCGGCATGACCCGCATGCTCATGGGCAGCGTGGCGGAGACCGTCGTCAGACGGGCGCCCTGCCCGGTGCTTGTCTACCGGGCGGCGGCGGAGACACTGGTGGGACGGAAGGCGGAAGCCCTCCACCTCTGACCCTCCGCGCAAAGTCTCGCATCGCATGTCGACACGGCGAATCCTCGAACTCCGCAGCCGCATCCGCGCCGGGCTGCGCGACCTGTTCGATCAATCAGGGTTCGTGGAGGTCGACACGCCGGTGCTCTCGCCCGAGGTGCTGCCAGAGGCGCACATCGATCCGATCGCCGTGCATGTCGACGGTCCGGATCGGCCTCCGCACTATCTGCAGGCAAGTCCTGAAGCGCTGATGAAGCGGCTGCTGTCAGCCGATTCGGGGCCGATCTATCAGTTTGCCCGGTCGTTCCGTGCTGGCGAGCGCGGCAGGCAGCATGATGTCGAGTTCGTGCTTGTGGAGTGGTATGCCCCGGGCACGACGCTGACCGATGCCGCCATGCTTCTGGAGAGACTCTGCCGCGGGGCACTCGGTACCAGCGGCGTCGAACGAATCAGCTGCTCACGAGCCTTTGGCGAGTGGGCGGGCGTCGACCCGCTCTCCGCGACGCTCGCCGATCTCGCCGCGGCCGGCCGGCGGGCGGGCCTCGAGCCGCTTCCTGACATGGATCGCGATCCTCCCGATCGACAGTGGGATCGCTGGTTCGAACGACTGCTCGCCGATGTGATCACACCGCGGCTGGGACGCGAACGGCCCACGATGCTCGAGGCATGGCCGGTCTCGCAGGCGGCCTTCGCCCGCATCGATCCCGACGATCCACGTGCGGCCCGGCGGTTCGAACTCTTCGTCGCAGGCGTGGAACTGGCCAATGGCTGGGAGGAAGAGACCAGTCGGATAGTGCTCGAGACCCGGATCGAAGCGGCCAACCGGATCCGCGCGGCGGATGGCCGGGCCATCTTGCCATCACCGCAGCAGCTTCTCGCGGCCCATGGTCCGGCGATGCCCGAGGGTGTCGGCGCCGCACTCGGGTTCGATAGGCTCGTGATGCTCGCGGCCGGTGTCGATTCGATCGACGCAGTCCGCTGCTTCAGGGAATAGCGTCTTCAAAAAGGGGACGCAGCTCTTTTTTGTCCTGAAAAGAGCTGCGTCCCCTTTTCGCTCACGCTACGGCCCGAGGTCGATCTTCGTGATCGTCCAACGTTCCACCCGCCGCTTCTGCTCGCTCACGACAACGGGCACGAGTTGCAGACGCACAACTGCGGCGGCGCCACCAGCGCAGGGCGACAGTCGGATCTGCACGCACCAGTCATTCCCCGTCTCCTCGTCGCGACCAGCGGACCGCACGTCGCGCACTGCCGCGGGACCGCAGCCGAGGATCGCCGACACCGCGGGCAAAGACTGGATGGATGCGGCCGTGCTATCAGCGTGGGCGTGGTGCTCGTGATGCTCCGTTTCGTCAGGCCCATGGCCGTCCCCACGGGACTGCGGGAGCAGATGCTGGGCAATCATGCTCTGGGCAACGGAGAGGCGGTTTTCGCCGAGGGCGTCGAGCCACGCATGGGCCACCCCTTGGGCGCGACGCTCCATGATGGATCTCGTGACAAGGCTCGCCGTCACGGCCTGAGCGCCGAATCCCACGGACAGGGCGAGGCCCACCAATGCGGCCATCCGTCCTGCCTTCTCCGCACCTGACCGCGTCACATCCGCTAGTCCCACGACGGCAATCGCCGTGCCGGCCAACGGCAGGACCCAGAGCAAGGGGGTGGTGATCGCCAGGCTCGACAGCACGCCCAGCACTGCCGCCGCCACGGCCAGTTTGCTCACCGGGCGGTAGCTGATCGTTTCACCAGATGCTTCCATGGCAGATCACTTCGCCGCGGTGCGAAGGCCTTGTTCTCCCTCGAGTTTCAGCCGCCTGTCGGCATACCGCAGGATGAAGTCCGCGTCCTTGTCGAAGGCATGGTCGGGCCTGGAGAACGGTCCCGTCCGCGAACTGCCACGCACCCAGCCGAGCCACTTGCGGTCGGGGGCGAGCCCCAGAAACATCCGCGCCTCGGGCGTCGGCTGCACGAGGCTGCGGGGCACCGGGGCCGTATGCAGCGTCGCCGCGGTGAATGCCATCAGCACCCAGCCAGTCAGGAACGCCGGAATCCCCACGCCGATCCGTTCCACCAGTTGTGGAAATTCCACGTTGTTGGGCGACAGACGGTCGGTCGCTTCCCGCGCCAAGGCGAGCACCACGCAAAAAATCAGCCAGATCGAGAGGAAGTCGAGCAGGTAGGTGTAGCTGGCAAGATGCCCCTCGAGGAAGGTTGCCAGCGGCGCATACCACGCCGTAGCGATGGAGGCCGCCAGCAGCACGTTGAAAAACATCAACAAGGATCGCCACAAGCCTTCGCGCACCAGCATGCCGGTGACGGCGGCGAGGATCGCGAGGAGCATGAGTGTGAGGATCATTTCTTGCCTCCCGGCTGGGTCCCCGGCTGGGCTCCGTTCTTGGGAACTGGCTTGGGAACGGGCTTGGAACCGGCTTGCGGGACAGCTTGGGGGACGGCCTTGGCGGCCGCCGGAGCCCCGGCCTCCTTTTTCGCCCCGAAGACCCTCTGCATTTCGTCGAGTGAAGTCAGTCCGGCCGCCACGACCGCCAGCCCCTCTTCGCTCAAGGGACGCATGCCATCCTTGATGGCCGCCTGCCGCAGAACCTTGGCATCCGCCTCTTTTGCAATCGCCTGCCTGATCGTGGGCCCGGCGGCAAGCTCGAAGATGGCCGTGCGCCCGACGAACTGCCGACCGGCACAGAACCGGCAGCCTCCGTGCGGCGACGCCCGCTTGATCTCGGGCAGCTCTTCGGCGGTAACTTTAAGCCGCTGCAACAGTTCAGGCGGCGTGGGCAACACCTCTCCGCACTTCGGGCAGAGCTTGCGAATGAGCCGCTGGGAGAGCGAGCCAAGGAGGCACCTCGCGAGTTCGTCCCGGGGAATGCCCATGTCGAGCAGCTTCTGGACGGCATCGAGCGCGTCGGCGGCCTGCACGCTCACGATGACGAGTTGTTGGTCGTTGGCCAACTCCGCGAGTTTGACGGCCAGTTCCTTGTCGACCAAGTCGCGTGTCACAACCGCGCGGGGGTATTCGAGCATCGCAGCCTTGAGCGCCCCCATCGGAGACTCTCCCGCCGCCGCGGAATACCGCACCGGCTTGATGTTTTGCACCTCCTGGTGAGGCGTGCCGCCGTCTTCGATCGACACGAAATCCCTCAACAGCCGGTCGGTCGACGAGAGCACCATATCGAACGTCGTCGAGCAGCCCGTGGCCGGCGGCGACGACACCACGAATAGCCCCTTCTCCAAGGCGATTAGTTCGCTGACTCGCTTCGCCATCGCCCCCGACATGCCGAGATCCTCGAGCTTCTTGGGAGCAAAGGGAGGTGTCTCCAGCGTGATGACGACCTGCTTGGCGGTCTTCGTGGCCCGCGTGGAAAGCCGGCACGGCCGCTTCTTGCCATCGACTTCGATTGTGAAGCTGGAATCCTTTTCACCACTGAGCTTGGCGGCCTCGGCCCCGGCAATGGTCCGCAACACCGCCAAACCCGCATTGCCGATGGTTGCGTCGAGCGGCGGCGCATCCGCCCAGACCTCAGGCTGCTTCGATTTTCCCGAGCCCTTTGCCGGCGTCTTCACGGCCCGCGATGGGCTCGCAATCCCGTCGACGGAATGCCCCACCCTGATCCCGTCAGCAGCGGCCTCGATGATCATCATCGAGGCTCGAGCGGCCGCCGCCTCCTGCAGCAGTTTCTTGGCTGCTTCGAAGCCCGGCATGACCGCGGCCTCCTCCTGCCATTTCTGGTTTTCTTCAGGTGTCTCCGCGGCCGTAGCGACCAGCGTGACCCACGGCAGCCCGTCGTCCATCATTTCTGGTGGCTTCACCTTGACGCCCATCAGCTTCAACGCGGCGCTGAACGCCCGCTTCAGGTGGGCGATCGTGAAGATGCTCTCCGCCGGGGGGGCCTTGGGGTTTCGTTCACGGCTGTAGAGAAAGAGCGGCAGAAGCCAGGCCAGCGCCATCAGGGCCTGCCCCGCCGCCGACCAAGGGATCCACCAGGCGAGCAGACTGCACGCCACGAATGGAAAGACCGCACACGCCGTCCAGAATTCAGGCCGGATCTTGAACCGGCCGCTATCGCGGAAGATCCAGTCGCTGGTGCCGGCCCAGGCAACGATCCACGCCCACCAGCAGACCAGCGGCAGGATCGCGAGGCCGCCCGCTGCATCACGCGTCAGCCACTCAGGGCTCGTCCCCGGCCACGCATCGTCGGCCCGCGCCACGACGGCCGACACTGCGAGCATACAGCCCGCCTGCCCCGCTATGGCCAATCTTCGGGCACCCCATGCCATCGCACCGGCTCCTTCAGCCATCAGCTGATACCCTTGAGTGCCATGATCAGCGCCTCGCGATTGGGTGCGATCTCGAGGGCATCGTGGCGGTCGATGAGCCCCAGATCGATGAGGCTCTTGAGGCTTTGCGTGAAATCCTGCATGCCGTCCTTTGACGACTTCTTGATGTGGTCGGCGATCAGGTGATCCTGCTCCTCCAAGACATATTTCCGGATGAGCACGTCGATGAACATGACCTCCACGACAGGCACGCGGCTCACGCCAGGCTTGATCGACTTGAGCAGTTTCTGGGCCACGATCCCCTTCATGTTGAAGGCGATGGCGCTGCGAATGGAGGGATGCTCCTCCTGCGGAAACAGGTCGAGGATGCGGCCGATGCAGCTCGACGCGCTGGCGGCGTGGATCGTGCCGAACACGAGGTGGCCCGTTTCAGCCGCGTGGATCGCCGTCTTGAACGTCTCCACGTCTCGAAGCTCGCCCACGAGGATGATGTCTGGATCCTCGCGGACGGCATGCTTCATGCCGATCTCGAAGTTCCGCACGTCGTTGCCGATCTCACGCTGGTTGATCAGGCACTTGTCCTCGGTGAAGACGAATTCGATCGGATCCTCGAGGGTGAGGATGTGCTTGCGGTAGTTTCGGTTGATGTAGTTGAGCATCGAACCGATCGTCGTGCTCTTCCCGGAGCCCGTCACGCCCGCGAGCAGCACCATGCCCTGGTCGAGTTGGCAGAGCCGCTCGATCGAGGGCGGCAGGAAAAGCTTCTCGAAATCGGGGATCGTGTTGTTGACGCGGCGGGCCACGAGGCCCCAGGCGCCCTGCTGCGTGAGCATGTTGATGCGGAACCGCCACCGCACGCCATCGACCACGCAGGTGTGTGCGAAGTCGGCACCACCATCGGTATCGAAGATGCCCCGCTGCCGCTCGTTCATGATCGGCGCGCAGAGCTTCTTCATCTGCTCGGCGCCGATCGGCGGATACTTCAGCGGCTGGAGCGCCCCCTTCACCCGCATGTAGGGCGGCTTGTCGACCTTCAGGTGCAGGTCGCTGCCGTTGAGCTTGACCATGGCCTCGAAGAGCCGGTCGATCTCCAGACCGATTGGTTCGATCACCACGGGTGGCGTCGAGGCCGCGGAAACTGGAGCAGACGCTGGAGCAGACGCTGGAGCAGCGGCCGGTGGGCTGCCGGAAGATGCTGACTCAGACGGTGCGGTCGCGGGGTCGAGTGTCGCCATGGTTCGTCGTCGCCACAGGTCTGACGGGGATCCCCCGCCGCTGAAATAATTCTTTCACCTCTCGGATCGTACACTCTCCGAAGTGGAAGATGCCAGCGGCCAGCGCCGCATCCGCCCCACCCCGCTCAATCGCATCCGCGAGGTGCTCCGGTCGGCCCGCTCCGCCACTTGCCACGACGGGAATCCCCACCGCCCGACTGACCGCAGCCGTGATCTCCAGATCGTAGCCGTCGCGGGTGCCATCCCGGTCCATGCAGGTCAGTACGATCTCCCCTGCTCCCAGCGACTCCACCCGTCGGGCCCAGTCGACCGCCTCCAGCCCCGTCGGCACCCGGCCGCCGTTGACGAACACCTCCCAGATCTCGCGGCCATCCCTCACCACCCGTTTGGGATCGATGTTCACGACCGTCGCGCAGCTACCGAGCCGGTCGGCCACCGCCGTGATCAATTCCGGCGTCCGCACGGCGGAGGAGTTGATGCTCACTTTCTCGGCGCCGGCGTGGATGAGCCGCACCGCATCGTCGAGCGTGCGAATGCCGCCGCCAACGGTGAACGGCATGAAGATGGTCTCCGACACGCGGCGGACCACGTCGAGCATGATCGCGCGGCCCTCGTGGCTGGCGGTGATGTCGAGGAACACGAGTTCGTCGGCTCCCTCCGCCTCGTAGCGGGCCGCCACCGACACGGGGTCGCCGGCATCGACGAGGTCGAGAAACCGCGTGCCCTTCACGACCCGGCCGCGTTCGACATCGAGGCAGGGAATGATGCGTTTGGCAAGCATGGGTCGGTGGTGCCCTCAGGTGGGCCGCGCGGAGGTCCCGGCCGGCCTTGTGATGCGGCCTTCGTCGGGGCTCGACGCGGTGGCGTAGAGCTTCTTTGGAATCCGTCCGGCCAGCCACGCCTGCCGGCCGGCGAAGCAGGCCGCCCGCATCGCCTCTGCCATCCGCAGCGGGTGGGCGGCATGGGCGATCGCTGTGTTGAGCAGTACGCCGTCGACGCCCAATTCCATGGCCGCGGCCACGTCGCTGGCCGTGCCCACGCCCGCATCCACGATGACCGGATAGTCTGGATCCCCCTCCTTCAAATACTCCATGCAGATCCGCAGATTGTTGGCGTTCAAGATGCCCTGCCCGGAGCCGATCGGGCTGCCCGCCGGCATGACGCTGGCGGCTCCCAGATCCTTGAGACGTTTTGCCACGACCGGATCGTCGCTGGTGTAGACAAGCACGGTGAATCCCTCCTTCACCAGCCGCTCGGTGGCCTCGAGCGTGCCCACGGGGTCGGGCAGGAGCGTCCGCATGTCGCCGAGCACCTCGAGTTTCACCCACTCAGCACCAGGGTTGCCCAGTTCGCGGAGCAGCTCGCGGCCGAGCCGGGCGACGCGCACCGCATCGTCAGCGGTGTAGCAGCCGGCGGTGTTTGGAAGCAGCACGTACCGCGACGTGTCGATATGGTCGAGAATATTCTCGCCGGCGGCATTGATGAGCCGTTCTCGCCGTACCGCCACGGTGACGCAATCGGTGCCGGACGCCTCGAGGCACTTTTGCATCTCGGCATGGCTCGCATATTTGCCCGTGCCCACGACGAGACGGCTGGCCAAGGTCATCCCACCAACACGCAGCGGTTCATCTGCTGTGGAGGCTGCCGGCACGGTGGGAGGCTGGGGCATGGTGTCGATGCGTCGGGGGAGATGGAAGAACTCGGCAGGGCGGCCGTCAGCCACCGCCCACGAGCGTCACGAGCTCGAGGCGATCGCCAGACTGGAGTCTACAGTCTGCAAGCCGCACCCGCGGCACCACCTCTTCATTGACCTCCACGGCGAGCGGCCGGCCCGCGAAACCCAGCGCTTCGACCAAATCGCCGGCCGTCGAACCCGTGGGCACTGCGCGGGACTCGCCGTTGACGATGACAGTAATTTCCAAAGGCTCTCCCATCACGAGCGCTCCTTACTTCGCCTTGGCCCCGCCGCCCCGCGGCCGGGCGATGTCGAGGAGTACCAGCGGAGCCATCATCTGCGGCTGCTGCGCATTCCAGGGAATGCCGTAGGCGGCAGTGGTGCCGGTGGACGAGTCGGTGACGTAGAGCACCGACGACGCGAGCGCCACCGCGCCGCGCCGAGGTTCTGCCACACCCGAGACGAGCAGGAACTTCGGGTTCTTCGCCTGTCCGGCCTTGAAGCCCAGATCCTTCAGCACATTGTGCTTGTAGGCGACGCCGAATTGCGCCGTACTGGGATTCAGCACGCCACCCGAGAGGTCGCCCGTCTCGAAGTCGAGCATGAAGAAGCCCTCGACGCCAACATCGAGGGGAGCCGTGCAGACGGCGAACGATCCGTCCGACTGCGACGTGACAGCGGACACCCGCGGCAATTGCTCGGGCGATCCGAACCGGCCTCCGAACACCATTCCGCCGACTGCGGCCATCAGCAGAATCAACGTTCCCGCGGCACCGGCCGCCGTATCCCGTATCCGTGAACTCATCCTCAGAATCCTTTCTTAATCGCCATCCATACCGTTCCTCATACCGTCGGCTTCGACGGCAAGGTCTTTACTTCTTTTCAGCGTCCGGCTTCTTGTCAGCGTCCGGCTTCTTTTCAGCGTCCGGCTTCTTTTCAGCGTCCGGCTTCGCCGCTGGCGCCGCGACTGGTGTCGCTGCAGGAGCAGGTGCTGCTGGTTTTGCTGCGGCCGGTGTGGCTGGCGCTGGTGCTGCTGCCGGCGTCGCTGCGGGTGCAGGCGCTGGGACAGGTGCGGGAGCCGCAGCCTGCACCACGGAAATCCTGAACTTCCCGAGGGCATGCGTGCCGTCGGCATACTGCTGATCGATCGTGATCGCCAGCGGCGCGCCGGCCGACAGCTTCACATCCGGCGCGATCTCGAACGTCGCGACCTGCTCCTTGCCTGTGCCACCGTTGATCGCCCAGCCAGTCTCGGACTTGTCGTCGATCGCACTGGCCACGCCAAAACCGCCCTGCTCATAGTCGGCCTTGGCGCTGGCGAATTTCAGACCGGTGGGTGTGTCTTTGGCACCCGGCGGACCGAAGAGCACTGCGAATGTGCTCACCACGAAGTTGCCGTTCCCGGCGCGGCCTGGCCCCTGGCTGGGCAGGCTGGGGTCGGGCAACGCCTCGAGTTTGATCGCCTTCGCCTCCACGCCAGCTGGAATGACGGCCTTGAGCGTGTAGGTGTCCTTGGCGAGGCTGCCCGTGACGGTGATGGTGCCGTCGGGGGCGATCGCCGCCGTGGCACCGGCCATGCTCTTGAACTCGGTCGGCACGAGCGTCGTCGCCTTCTGCGCGGTGGCCGCAGCAGGAGCCGGGGCAGGCGCCGGTGGAGGACTGGGGGGCGGCGGGGGCGGCGGCAGGAGCTTGGCGGCCGGTGTCGGCACGAGTTTTCCACCGGCGTGCGAGCCGACGAACATCGTCTTGCCATCGGGCGAGAAGGTCACGCACCACACGCTCGACTTCACCGCCTCCGGTCCTTCCTGCTCTCCCTTGGCGTTCACGTCCCAGAGCTTCACGGCGCCGTCGAGGCTGCCGCTGGCCAGTCGCGTGCCGTCGGGCGAGAAGCTGACGCTCGTCACCCAGTCCTTATGGCCCGAGAGCGTGGCAAACTCCTTGGAGTCGGAGCTGGTCCAGAGCTTGATCGTGCGATCGGCGCCGGCCGTGGCGAGCTTCGAGCCGTCGGGCGAATAGGTAACGGCCCAGAGCGCGTCTGTGTGTCCCTCGAGCTTGCCCTTTTCATTGCCTGTGGCTGCATCCCACAGCTTCACGAGTTTGTCGCCGCCGCCGGTGGCGATCGTCGCGCCGTCCGGCGAGAAGCCGACGGCCGTGACCGGCCCAGCATGGGCGGCGATGGTCTTGATCTCCTTGCCGTCGGCCGTGTTCCAGAGCACGACAGTGCCATCCTCGCCGGCCGAGGCCAGCTTCGTGCCATCGGGCGAGATGTCGAGTGACCGCACCCAGCCCTTATGCTTTTTGAGGTCGTGCTTGAGCGTCCGCGCCGGCAGGTCCCAGAGCTTGACCAGTCCGTCGTAGCCGGCAGTTGCCGCAAGCTTGCCATCTTTCGAGACCTTCACCGCCCAGACCGCGGTGGGGTGCCCGGCGAGATCGCCCACCCGCGAGCCATCGGCCTTCCAGACGACGACGTCGCCGGGCCGGTAGAGCAGGCTCTCACCGCCAGCGGTCACGAGCGTCGCGCCGTCGCGGGCATAGTCGGCCGCGATCACCCACCGTGTGAACGCGGGGAGATTGGCCGCGGGAGCTGGTGCGGCGGCCGCCGGTGCAGCGGCCGCAGGCTCGGCCGCTCGGGCAGCGGTGAGCAGAAGGCTGGGTGCCACACAGCACAGGGCGAATCCGGCAAGAGCGAAGCGTCGCATCACTGGGGTCTCCACGGGGGCTCCACACGAGAGCTGAAACGGGCACTAAACCAACGAGCCAAAAAGGCAACAGACCGAAGGCAGATCGGCAATGTCTGCCGACACGGCCCCCGAGTATAGTTCCGGCTCACCGTCCGATTCCATTTGGGTCCCCCAGTCCGGCTCCGGCCTGTTTTTTGGGGACTCTCCTGCCATCTCGCGAGGGATTCGACCATGTCCACGCCATCCCGCTCGTCGTCGTCCAAACCATCCGCCGCCGGCAAACGCCGGGCGGTGCTCGTCGCCAATGGCGATCTCCGCGAGGAGGCCAACCGGGTCTGTTGGCCGGCCCAGCAGGCGATGGAAGCTGATCTCACAAAGGCCTTCGCCGCTGCCGGCTGGAAGTTGGAGCGGGGCCATACCGCGTCGAAGGCCCGCGGCCATGGCTTCATCGCCAGTGCCCGCGAGGGGCTCGACGTGTTTGAGACGATTGATCCCGACGTGCCGCTGATCGTGGCCGAGGCGGTCTGGCAGTATTCCAACCACATGCTCCCGGGGCTCACGACCCACTCCGGCCCGATCCTCACGGTGGCCAACTGGTCGGGCCAGTGGCCGGGCCTGGTGGGGATGCTCAACCTCAACGGCTCGCTCACGAAGGCGGGCGTGCGTTACTCGACGCTCTGGGCCGACGACTTTGCGAGCCCAAGCTTTCGGCGGCACCTGCAAGCTTGGCTCGATCACCGCGCCGTGCACCACGATACGAGCCATGTCGTGCCCTTCGCCAAGGTGTCGATCCCGAAGACTCTCGCCCGCACCGCCGAGACGATCGCGGCCGATCTCCGCCATCGCAAGGCACTGATGGGCGTCTTCGACGAGGGCTGCATGGGGATGTTCAACGCCATCATTCCCGACCACCTGCTCCATGCCACCGGCGTCTTCAAGGAGCGGCTCAGCCAGAGTGCGCTCTACTACGAGACCACGCAGGTGACCGACGCCGAGGCGAAGGAGGTCTTCCGCTGGATCGAGAAGGCGGGGATGCAGTTTCACTTCGGCAAGACTGAGACCACCGACCTCACCCGGGCCCAGGTGCTCGAACAGTGCAAGATGTATGTCGCCGCGGTCCGCATCGCCGACCGCTACGGCTGCGACTGTATCGGCATCCAATACCAGCAGGGGCTCAAGGATCTCCTGCCGGCGAGCGATCTCGTCGAGGGGATGCTCAACGACTCGAAGCGGCCGCCTGTGACCGCGGCCGGCTCGACGAAGCCCCTCTATAAAGGAAAGCCGCTCGTGCACTTCAACGAGGTGGACGAGTGCGCCGGCCTCGATGGCCTGCTCACGCAACGGGTCCACGAGGCGCTCGGTGAGCCGGTGGAGAACACGCTCCACGACATCCGCTGGGGCGACTGGGACCAGTCCCGCTCGACCGACCAATGGGTCTGGGTGTTCGAGATCTCGGGGGGCGCGCCACCATCGCACTTCACGGGTGGCTGGAAGGGGGCGCATGGCTACCGTCAGCCGCCGATGTATTTCCGGCTCGGCGGCAGCACGCTGGCCGGGGTGAGCAGGCCGGGCGAGATCGTCTGGAGCCGGATCTGGATCGACAACGTCAACGGCCATGAAAAGCTCTGCATGGACATTGGTCGAGCCCAGGTGGTGACGCTGCCGGAGGAGGAAACACAACGCCGCCTCGAGTCGACGACGAAGCAGTGGCCGATCATGCACGCCGTGACCTATGGCATTTCGCGTGACCAGATGATGGCCCGCCACAAGGCCAACCATATCCAGGTCGCCTATGCGAAGGATGCCGCCGGCGCCGACAAAGCCGCCCTCACGAAGGCCGCGGTCGCCCGGGCCCTGGGCATCGAGGTGAACTTCTGCGGCACGCGGGGCCACGGCGTCTCGCCGAGCCTGCGGTGGGACGCGTAGTGCTCGCGGGTGCGGATCGCGGGTGCCGCCGATCGATGTTGACGCTGGCGTCCCAAACGAAAACATTCATGGCTCGTCGCTTCCCCCTTCCGCCTAGGGCACACGCAACATGAACATCCAGGGCTATCTCGGCATCGATGCCGGCACACAGGGTCTCTCCGTCATCTTCTGCGATGAATCGCTGAAAATCCTCGCCCACGGGGAGGGCTCCTATCAAATGGTGCCCGGCCTCGCCGCCGACTGCTTCGAACAGCATCCGGGCGACTGGGAGCAGGCGCTGGCCACGGCCATGACCGACCTGCGACAGAAGCTCACCGCTTCTCGAATTGAGATGGAGGTGCAGGCGATCGGCATCTCGGGCCAGATGCATGGCGAGGTGCTGGCGGATGATCTGGGCCGGTCGCTCGGCCCGGCCAGGCTCTGGTGCGACAGCCGCAACGAGGCCGAGGGGCACGAACTCACCGACAAGCTCGGTGTGAAGTGCCCCAAGCGGCTCACGACCGCCCGCTGGCTCTGGACGATCCGCAACCAGCCCGACAAGGCCGCCAAGGTGGCCCACATCACCACGCCCGCCGGCTGGATCGCCTTCCGGCTCACCGGCCAGTGGAACCTCGGCATCGGCGACGCGGCCGGCATGTTTCCCATTGACCAGGCTACGCTCAACTACGACTCAAAACTCCTCGCCGACTTCGACGCGGTGGTCGCGACCACTCCACACGGCAAACAGCTACGTCCGCTCCGCGACCTGCTACCCCATGTGAAGAAGGCCGGCGCAGACGCCGGCACGCTCGATGGCCACGGGGCCACCCTGCTCGGCCTGCCGACCGGCATCCCGGTGGCGGCCGCCGAAGGGGATCAGCCGGCGGCGCTGGCTGGATCGCTGATCGGCGCGGGTGGGATGGTGTCGATGAGCTTCGGTACGAGCGTCGTCGCCAACGCGGTGGGCGACCGGGCCTTCCAGGGCATCTCCCGCGCGGTCGACCATTTCTGCGCGCCCGATGGCAAGCCGATCAACATGGTCTGGCTGCGGAACGGCACCACGGCGATGAACATGGTGGTCGAGATGTTCGGCAAGGTGAACGGCACGGTCAATGAAACGGGTCGTGGCGACGCCTTCGCGGCCGTGATGCCGCAACTGCTCGCGGCTCCCGACGACTGCGGCGGCCTGCTCGCCCTGCCCTTCATGGACGACGAGCCGGGGCTCGGCGTCTCGCGCGGGGGCACGGCCTGCGTGATCGGACTCAACGACACAAATGCGACGCCGGGCAACGTCGCCAAGGCGATGCTCCTGGCGACGATCTTCAACCTGAAGATGGGGAGCGACGAGCTCGACAGCCAGGGCTTTCCGCGGACGGAGATCGTGCTCTCCGGTGGTGTCACAAAGACGCCCGCCATTGGCCAGATTCTGGCCGACGCCTTCAATACGCGGGTGTCGATCCTCGACGGTGCCGCCGAGGGCACGGCCTGGGGCGCGGCCCTGATGGCGAAGTATCGCCATTTCTCGATCGCTGGCCGTGCCCCCGACTGGGCGGCATTCCTCGCCGGCCACGCCAGCGGCACGCCGACCCGGTTCACACCGCGGCCGGCGGCGACGGCCGTCTATCACGCGATGGAAAAACGCTACCGCCGACTGGTCGCCCTGCATGGCGACCTCGAGTCGGCGGTCGGGTAGCAGACAGCCGGCTTCCTCCCGCTACCGCCCCGCGGGCTTGGGGGCGAGAGGTCGGCTGATGAGCATCTTGAGCTTCGATTTTTCGCCGACGATCGTCTTCGCGAGCACGTCTTCTTCGGTGAACCGTGCCATGAGAATCTCGCCGTCGGTCGCCCGGTTGCGGTCGTACGAAATAATAATCGTGCCGTCGGGGGACTGGAAGCCGTCGGGATAGGAGATACCCTTCCGCTCGTCGAGCACGAGCCCGCCCTGCCAGGTTCGGCCGTCATCGTCCGAAAGCCAGGCGCTCAACTGCACGCGGCCCTCGTGGGCGTCGATCCTGTCGCCGTGCTTCACGAGCAAAATCCTTCCTGAGGCCAGCCGCCGCAGGTGAAACCTCGCATTCGGCTGCCGCACTCCGGGCACGTCGGCGGCTTCCGTCCAGGTTCGCCCGCCGTCGGTCGACGTGCTCTGCATGATGCCCTTGGTGGTCCGCGCGAGCATCCAGAGCGAGCCGTCTCGCCGCTCCACGATCATGTGCTCGTGCCAGTCGGGGTTTGGAAATGTCGCCATGCCGCGGCGGGTCCAGGTCGCCCCATCGTCGGTCGAGACAAACACATTCGCCCCCCGCATGGGATCGAGTTCCTTGAAGCAGCCAGCGAACGGCCCGAAGCCACCGCGCTGGTCGAGCGAGATCGGCAGCATCCACTCGCCCGAAGACAGCACGGTCGGCTTGTTGAGCGTCACGCCGTGCCAGATCCGGCGCGGTGTCGACCAGACGGGGCTCTCGGCGTCGGGATTCTCGCAGACGGTCGCCCAGAGCCCGGCCCGGCCGTCGAACATGTCGATCGATTGGTCGAAGAAGAGCCAGAGCCGCCCGCGCGGATCGGTCCAGAGATTGCCCACGAGGATGCTCCGCGGCCGCGGCAGGGTCTTCGAATGCGAGTCGAGCACCACGCGGGGTTCAGACCAGTGTTCGCCGTCGTCGTCGCTCGACGCGAGCACGAAGAATGCCGCGGGGCTGTCGCCTCCCGCGACCCAGCAGGCCCAGAGGCGGCCGCCGGGCGTCCGTTCGATGCCGATCGTCATGCCGTAGTCGAGTTTGTCGGAGCCGTATTGGGGCAGCGGGCTCGTGTTGACCCGCGGCGGGACGAGCGCGAGATCGGCGATCTTCTCCATGACCTCGATTTCGAAGCCACGAATCTCCTCCGCCGACATGCCGGCAAAGCGGTCTTCTGCATGCGTCACGACCGCAATCGTCGCCACCACGAACACCACGAACGCAAAAACCCGTCTCATGCGTCTGCTCTTCGTTCGAGGGAGAAAATTGGGGCGGGAGTGATTTGTGCCGACTGGAGGATATCGTGTTTTTCGTGAAGCTAGCTCACCGCCAGCATTCGCTCGAGCGCCGTCACGGCCCACTTCGCCGTCTCGTCATCGACCCGGATCACGTTCACGGGATCTCCTGACTCCAGGTGTTCGAGGCTCCAGCAGAGGTGTGCAAGATCGATGCGATACATCGTCGCGCACATGCAGACCACCGGCGAGAGAAACCGGATCGTCTGCTCCGGATGCTGCTGCTCCAGCCGCTTGACCAGATGCAGCTCCGTGCCGATCGCCCAGCTCGTGCCGGGCGGAGCAGCCTCCACCTGCTTGATGATGAAGCTCGTCGAGCCCGCGAGATCGGCCTTGTCGACCACCTCCATCGGGCACTCCGGATGCACGAGCACCTTCACGCCCGGCAGGTTCGCCCGAATAGCATCGACATGCTCCGGCCGGAACATCGCATGCACACTGCAGTGCCCCTGCCAGAGGATCACGCGGCTCTTCTCGATCTGCCGGGCCTCGTTGCCGCCAAGCCTCGGCGCGTGCGGATTCCAGACGCACATCTCGTCGAGCGGGATGCCCATCTTCCGCGCCGTGTTCCGCCCGAGATGCTGATCCGGAAAGAAGAGCACCCGCTTCGTCTTCGCGAAGGCCCAATCGAGCACGGCCCGGGCGTTGCTCGACGTGCAGACGATGCCGCCGTGCCGCCCGCAGAAGGCCTTGAGGCTGGCCGCGGAGTTGATGTAGGTCACCGGCGTGATGTCGGAGGTGTCGATCACACTGCCGAGGTCAGCCCAGGCATCTTCCACCTGCTCGATGGCGGCCATGTCGGCCATCGAGCAGCCCGCGGCCATGTCGGGCAGCACGACCGTGACGCGGCGGCCCTCCCCAGCAGCCGGCGGCGCGGCTGCTGAAACCCGCGCAGCCACCTTCTCCGGTCGGTTGGCGAGGATGTCGGCCGTCTCGGCCATGAAATGGACGCCGCAGAAGACGATCGCCTCGCAGGCCTCTCGCTCGGCGGCCGACTTCGAGAGCTGATAGCTGTCGCCCTGGAGGTCGGCGTGGGCGATCACACCATCCTGCTGATAATGGTGGCCGAGGATCACCAGCCGCGAGCCCATGCGTCGGCGGACCGCCTCGATCCGCTCGCTGAGCACGGCGTCGCCCAGTCCGCGGTAGGCGGCGAGCGGTCCGGCGGACTCCGTGTTGGGAAGAATCGCAGTCATGATCGCGTCCAGTATACGGGGAGAGTGCCCGTGCGATGTCGTCGGCAAACGCTATACTGCTGGGCCGGCGGACCGCCCCGGTGGCTCCCCGCAGATCCGGCGTGAAATCCGGTCTCTTTACCATCGAAAGACTACTTGAAGGACGGCAGGGCGTTATGGCGCGAAAAGTGGTGAATCGCAAGGAACTCAGGGCCCAGAATGATGCGGCCGAGGCCCGCGAAAAGACGAAGAAATCGCCTAAGGAAAAGGCGGCCAAGACCCCCAAGGCGAAGAAGGAAAAGGTCGCCAAAGACCCCAAGGCCAAGAAGCCCAGCCGCAAGAAGACGGCCAAGGAAGCCCGCATGAAGGCCTACTGGGGCGTTTACAACCAGGGCATGAAGCGGCTGGCAATGTTTGAATACTCCGACAAGAAGGCCGCCGAGAAGAAGGCCGCCGATCTGATGGCATCGTCCCGGACGAACCACTTCATCCAGCTCGTCAAGGAAGCGATCACCGAGTAACGGGAAGGACGGCGTTCATGCGATCCGCAACGGTCGGCACCATGGTGAGGTTTGCAGCGGTGA
>JBILKZ010000272.1:0-3041 GCA_044376405.1 Pirellulales bacterium
TGGAACACCGGCACTACGTCACCGACATCCACGCCACGATCCTCAAGCAGCTTGGTCTCGATTCACACAAGCTCGACGTCCCGGGCCGTAAGCGGCTGGCGATCGACCACGGCGCACCGATCGACGACATCATCGCGTGACGGCAGATTGGGGCGGTCGACTGCCAATCCCAGCGTGCCGTCTGGGCAAACTGGTCGGTGCCTGCGACGCGGAGGTGGTGCCACTTTCCTCGAATGCCGATCCTTCAGCGAAGGCCCCCCGCGGACGTGGGGATGGCGCAAGGAGTGGGCATGCATTCCGACGATCGCCGTGCGGGTCAGCAGTCGCGTTCGCTCACGCTCTCCATCGAGGCCATGGAGCCTCGGCGCGTGTGCGCGGCCGGCCTCTCGCTCTCGCTGGCCCGCGACACCGGCCGCAACGCGAACGACCGCATCACCTCGGACGCCACGCTTTCCATCAGCCGTCCGTTGGCGGCGGGACAGCGGGTCGAATATTGCGTCAACGGGTATGACTTCCGCACCGCCTTGATGACCGATGCCCGACGCTTCGTGCCGGCGGGCGTCGGCGGAGACGGCACGTATCGAGTGGCCGCGAGGGTGGTCGATGCCGCCGGCAGGACGACGCCCGTGGGACCAACGCTCACGTTTCGGCTCGATCGCTCGGCCGCTCCGCTTCGCGTGGCGCTCCGGCAGGATACCGGTGCGTCGACCAGCGACCGGATCACGTCGAATGAGACTCTTGCCATTTCGGGCCAGGAAAAAGATGCGTCGCTGCAATACAGCCGCGACACTGGCGCCTGGAATCCGGCAACGGCGGTCTGGGGCGGCTACGCACCGCAGCCGGGCTTGAACCGGTGGCGGGTCCGGCAGGTAGACGTAGCCGGCAACGCTTCCACGCCTGTCGCGATCGAGTTTGAACTCGATGCCGCCCGCGATGAGCGGGTGGTGCGAATCGAGGGCCCAGCATCCGGCCCCTTCGTGGCGGCGGCGGGGCAGCGAGTGGTCTGGGTGCTTGAGTTCGCGAAGCCGATGCACGTGTCTGCGGTTCATGGCCACGTGCCCGGCATCGAGTTCAGGTTTCGCGGGCAGGACCTGATGGCACGGTGGAGCGGCGGAAGCGGCACGAATCGGCTCGAGTATGCCTATGTGTTCACCGCACAGCAGGCTGGGGCCGGCATGCTCGAGCCGCCGACGCATGCGTGCCTCTGCTTCGGAGGCCTGATCACCGACCCGGCCGGCAACAAGATCCGCAAGCACGAACTGCCCGCCGTCACGGCGGTATGACCACGGACGGCGAACGAACTCGCCCGCGGCGAGCGCACACGGCCTACCCGCCTGCAGGTCCCCCGGCGGCCGCCTCTGTCTGCAGTGCGGAGAGCGCGTTGGAGGCGGCCCTCTGCTCCGCTTCCTTCTTGTTGCGGCCCCAGGCCGGCGGATACCGCCGCTGGCCGATCTGCGCCGACACGTGAAAACTCTTGCTGTGATCGGGCCCGGCCTCCTCGACCACCTCGTAGGTGGGCGTCACGCCGTAATCCCGCTGCGACAACTGTTGCAGCAGCGACTTGTGATTGAGCCCCTGCTCGCCCGAGGCCACCTTCACGATCTCCGGCTCCAGCATCCTCGCCACGAGGGCCCGCACAGGCTCCAGACCGCCGTCGAGATACATCGCAGCCACCAGTGACTCGAACAGGTCCGACAGCACCGAGGCCGGCACCGGACGGTTGACCGCCAGACCCTTGCCGACGATGAGAAAATCGATCAGCTGCAGCCGCTCCGTGATTCGTCCGCAGGTCTCCCGGCTGACGACCACCGACTTGATCCGTGTGAGATCCCCTTCAAGCGAATCGGGAAAGAGTTGGTAGAGCGTCTCGCAGACGATGAACCCCAGAATGGCATCGCCGAGGAATTCCAGCCGCTCGTTCGACGCCAGTCGGTGCTGCGCTCCCGAGGCATGCGTGAAGGCGGCCACGAGCAGGGATGGATCACGGAACTCGTATTCGATCCGCCGCTGACACTCCGCGATATCGACAATGCCCTCGGGCCGATCCCCACGGTCCGATCGGGGCTGTCCACCCCGCGGCTGCTCCGCCCGCTGCTGCTGGTCCGTTCGATTCATGCCATCCATATCGTGCCGCGTGCCTACTTCCACTGGCCAAAGGTACGCCCATCCGCGGCGGCCTGTCAACGCAACACCCTGAAAAACCCGGGCGAAAATACGATTCCCGCTGTCCGGCGAACCAGCCTCGGGCCGCCCGCGTAAAGAGACTTCAGACACGCGATGAAGCCGGTGCCAACGCGGCAGCCGGCACGGATGCGTTTGCAGCCGCGAGTCGTCAGGGATGACGCCGGTGGCCTCCGCGCCACACGTCAGCCTGCCTACAATTCCCGAAAGTCTCGATAAGAAAGGTCAAAACCACTTTTATGAACCCATTTCGTGATGCGAGCGTTTCCATGAGTCTGTCGCGGCCCCCGTTCGCCTGCCGGACAGGCGTTCTTTCTTGCCTCCTGACCTGTGCGGTGCCGATGGCCGCGGTGCTCGGCTTCTCGATGGCCGCCCGCGGCGACGAGACGGCGGCGACAGCCGAGGCACTCATGCACGCCAACTCGCTCTCCAAGGCGTTCCGCCACGCGGCCGAGCAGGCCATCCCCAGCGTGGTGGTGGTCCGCAGCGAGACGAAGGCCAAGAAAGTGGCCGCCAACCGCGGACAGGGACAAGGACAGCGGCAGGGGCAGCGGCAAGGCCCCGACCGCGGCGGCGAAAACCCCTTCAAGGGCACACCGTTTGAGGATTTCTTCAAGGATGGAGTGCCGGAGGGCTTTGATTTCAACCAGCCGGAAGGCGGCCAGTCACAACCTCGGTCGGGCGTCGGCTCGGGCGTGATCGTCGACAAGGACGGCCTCGTGCTCACCAACAACCACGTGGTCGCCGGGGCCGACACGGTGACGGTCGAACTCCCCGACGGCCGCGAGTTCAAGGCTGCCGAGATCAAGACCGATCCCGACAGCGATCTGGCCGTTATCAAGCTGGAAAATGCCCACGAC
>JBILKZ010000273.1:0-3004 GCA_044376405.1 Pirellulales bacterium
CGAACGCGACGTCGTTTCTCTCGTATTGGATCGAAATGAGCTTCTCGAGCAGGCTGTCTCGCGTGAGCGTCATGCCGCTGGCCAGCCGGACGACCATCGCCCGGTAATCGTCCGGCGAGCCGAGGCCATAGATACACGACACGCTGGCCACCACGATCACGTCCCTGCGGCTCACCAGCGCGCTTGTCGCCGCCAGTCGGAGACGGTCGATCTCCTTGTTGATCGCGGCATCCTTCTCGATGAAGATGTCACGTTGCGGAATGTAGGCCTCGGGCTGGTAGTAGTCGTAGTAGCTGACGAAGTAGTGAACGGCGTTGTGCGGGAAGAAGTCGCGAAACTCGGAGTAGAGCTGGGCAGCCAGCGTCTTGTTGTGGGAAAGCACGAGCGTCGGCCGGCCGACCTGCGCGATCACGTTGGCCATCGTGAACGTCTTGCCGGAGCCGGTCACACCCATCAACACCTGTGATTTCCGCCCCTCCTCGATGCCGCGGACGAGCGAGTCGATGGCAGCCGGCTGGTCGCCTGCCGGCTGGTAGGGGGCGACGAGTTCGAACACGCCGGGAGTGAGTGTCATGGGACGCGCGTCTCGGTTGAGATGACACTCATGATTGTCATTCATGGCTGTTGCGAAACGGGCGTCGCGGTGTGGATCGGCCGGAGGTGCGGCCGCATCGAGTCGAGCGTGGCCGGCCCGATGCCGGGCACGTCGAGCAGGCTTTCAATCGCGGCGAACGGCCCGTGCTCCGTGCGATAGTCGATGATTCTACGGGCGGTGGTGGCCCCCAGTCCTGGGAGTTGTGCCAGTTCGGTTTCGCCGGCCGTGTTGATGTCGACGGTGAAGCGGTTGTCGCCGACCGGGGCTGCGTCGTGATGGACGAGGCGTCCCGCCAGTCCGCCCGCAGCCACGAACCACGCTGCGCCCACGCCCAGACAGCCGGCGACGATGAAGGCGATCAGCGGTTGCGATCGAGGCGGCAGCAGCGTGGAGGTGGAGTCGGGTGGTTCCATGGGAAGTGAGGGGCGAGGGGCCTCGGCACAAAGCCCGAGCCGCAGGCGCGGCGGGCCACATGCCCATGGTAGCGGCATTTGAGAAGCCTCACTGTAAGATAGAGAGTCTGTCGCCAAACAGGAGTGCCAATGTCGTCTACGTGTCGCGAGTTTCGGCAATCGGAATGGGATGAACATCTTGCCAGTCACGTGGCGGGCCGGGCCGTCGAGTGGTTCGCGGAGGATCTGGGCCATGAATGCGACTGGACCAGCGTGGGGCTGATCGACCGCTCGGCCCGCAGCGAACTGGCCGTGGTGACGCGGCGGCCCGGGGTGATCGCGGGGCTGGCGGCGGCCGGGATCGTGGCGGGCGTAGCCGATGCCGGGCTTGAGTGGCGGCCGCTGGTGGCCGATGCCGCGGTCGTCGAGGCCGGTGCGCGGGTGGCTGTGCTTGCGGGGGCCACCCGCAGCGTGCTCGCCGCCGAACGAGTGGTGCTCAACCTTCTCGGCAGGATGTCGGGTGTTGCCACCGCCACCCGCCGGCTTGTCGATGCCGTGGCGGGCACCCGTTGCCGCGTCTATGACACGCGGAAAACGGTGCCGGGTTGGCGTCTGCTCGACAAATACGCCGTTCGCATGGGTGGAGGCTGGAACCACCGCATGGGGCTCTACGACGCGATCCTCATCAAGGACAACCATCTGGCCGCCCTGGCCACCGCGGGGATTTCGCCGGCGGCCGCCGTCAAGCGGGCGAGATCCTTCGTGGCGGAAACATTTCCGCCATCGCGGGCCGAGTCCATGGTGGTAGAGATCGAGATCGATGCGGTGGAAACCCTCGACTCCGTGCTGGAGGCCCGCCCCGACATCGTCCTGCTCGACAACATGACACCGGCACAGCTGGCCTCCTGTGTGGCCAGGCGAGATACGATCCAGCCGGGCGTCGTGCTCGAGGCGTCGGGCGGCATCCGGCTCGACACGGTGGCGGAGATCGCCCGGACCGGTGTCGACAGGGTCAGCACCGGCTGGCCGACGCATGACGCCCCATGGCTCGACGTCGCGCTCGACTGGGGCGGCTGCTGAGCGATCCCACTCTGCGCCAGGCCTGGAGGGCCGGGTAAGAACCAGCCGACGGATGTCGGCCAAGAAAAAATCGCACGATGCGATGTTTTTCGTGAACACAGCGTCGCCGGCTGCGGCATGCTCGTCGCCGGCGGACTTTGCTACAGGAGGCTCTTGGGCAATGGTGGATCGCTCGTGAGTCGCAAAGTTCACCGGCTCCTGCGCGTGCCTCCGACCGGCTCCTCGGCGTCGAGAGAACTGATCAATAACAGCTTGCTGGCGACACGTTTTTGAACGTGCCAGCGGACTCGCGCTGGAGCCTTTTTGCCAACGGCTACACGCCGAGCAGGCGATTCCGCTTGGTGCGGCGTTCGGCACGGAGGCGGGCGCGACGCTTGGTCTCGCTGGGCTTCTCGAAGAACTCCCGACGCCGCATCTCCTTCTTGATGCCGCTGCGCTCGACCAGTTTACGGAAGCGGCGGACCGCTTCCTGAATGCTTTCGCGTTCGCGAACCGTCAGTTTGACCATGCGTGTTCCGGATCGTCTCAGGCTGGATAGAGGGAATGGCCGCGGACCGTCCCGCGGGCCCCAGAGTATAAAAATAGTCCTTCGCGGCGTCTATCCGGCCTCCGGGAGATCGCGAAATTGCGAGGTATGCAGCGGTTTCGGGGTTTGTCGGCCACCCGCGAACCGGTCACAATCGATCGCATTCAGAGCATCGCCCGGCATCCGCATGGACCCTGATCACGCATGGAAGACGGCCTGAGCACGATCATCAACACATTGGCCAGCGTGGGCAACGCCGATCTGGGCCGCGAATTGAGCGTGGCGCTGGTGGCGCTCTCGCTCTTCGTTTTCACAGCGCCAAAGGGCCGTCGGTGGCTGTCGTGGGGGCCGGTCACCCTGCTGTTGTTGGCCCCCCTGCCACTCGCGGTGGCGTGGCTGTTTCCCGACGCC
>JBILKZ010000066.1:0-20572 GCA_044376405.1 Pirellulales bacterium
GCTCCGGGCTTCTATGCCCCATACAAGCCCCCGGCGCAAGCCGGGGGATCGCAAGCCAGAGCACATCCCATCGCTAGCGCTCCGGGCTTCTATGCCCCATACAAGCCCCCGGCGCAAGCCGGGGGATCGCAAGCCAGAGCACATCCCATCGCTAGCGCTCCGGGCTTCTATGCCCCATACAAGCCCCCGGCGCAAGCCGGGGGATCGCAAGCCAGAGCACATCCCATCGCTAGCGCTCCGGGCTTCTATGCCCCATACAAGCCCCCGGCGCAAGCCGGGGGATTGGAAGCCAGAGCACATCCCATCGCTAGCGCTCCGGGCTTCTATGCCCCATACAAGCCCCCGGCGCAAGCCGGGGGATCGCAAGCCGGGGGACTCCGGGTGTGAACCTCGTCTTGCGTGTCATGCCCGGATTTTCGCCTATTTTTGCCAAAAACAGGCCTTTTCTAGGTTTTTGATTACGCTGAAAGGGCCATGACGACAGCCCGGCACATATGGTCGATCCTGCTTCCGCGGCAACGCCGCGCCGGGATGGTGCTCTTTGCCCTGGTGCTGATGGGCACCGCGCTCGAGACGTTCAGCGTCGGCCTGGTCGTGCCCGCGCTGGCATTCATGACCGGCGGGAATAGCGCACCCTCCCCCCGGTTGTCCTCCTGGCTCGCGTGGCTGGGCAATCCGTCGTCTAACCAGCTGATTCTGCTGGTGCTCCTGCTGCTCCTAGGGGTCTACGCCGTCAAGTCGGCCTTTCTGCTCTTCGTGGCCTACTGGCAATCGCGGTTTGTGACCGCCACCCAGGCCAGCACGAGCCGCCGGCTGTTTGCCATCTATCTGGCGCAGCCGTGGACGTTTCATCTGCAGCGGCACTCGGCGGAACTGATGCGGACCATCAACGAATCGAACGAGTTCTCGCACATCTGCGGGGTCTTCCTGATGACCGTCTCCGAGGCGCTCGTGCTCTGCGGACTGGTCGGGCTCCTCCTCTGGTTCGAGCCCACCGGCGCGATCGTCGTGGCGGGCATGCTCGGGGCCGCCGCATGGCTGTTCAACGCGACCGCCCGGCCCAGAGCGCGCCGCTGGGCCAACGCCCAGCGACACCACGCGAAAATGGTCATCAAGCACGTGCAGCAGGGGCTCGGCGGGGCCAAGGATGTGAAGATCCGTGGTTGCGAGCAGGAGTTCCTGGACCAGTTCCGGCACCACTCCGATGGACAAGCCCGGATGGCGGCCCTGCAATCGCTGGTCCATCAGGTGCCACGGCTCTGGTTCGAACTGCTCGCCGTCGCGGCCCTCCTGCTTCTCACGGCCGTCATGGTGTGGCAGGGCACGCCCTCCGAGCGGTTGCTTCCGATGCTTGGGCTGTTCGCCACGGTGGCGTTCCGCATGCTCCCATCGGTCAATCACATGACCTCCGCGATCCACCGACTCCGCACCGCCGACGGCATGCTGATCGACCTCGCGAAAGAACTGAGCCTCGCAGACGCGACCGCTCCCATCCGGCCCACGACGCCGCTGTCGTTCCGCGATGCAATCGTTCTGGACAACGTCCGCTTTCGCTACCCGGGCAGCCATGAGAATGTCCTCGATTCGGTCAGCATACGCATTCCGCACGGGGCGTCGGTCGGCTTCGTCGGCGGCAGTGGCGCCGGCAAAAGCACGCTCGTTGACGTCATCCTCGGACT
Organism: Pirellulales bacterium; assembly: GCA_044376405.1. Lineage (GTDB taxonomy): Bacteria > Planctomycetota > Planctomycetia > Pirellulales > UBA1268 > CAMCQY01. The sequence goes on from JBILKZ010000066.1 coordinate 1,680, forward strand.
GCTCCCCCCGGCTGCAGGACGCGTGACGGTCGATGGCACAGACATCCACGACAACCTCCGTGGCTGGCAGGACACGATCGGCTATGTCTCGCAGACGATCTACCTCTGCGACGACTCGATCCGCAGGAATATCGCGTTTGGAGTGCCTGAGAAAGACGTTGACGACGCCGCTGTCCGGCGGGCTCTGAAGGCGGCCCAACTCGACGAGTTCGTGGACAGCCTGCCGGCGGGAGCCGACACCTTCGTGGGCGAACGGGGCGTCAGGCTGTCGGGCGGCCAGCGGCAGCGGATTGGCATCGCCCGAGCGCTCTATCACGATCCGGAGGTGCTCGTGCTCGACGAGGCGACCAGTGCCCTCGACGTTGACACCGAAAAGGGCGTGATGGCCGCCGTCAACGCCCTCCACGGCACCAAGACCTTGATCATCGTCGCCCACCGCCTGACGACCGTCGCCGACTGCGACACGCTCTACCGCCTCGAAAAGGGACGGGTCGTGCAATCCGGCAGCTTTGCCGAGGTTATCTCGCGGTGAGCGGCTTGGCCGGCTGTTTGCCGTCCAAAAATCGACCGTTTCCTGTTCCTGTAGGCTTGGTAGGATTGATCGTTTTCCGTTCGCCCATCCTTTCCCTCCGCCTTTACCAAGGATCGGTCCGCCCGTGCCCAGCAGCCCCGTCATCTCCAAGGTCCAGCAAAAGGCCATTCAGAAGGCCGACACGCTGATCGAAGCCCTCGGGTGGATCCGCAAGTTCCGCGACACAACTACCGTCATCAAACTCGGTGGCAGCGTCGTCGAGCACCCGGATTCGCTTCGCCATCTCCTGCTCGACATCGTCTTCATGTCGACGCTCGGCATGCGTGTGGTGGTCGTGCATGGCGGCGGCAAGGCGATCAGCCGCGCCATGGACAAGGCGGGCATCGAACCACGATTTGTGCAGGGCCGTCGCTACACCGACCAGGCCACGCTCGACATCGTCGAGAAGGTGCTTGCCACCGAACTCAACCACGACCTCACGGCGAAGATCGAAGAATACGGCGGCCGCGCCATGTCGCTCAACTTCCTCTCGACCAACGTCCTCTATGGGGAGAAGCTGATGCTCGCTGGGCCGGACGGCGAACCGCTCGACCTCGGCCACGTGGGCGAGGTCACGCGTGTCGATCGGCTCACGATCGACAACCTCTCCTACGCCGGGCAGGTGCCGGTGATTCCGTCGATGGCGATCACGGCAGACGGCGAGAAGCTCAACGTCAACGCTGACACGGCCGCCACGGCGGTGGCCGCGGCGATCGGAGCCGAGAAGCTCGTCGTGCTCAGCGACATCCCCGGCGTGCTGCGGGATGTCAACGATCCCGAAAGCCTCATCCATTCGCTCACGGCCACGGACGCCCGCCGACTGATCAACGATGGCACGATCTCCTCGGGCATGATCCCGAAGATCGAGGGTTGCCTCACCACGCTGGAACAGGGCGTGAAGAAGATCCATATCATCGACGGCCGCCTGAGGCATTCGCTCCTGCTCGAGATCTACACCACCAGCGGTGTCGGCACGGAACTGGTCCGCGACGACGCCGTCAACCTCTCCGCCCGCGCCGCACCGGCCGCGGCCGCGGCCGGCCGGTAGCCGGTTTTATTCCCTCGTCCGTTCCTTCCGCCATCTTGGAGCCTCCTTATGGCCACGATCGACGTCTCCTCCACTTCACTCGGCGAAAAAACGCAGGAAGTCGTAGACACCTTCAGCCGCTACGTCGTGCCCAACTACAAGCGGTATCCGGTCTGCCTCGTCCGCGGGGCGGGCTCGAAGGTGTGGGATGCGGAAGGCACTGAATACCTCGACCTCTTCCCGGGCTGGGGCTGCAATCTTCTGGGCCACTGCCCTGAGCCGGTCGTGCGGGCGGTGCAGGAGCAGGTGGCGAAGCTGATCCACGTCCCCAACAGCTGGTACACCGAGCCGCAGGGCGAATGGGCAAGGCTGCTCTCGGAGCGGTCGTTCGGCGGCCAGGCCTTCTTCTGCAATTCAGGCACCGAGGCCAACGAGGCGGCGATCAAGCTCGTGCGGCTCCGCACCGACGGCAAGCGTTACAAGATCGTCACGTTCAAGGGCGGCTTCCACGGGCGGACGATGGGGGCAGTCTCCGCGACCGCGCAGCCGAAATACCACGAGGGCCTCGGGCCGATGGTGGCGGGCTTCCAATACGCCCCGCACGGCGATCTCGCCGCGGTCGAAAAACTGATCGACGAACACACCGGCGGCATCATGGTGGAACCGATCCTGGGCGAGGGCGGCGTCGTGCCGGCCCCCGAGGGCTTCCTGCAGGGGCTGCGACGGATTGCCGACGAGCGCGACCTGCTGCTCGTGTTCGACGAGGTGCAGTGCGGCTGCGGCCGCACGGGCAAATGGTTCGGCTACCAGCACTTTGGCGTCACGCCCGACGTGATCACGATGGCCAAGAGCCTCTGCGCCGGGATCGCGGGGGGCGCCATGCTCACCACGGTCGAACTGGCGAAGCACCTGCGGCCTGGCATGCACGCGTCCACCTTCGGCGGCAATCCCATCGCGGCGGCCGCCGGCATCGCGGCCATCGAGATGATCGAGCGGGATCATCTGCTTGACCATGTGGACAGCACCGCCAAGATCTTCCGTGAGCGAATGGAGGATCTCCAATCGCGGTGCGACGTGGTCCGCGACGTGCGCGTGTTTGGCATGATGATCGGAATCGAGCTGTCGATCGATGGCACTGCCGTCGTGCAGTCGTGCCTCGAGAAAAACCTCCTCGTCAACTGCACGCAGGGCCACGTGATCCGCCTGCTGCCGGCGATGACGCTCTCGGCCGACGAGGTCCACGACGGCTGCGACCGTCTGTCGCAGGCCATTCTCGAAGTGGCCTCCCGTTCCTGAGCACGACGGTTTCGTGGCCTTGGCGGCCGCTTTGTCGCATTCCAGCCCCTTGCAACTATTGTCAGTTTCATGAGACATCTCATCGTCCCCGAGGATCTGACCGCCCACGAGATCGAGGCCGTGTTTGCGGTCTCGCGCGATCTCGAGGAGAAGTACGACGCGGGACGCCGCGACGCCCTGCTGCCGGGCCGCGTGCTGGCGCTCGTGTTCGAGAAGCCGAGCCTGCGGACGCGGGTGAGCTTCGAGGCGGGGATGGCGCACCTCGGGGGCTCGAGCATCTTCCTGGGCGAGGATGCCGGCTTCTCATCGTCGCGGGAGAGCATCGCCGACTTCGGCCGCGTGCTCAGCGAGTATGTCGACGCGATCGTCTGCCGTTCAAAGGTTCATGCCTCGATCGAGCAGTTGGCGGCAGCGGCGAGCGTGCCGGTGATCAATGGGCTCTCCGACTCCTGCCATCCCTGCCAGGCGCTGGCCGACATCTACACGCTCAAGCGACACGTGGGGCGGGTGGCGGGGCACACGCTCGCCTTCGTCGGCGACGGCAACAACGTGGCCCGATCGTTGGCGGTGCTCTGCGGCCTGCTTGGGATGCGGTTCGTGCTGGCGGCGCCGCGGGCATATCAGTTCGACGAGTCGTTCCGTCGGCATCTGAAATCCATCCTGCCTGAGGCGGAGATCGAGGAGACGACCGATCCCGTGGCGGCCGTGACGGGCGCGGCCGTCGTCTACACCGACGTCTGGACGAGCATGGGGCAGGAGAAGGAGCGGCAGCAACGGCTGGCCGACCTGCGGCCCTACCAAGTGAACGAGGGTCTGATGAAGCACTGTCCCGACGCCCTCTTCATGCACTGCCTGCCTGCGCGACGAGGCGAGGAAGTGACCGACGGGGTGATCGACGGGCCGCAGAGCGTGGTGGTGGAGGAGGCGGCCAACCGGATGCACGTGCAAAAGGGCCTGCTCGCCTGGCTCCTCGGCCCGCAGAAGTAGCGGCGAACATCGTCCCGCTTGCAAACGACATCCCCCGGCTTGCGCCGAGGGCTTCTCTGCGCATACAAGCCCTGAGCGCCAGCGACGGGATCCACGCCCAACGATATCCCCTGGCTTGCGCCGGGGGCTTGTATGCGCATACAAGCCCTGAGCGCCAGCGACGGGATCCACGCCCCATGATATCCCCCGGCTTGCGCCGAGGGCTTCTATGCGCATACAAGCCCTGAGCGCCAGCGACGGGATCCACGCCCGCACCTTGCGGCTCTACTTCTGTGGCTTCGGCGGTTCGTTTTGCGGTTCGAGCACGATCGACGCGGAGTTGATGCAATACCGCAGCCCCGTGGGCGGCGGGCCGTCGTCAAACACGTGCCCCAAATGGGCGCCGCACCGTCGGCACGTGACCTCCGTTCGCCGCATGAACATCGACGTGTCGAGATGCTCGGCGATCGTCGTGCCCTTCCGTCCGTCGATCGGGGCGGTGAAGCTCGGCCACCCGCAGCCGCTGTCGAACTTCTCACCTGACCGAAACAACGGCTCTCCGCAGCAGACGCAGCGGTATGTGCCAGGCGTTTTCGTGTTCCAGTATTTACCCGTGAAGGCCCGTTCGGTGCCCTTCTTTCGGGCCACCTGAAACTGCTCGGGCGTGAGCCGTTTGGCCCACTCCTTGTCGGTCTTCGGCAACTGGTCGTCGGGCAGACGGTCGCCCAAAAAGGAATCCTGCGCGGAATCCTGCGACGCTTCATCGGCTGGATCGGTCGGCATCGGCAAAGCTCCTTTGTCAGAGGCTGGGGCCGCCGGCTCCGCGGCCATGACCGGCCCGATCAGCAGCACGCTGGCAACCAAGCCCGCCAGCACGGCACTCAACCGCACGCTCATCACAGACATAACGCAGCCCTCACTTTCTCTGATCAGGGGACGTCTTGGGTTCGTAGGCATGATCCCGCTTCCGCAGCACCTTGGCCTTCACGATCGTGTCGGGCTCGAGGCCGGGGATCGGCTGTCCGTCGTCGCTCTGGGTGCGGGTGAGCTTCGGCAGCACATCAAAGCCCTGGATCACTCGGCCAAACACCGTGTGCCTGCCGTCGAGATGCTCCGTCGGCCGGAAGGTCAGGAAGAACTGCGAGCCGCCGGTGTTCTTGCCGGCGTGGGCCATCGACAGCGTGCCGAGGAAATGCTTGCGAGCACCGGGCAGTTCACACTCGCAGTCGATGACATGGCCTGGACCGCCTGTCCCCGTGCCTGTCGGATCGCCGCCCTGCGCCATGAAGCCGCCGATCACACGGTGGAATGGCGTGCCGTCGTAGAACCCTTTCTCCACGAGGCTGATGAAGTTGGCAACGGTGTTGGGTGCCTCGTCCTCGAACAGTTCGACCACGACGTCGCCCTTCGAGGTGGTGATCGTCACGCGGGGTCGGTCGTCGGCTTCGGCATCAGCCTTGCGGGAGGCCATCTCGGCGGCCACCTTGGGTCGTTCGTCCTCGATGCTGGCCCGGAGTTCAGCCACCTTCTGCTTCTGAATGCCGTTGGCTTCAGCCTTCGTGAGCCAATCGGCGGCCTCGTCGAGTCTGGAAAGCACCATCGCGGCGGCGGCGGCCATCATGTCGATGTCGCCGTCGGCGACGCCGGCCTTGTCGAGAATGTTGGTCAATTTGAGCGCATCGACGACGTCATCCTGCTGCAGTCGGGAGGCGATGACCATGCCACAGAGTTCGCGGGCAGCGGGATTCTTGGCGTCAGCCATGGCCAACGCGAAGGCAGCCGTCTCGAGCCGCTCTTTCGTCGCCGGAATCTTGTCCCGGGCGGCCTCGAATCTTGCAGCAATCGCCTTCCTGTCGGCGTTTGGCTGCTGGTATTCAGCCTGCAGGACGGTCAGTTCGGCGATGAGTTCCTTCTCCTGCTTGCGGGCTGCCTCGAACTCCGCCTTGGCCTTGGCGGGGTCGTGGGGATGGGTCGCAACATCCGGCACCTGCGAAAAACAGACGCTCGCCGCCGCCATCAACCCGACGGCCACTGCCGCCCGCATGGATCCCAGCGCCATCGAATTGTCTCCTTCGAAAAGAAACCCACAAGAATCTTTAGAGTGGCTCCCGGTACGATAGCACGTTTTCCCGTTTCCACGGAATCCTCGGCCATGGACAGTTCCCGTCGTTCCCCCGACCGCCGCTCCCTCCCTACCGGCGAGGATGAAGCGGCCAGTCCGCCGCGGATCATCGGCGGCGATCTCCGCGGCAGGTTCCTGGAATTCACCCCCGCGGCCCGCACCAGACCCATGAAGGAGCGTGTTCGGGAGAGCCTGTTCAACCTGCTTGGCGTCGACGTGAAGGGGAAACTGGCCCTCGACTTGTTCGCCGGCACGGGGGCGCTGGGGTTCGAGGCGGTCAGTCGCGGTGCCGCCCGGGCAGTGCTCGCCGAGCGTCATTTCCCGACGGCCGACGTGCTGCGGCGTTCGGTGCGGTCGCTCGGGCTCGAGAGCCGTGTGGAGGTGCGACCGGGCGACGTACTCCTGTGGGCGAAGCGGCTGCCGCCGTTGCCGACCGACATGCCGTGGGTGGTGTTCGTGTCGCCGCCGTGGTCGTTTTTCACGGAGCGGTGGGACGAGCTCCGGGCGTTGATCGAGGTGATGATGCGGGCGGCACCGGCGGGCAGCGTGATGGTGGTGGAGGCCGACACGTCGTTCGACGTCGCGTTGCTGCCAGAAGCGGTATGGGAGACCCGCGCCGTGCCACCGGCCGTGATGCATTTCTGGGGCCGGTAGGAAGAGCGATCCCCCGGCTTGCGCCGGGGGCTTTTATACGCGCACGATCCCTACTCGGCCTTCTTCGAAACGCGGAAGACCTCGTCGAGCGTGGTGACGCCGCGGAGCGCCTTCTGCACGCCGTCTTCAAACATCACCGTCATGCCGGTGCCCACCGCCGCGCGGCGGATGTCGGTCGTGGCCGCGCCCTGAAATGCCAGCTCGCGGATCTTGTTGTTCATCACCATCAGTTCGAAGATGCCGAGGCGGCCCTTGTAGCCCGATTTCGAACAGTTGACGCAGCCGCGGCCCTTCATGAAGGTCGCTCCCTTGAGCTGCTCCTCCGTGATGCCCGCCTCCTGGATCTGCGAATCGAGCGGCTGGTGGGGCTGCTTGCACTTCGGGCAGACCACCCGCACGAGCCGCTGGGCGAGCACCGCCACCACGCTCGAGGCCACGAGGTAGGCCGGCACGCCCATGTCGATCATGCGGGTGATGGCGCCGGGGGCATCGTTGGTGTGGAGCGTGCTGAACACGAGATGCCCCGTGAGCGACGCCTGGATGCCCATCTGCGCCGTCTCCGTGTCGCGCATCTCGCCGACGAGGATCACGTTGGGGGCCTGCCGCAGCATGGCCCGAATGACGCGGGCGAAGTCGAGCCCGATCTGGTGCTTGATCTCCACCTGGTTGATGCCGGCGAGGTAATACTCCACCGGGTCTTCGGCGGTGATGATCTTCGTGTCGGGCCGGTTGAGCTCGTTGAGCGAGGCGTAGAGCGTGGTCGTCTTGCCAGAGCCCGTGGGGCCGGTGACGAGAATGATGCCGTTGGGCCGGCGGATCAGGTTCTTGAACTGCCGGAAGTCCTGCTCTGAGAGGCCAAGTTGGCGGATGCCGACGCGGATGTTGTCTTTGTCGAGCACCCGCATGACGACCGACTGCCCGTGGTTGGTGGGCAGCACGCTGACGCGAAGGTCGTAATCCTTGCCATCGGCCGTGAGCTTGATTCGTCCGTCCTGCGGCCGGCGGCGTTCGGCAATATCGAGCTTCGAGAGGATCTTGATGCGCGAAAGGATGGCGCCCAGGAGCCGTCGCGGCGGGTTGTCGCGTTCGACGAGGCGGCCGTCAATGCGGTAGCGAATGCGGATGCGGTCTTCGAAGGGCTCGATGTGGATATCGCTGGCCCGCAGCTGAACCGCCTCGGTGATGATGAGGTTGCAGAGCTTGACGACCGGCGAATCCGACGTTTCCTCCGCGGCGGCCGCGGCGGCCTGTTCCACAGCCGTTTCGGTGAAGTCGATCGCCGTGTCGGTGAATTCCTGGAGCATCGAGTCGGCGCTCTCGCCGTCGGAGAGGCCGTAGTGGCGATTGATCGCCTCCACGATCTGCTGCCGCGGGGCAAGGCTCATCTCGACGTCGCGGTTGAGGATGAAGCGGAGCTTCTCCTGCAGTTCCATGTCGGTGGGGTCGCTGGTGGCCAGCCGCAGGGCGCTGCCCATTTCGGAGAGCGGGAAGATCGTGTTTTCGCGGGCCACACTCTCGGGGAGCAGTTCGATCACGTCCTGCGGCACGCTCATGCCGGAGAGTTCGACGACCTTCAGCCGATAGGCCTTGCCGAGGGCATCCATCACCTTGTCGGGTGGGGCGTAGCCGAGTTTGATGACCTCGTCGTGCACCTTCGTGCCGGCTGCGCCCGACACGCGGGCCGCCTCCGCCAACTGCTCGGCACTGACGATCCCCTCGGAAATCAGGAGTTTGGAAAACGGGTCGGAGACGGCCATGGCTGACTAAGAGTGGGTCGGCGGTTCGAGAAACGTGTCGGTGTGTTCGTAGCCGGGGGCGCACGTGCAGAGAAAGACGAGTTCGGCGGGGCCGGTGTTGCGGATCGTGTGGCGGATGCCGGGCGGGATGGCGATCGCGTCACCGGGGCCGACGTCACGGGTTTCGCTCCCGAGCGTCATGGCGGCTGTGCCGGTGAGGATGTAATAGATCTCCTCGGTCACAGCGTGGTGGTGGGGAACGGTCGCACAGCCGGGCTTCAGCCGGGCCTCGGCGAGGCTCTGCTGGCGGATGGCGGAATTCCGGTGGGCGAGGAGTTCGCGGATGGTCGACCCGTCGGCGGTGGTAAACGGGACGGTATCGCGGTGGTTGACGATGTCCATGCCCCTCACAATACCAAACTTGCCGAAAAACGCGTGGGGCTCTTGCCTGCCGGAGCCCCGCCGGGACGCCGCGTTTCCCACGGGCCAGCCGCAGATTCCAAAAAACCGGCTCTACCCCGCAGCCCGCTGCTTTCCCTTTTTCGCAGTCGGAGCGCATAATAGGAGTGTCCGGTCGGCGGCTGTCAGGGGCCCGTGCCGAGCGGAAGAAAAGAATGCGGTAGGCGAGGGTGGGCCATTTCTCGATGCGCTGGCGGGATATCTGGCCGGACATCTGGCTGGGCATGATGCCGGCAGGCATCCATGCGGGCCAGATGACTGCGGCCTCTTTTAGGCATGAGTTTCGCAGGCATGAGGTTTCAGGCATGACGCCGAGCCTTCGGGCGCCCCACGTCGCTTCCCGCGGTTCGCGGTCGAGGTTTCGCAGGTTTCTCCAGCCATTCCTTCGGGACGGTTTCATCACAGCCACAGGCACGACGGCAACGACATGAGCACGGCGACATCCCCACTGCAGGCCCAGATCGAGCGACTGCTTCAATTGGCGCAGGAAAACGGCGCCTCGGAAGTCCGGCTCTCGGGCGGGTATGCGCCGATGCTGCGACTCGGCGACCAGATGCGGCCGCTGAAGACCAAGCCACTCGCCCCCGAAGATGTGCAGTCGTATGCCGCCGCGATCATCCCGCCCGGTGCCGACGCCAAGATGTTTTCGTTTACGACTCCGGTGGGATCGCACACGGGCTCGCTGGTTGAAATCCAGGGCACGAAGGTGCTGGTGCTTCGCGTGGCTGGCGATGCGGGGGCCGGAGCGGCTCCCGCGGCCCCTGCGGCCGCGGACTCGGGCGGGGGCGGCGATATCGAGCTCGACATCGCCGAGGAGGCAAAGCCCGGGCAACAGGCCGGCGACGGCCACCAAGATGCCTTCGCTATGCCCAAGGAGGCGGTGGGCACGATCCAGATCGACAAGCTGCTGACGGCGGCTGTGAAGGGTGGCGTGAGCGACATCCACATCACCGTGGGCCTCCCGCCTGTGTTCCGCATGAGCGGTGCCATGACGCCCCAAAACACGAAGGTGCTCACGGCCGACGACACCAACGGCCTGATGAAGGCGATCACCCCCGAGCGGTGCCAGGCGGAGCTGGCCGAAAAAGGCGGCTGCGACTTCGGCTTCGCCTTCAAAGACATGGCCCGTTTCCGCGTGAGCGTGTTCAAGCAGAAGGGCACGATCGCGATGGTGCTCCGGCAGATTCCCAACAAGATGCTCACTCCTGAGCAGCTGGGCGTGCCGGAAGTCTGCAAGAAGATGGCCCAGCGGCCTCGCGGCTTGTTTCTTGTGACCGGCCCCACCGGCTCTGGCAAAAGCACCACGCTCGCCAGCCTGATCAACTTCATCAACGAAACCCACGATCACCACATCATCACGATCGAAGATCCGATCGAGTTTTATCACAAGTCGAAGAAGTGCACGGTCAACCAGCGGGAGATCGGCACCGACGTGACGAGCTTCTCCGAGGCTCTCCGCCGCGCGCTGCGGCAAGACCCCGACATCATCCTCGTCGGTGAGCTCCGCGACCTGGAGACGATCGAAGCGGCGATCTCGGCGGCCGAAACGGGCCACGTGGTGTTTGGCACGCTCCACACTTCCAGCGCGCAGGGCACGGTCAACCGCATCATCGACGCCTTCCCGACCAACCAGCAGGAGCAGGTTCGCACGCAGCTCTCCACGGCGATCATCGGCGTGGTGTCGCAGGCGCTGATCCCCAAGATCGGCGGCGGCCGTGTGGCGGCCTACGAGATCCTGGTGGTCACGCCCGCCATCGGCAACCTGATCCGTGAAAACAAGACCTTCCGTATCAATTCGTCGATCCAGACCGGCGCCAAGCTCGGCATGCAGCTGCTCGACGACCATCTCTTCAAGCTCTGGCACGAGAAGAAGATCACCAAAGAAAACGCGATCGCGAAGTCGCAGTCTCCCGACGACCTGACGCAGCGGATCTTCAACGCGGAGCGGGGCATCTTCGAGGAGCTCAACGAGGGCTCGAAGAAGGGCAAGGACAACTAAACCATGGCACTCCGACGGCTCGGACAAATCCTGATCGACCTCGGCATCATCGACGAGGAGCAGCTCGACGCGATGCTGGCCGAACAGACGGCGCGCGGCGGCGAGCTGCTCGGCCGCATCGGCATCTCGATGTCGATGGTCACGGAGGAGCAACTGGCCGAGGCGCTCGCCGAGCAATGGGGCACGACCGTCGCCGCGCTGGCCGACCGGCCGCTGAAGGCCGACGTGCTGGAGATCGTCAGCGAGCCGATGGCGCAGCTCTATCGCATTGTGCCGCTGGAGCTGGAGGGCAACCGGCTCACGATCGCGTCGGCGGAGCCGCAGAAGATCCAGATCGCCGACGAGCTACGGGTGTTGCTCGGCTACGACATCAAGGTCTGCGTGTCGACGGAGCATGAGATTCAGAAGGCGATCGAGAAGTATTATTCGTCAGCGACCGACACGGTCGAATCGATCGTCGACAAACTCGAGGGCGACAAGGAGCTTGAGGCGGCTGCGGCTGCGGCGGCTTCCAGGGACGGCCCGATCGACCTCACGAGCGTGGAGGCGTTGGCTGAGAGCGCGCCGGTCCGCAAGCTCCTCAACATGGTGCTCTTGATGGCGATCCGCGACGGCGCCAGCGACATCCACTTTGAGCCTTTCGAGCACGAGTTCCGCATCCGGCTGAAGGCCGACGGAGTCTTGCAGGAGATGGTGCCGCCGCCGAAGCATCTCGCCTTCGCGATCACGACGCGAATCAAGGTGATGGCGAGCCTCGACATCGCCGAGCGGCGGCTGCCGCAAGACGGCCGCATCGAGCTGACGGTGGGTGGCCATCCGGTCGACCTCCGCGTGAGCGTGCTGCCCACGCTCTTCGGCGAGAGCGTGGTGATGCGGGTGCTCGATCGTGGCGTGGTCTCGCTCAATCTCGAGAAGCTCGGCATGCCGGCCGACATGCTGCGGCGGTTCCGCCAGATGATCCACCGGCCCAACGGCATCGTCTTGGTGACGGGGCCCACGGGGTCGGGCAAGACGACCACCCTCTATTCGGCCCTCTCCGAGCTCAACGACGTGGAGGAGAAGCTGATCACCACGGAAGACCCCGTGGAATACGACATCGAAGGCATCGTGCAGGTGCCGATCGACACGGAAATCGGCAACACATTCGCAGCCTGCCTGCGGGCGATCCTGCGGCAGGATCCCGACCGAATCCTGGTGGGCGAGATCCGCGACGTCGAAACGGCTGAGATCGCAGTGCAGGCGGCGCTCACGGGCCACATGGTGTTTTCCACGCTCCACACCAACGACTCCCCGGCCACGGTCACGCGGCTCCGCGATATGGGCGTGCCGCCGTTCTTGATCACGGCCACGGTGGAGGCGATCCTGGCGCAGCGGCTGGTCCGCCGCATCTGCGCCAATTGCAAAGAGGAAATGGTGCCGGATGCCGACGCGCTGGCCGATCTGGAGGTGACGAGCGACCAGATCGTGGGCAAGAAGTTCTACCGCGGCCGTGGCTGCGAGAAGTGCAACAACAGCGGCTACAAGGGCCGCCTGGGGCTCTACGAGCTGCTGATCATGACCGACGAACTCCGCGACATGGTGATCCGCAACGCTTCGACGGAAGAACTCCGCGAGGTGGCCCGCAAGGGCGGGATGGTCACGCTGCGAGATTCCGGCATGATCGGTATTTACGACGGCCTCACGACCGCCGACGAAGTGATCCGCGAAACGATTCTGGAAGCCTAACCGATGCCCACCTATCTTTTCGAAGCCATCGACGCGACCTCCGGCAAGGAAATTCGCGACACCGTCGACGCGGCGACCGAGGCCGAAGCCCAGGCCACGATCCGGTCGATGGGCTACATGGTCACCAAGATCAAGGCCAAGAAGGCCGTCGCGGCGGGCGGCAAGAAGAAGAACCGCGGGTTCGTGTTTGGCAAGGTGAAGAGCAAGGAACTCACGCTCTTCACGCGGCAGCTCTCCATTCTGCAGGACGCCGGTCTGCCGATCCTGCGGAGCCTGAAGATTCTGGCCCACATGCAGAAGCCGGGCCGCCTGAAATACAGCCTCGAAGATGTCTGCGACGAGATCGAAGGTGGCTCTCCGCTCTCCGAGGCGATGGCGAAGAGCCCGAAGGCGTTTGACAGGCTCTACGTCAACATGATCCGGGCCGGCGAGGCGGGCGGTGCGCTCGAAGTGATTCTCCGACGATTGTCGGAATTCATGGAGCGGGCCGAGGCGTTGAAGCGCAAGGTGAAGGGCGCGATGGTCTATCCGATCGTGGTCGTGAGCGTGGCCGTCGGCATCCTCACCTTCATCATGATCAAGATCGTGCCGCAGTTCAAAAAGATCTTCGACGACTTCGGCACCTCGCTGCCGCCGATGACGCAGGTTTTGATCGACATTTCAAACCTTGCCGTGAACTACTGGTGGGCGATTCCTGCGATTCCGTTCGGCTTCAACCTGATCATCAAGGGGATCAAGAAGATTCCATACGGTCGGTTTGGCTGGGATCTCTTCGCCCTGAAGGTGATCATCTTCGGGCAGTTGGTGGAGAAAAACATCGTGTCGCGGAGTGCGCGAACGCTGGGCACGCTGCTTGGTGCCGGCGTGCCGATTCTCGAAGCGCTCAACATCACGAAGTCGACGTCTGGCAACATGATGTTCGAGCAGCTCTTTCAGAAGACTTCGGATTCGATTCGCGACGGCAATTCGATTGCGAAGCCGTTGAAGGAGTATTCGGTGCCGCCGTTCAATGCGGTGGCGATGCTCTTCTGGACGCTGTTCGTGCCGGGCATCGGCGCGCTGCTCTACATGGGCAGATACAAGCAGCCGGTGGTGGACGATCTGATGATCAACATGGTGGACGTGGGCGAGGAGTCTGGCGAGCTCGACACGATGCTCTACAAGGTGGCAGACACCTTCGACGAGGAAGTGTCGGTGTTGACGGAGAGCCTGACGAGCCTGATGGAACCGTTGCTCATCATTTTCCTCGGCGGTGCTGTGGGCTTCATCGTGATCGCCCTCTTCCTGCCGCTCATCAAACTCATCCAAGATCTTTCGTGAGAACGCAGATGCACGCCATGCAAATAAAAGCCCTCAGCGCAAGCGCCGGGATCTGCCCTGCCCCAATGAAAACGCGAAGTAGAAGCGCCGGGATTGCCTCGGCTACAACAAAACGCCCAACCGCAAGCGCCGGGATTCCCTCTGCTTCCCGTTCCGCTTTCACCCTCGTGGAACTGCTCGTGGTGATCGGGATCATCGCCTTGCTCGCGGCGATCGTCACGCCCGCTGTGATGCGCGCTCAGGCGACCGCCCGCAATGCCGCCATCAAGGCCGAGATCGACATGCTCCACATGGCGATCATGAACTACAAGAACGAGTACGGGAGTTTCCCGCCGTGCGCTGATACCACGTCTTATGCCTCGGGCGGCCCCGCGTCGAAGCATCTCGCTCGACTTTTTCCCCGGTGCGCGAACCCCACGGGCACGGGCGGGAACGCGCAGTTCGCCGGCGCCGTTGCGCTCACGCCCGCCACCGCCCTCATTGCCTGGCTGAACGGCTACTCGACCGATCCCTCACTGCCGCTGACCGGAGGCAGCCGCGCAAAACTCTACGACTACGACAAATCGCGGCTGGACACGAATCAACTCGTGTATTTCCCTTCAGGCAAGCCTGGCAGCCCATACATCTACGTCAATGCTTCCGAATACGGAAACACCTGGCCGAACAGCGCATACACCTACACCGCTGGCGCGGCCGGACAGTCGTACACCATCGCCTCGAACCAGTATGGCGCGGCAAAACGCACCGCAACGGAATACTTCAATCCAGACACATTCCAAATCCTCTGCGCCGGCCGCGACGAGACGTTCGGCACCGACGACGACCTTTCCAACTTCTGGCCCGGCACTCGCAAGGACTATGCGGACAGCCTCACGCAGTGATCGCCATGAACCGCAGCCACACTTCGCTGATTTGCACGTCGCCATCCCAGGGCGGCAGTCGCATCGGGCAGCCGAAACAGGCCTTCACACTCATCGAGCTTCTCGTCGTCATCATCATCATTTCAATCCTCAGCGCCATGGCGCTTGGCGGGCTTGCCAACGCTCGCAAGAGCAGCCGGACACAGACCACGACCCTCATGATCCGCGCCCTGAGCGATGCGATCATGACGCAGTACGAAATCTATGAAGATCAGGCACTTTTGGTCACCAATGTCTCTGGACTCGTAACGCTACGCGCGAAAATGCGAGAGGAGATGCCCGATGTCTGGGCTGACGTGAAGGGCAACATCAACCTGGCGACGACATCTGCCGGCAGGTCCTACTCGCGTTACAAGCAACTGCGAAGCAGTGCCTCGACGCAGTACCAAAGCGCAGAATGTCTTTACATGATCCTGACCGTATCCGGGCTGTTTCCAGACTTCCTGGAGAATGTGAGACCGGAACGGGTCGGCGACGTTGACGCTGACGGCGCCAAAGAATTCCTCGATGGCTGGGGGAACCCGATTGCCTTCATGCGATGGGCTCCTGGTTTTTCAGCCCCCTACTCGCCGATCCAATTCACTGATACGCAGAAATACCACGATCCCATCGACCACGCCGGTTTGGACTTAACAGCCTTCGCTCTCTACCCTCTCGTCTACTCGCCCGGGGTTGACGGTGAGTACGGCCTGCTGGCATCGGCCAACGGTTGGGCAGACGTAAATCTCGGCGTCACGGCCCCAAACACACCTTGCACCTTCAACCCGGGAGGCGACGGTCTCGTCGGCGCACCGAATCCGGCGGCAGCCAAGTCAAACGACTACCGCGACAATATCACCAACCACGCGATCTTAACGCAGTAGTATGAACTCGAGCAGGACATGAAACCCGCTTCCACCCCCCGCCGCGCAGGCATGACGCTCGTCGAGCTGCTGGTGGTGATCACGATCATCGGCCTCCTCTCCGTGGCCGTACTGCCCGCCCTCAACCGTAATCCTGAGGCCAAGCGATTGCGGGATGCTGCAGAAATCGTTTCGTCGCACCTAAACCAGCAAATGTCGCGGGCCCTGGGCTCCCGAAACGGCTCAGCCACGTGGTACGCCGCTGAGCCTGCAACTGCTGGAGCGGGGAACGGTTTCGCCGTGATCGGCCTGCAATCGGGGCGACCACGTTCAAGCGTGACAGGCAGCACCACCGTTTCTGACTCGGGCTTGGTTTCGCTAGCGTTGTCTGGTTCGGATGCGACATTGCTTCCGTCGCCGATCCAGTTTGCCGGGGTGCCCGGTGAGTTCACCGCTGTTTCCATCACCAGGGTCTCAGTCAGCGGAACCACGGCAGAAGACTTGTCTATGAACCGCACCTTGGCCAACGTCGCACTTCCACTGGCCCCCACGACTCCGCTGCCATACGTGCTCTCGATTCCGCCTCGACAGCGACTCCAGGTATCGGCACCAGCACTGCAGAACAACACCTGCATCGACCTCGGCGGATCAACCATCGGCGTCTGGGGCTTCTCCGCGGTTACACCGATCACACTCGCCGACTGCAAAACGCTCTCCATAGAGTTCGACAAGTCGGGCCGGCCGACGGCGGCTTGGCGGCAACTCTCCGCCACGGGTGACTGGAAGCGGTCGCTGCTCTCCGCGACCGCCCCTCTGGCGTTGCTCATTGGGCTGCGTTCGCAAGCTGGTGCGGGCGTTGTGGCCACTCCCACAACGGATAATCCGGGAGCCAACTGGCAAAACCCGGCATCCCGCTGGGTGGTCCTTGATCCACGATCTTCGGCAGTGCGGATCGTTGAAAACAGTTCCAACAGCACCATTTCAGGTGCTCAGGCATACGTACTCCAAACCCTGCGAGGCCTGTGACATAGTTCCTTTCGGTCCACCGCCACCACCATGCGAGAGCAACAGACATACAACCGCGCAGGCATCACCCTTCTGGAGGTGCTCATTTCGCTGGGCATCCTTTCGATCGGGCTGGCCAGCGTCGTCGCATTAATCCCTGCCGGCGGATCTCAGGCACGGAAAGCGCAAATCGAGGATCGTCGCGGCGCCCTCGGAGCCGCCGCGCTGAACGACATCATCACACGGGGTGTGTTGAATCCCTCGACGTGGAGCTCCCTGCCTGCCTCGCCGAATCTCTATCGGTTGGTCATCGACCCGCTCGGCAACGGTACATTTCCTACGGCCGCGGGACTGACGAGCGTCACGATTGCCAATGTCACCGATGGAAGCATGGCCGCGAGCGATGTGTTCCGCGGACAGGACGACTTGGTCTACGACGCAACACGAAGCGAAGACGATCCCCCGGTACCGATGTTCATCGGGAATGCGAAACGCACAAGCGAAGGCAATTTCACCTGGCTGGCGACGCTCGTCCCCGCAACGACCGACAGCAGCCCGCAATACTTCCGGCTCACCGTTGTGGAATTCCATCGACGGGATACGGCTTCGTCTTCCTCGTGGCACCAGTTCAATGTCACATCGGTAACGAACCCAGCCGTCTCGGTTACGACATCCACGAGCCTGAGCCGCGAAGACTTTCGCGAACTACTCCCCGTCGGAACCGCGGTCTTGGTCACCGGCACTAGCCCCTCGCCGTCGTGGGAGTGGCGACGGATATTGATGGCTGCCGCAGGGTCGGATGACTCGATCACACATGCCGAATTGACGTTTGATCGCCCGGTAGCGGCAAACGCTAGCAAGGTCTACGCATTCAAGGGCTCCGTCGGCTACGCGGAACGGGTCGTTTCGCTTGAGAGGACTTCGCCATGGACACAATGACATCCGATCCGTTCCGGCGGCGTGGTGTGCTGCTGCTCGTCGTGCTCAGCATGCTGACGCTGTTCCTCATGCTTGGTGCCGCCTACTTGACCATTGCGACTCGGGCTCGAAAGGCCGCCCGGGCATTCGCGAATAACTCGGTCGCCGCTACCGCCTCTACCGCAGCCGAGCAGCGACTGCTTGATGCAGCATTCATGAGCATCGTCCGCGGAGTCAACGACTCCAACGTTGCCTATCTTGGCACCGGCGAGGATTTGCTCGGTGACAAGTATGGAAGCGACCAACCCCTCACGGTCCGGATCACTGGCGCGTCATTGCTAGATTCAAGCAACGCCCTCATCCAGCTCACAACCACCGGAACAACATCGCAGACAGCCGCAGTGTCTGATCTCAACGGCCGCGTTGCAACCATCATGCTGCCGGGCCTCGCGGCCAGCACACGTATCCTCCGGGCATCGGGATCGCCCGCCAGCCCGACACTTGTGGTGGCCGCAGGCCCGACCGCAGCAGGTTATCCGCTCTCGCAGTCAGGGATAGACGCCGCATTGGCGATGGTATCGGGCACACAACCGTCGCTCGTCATCAACGGCCGCGAATTCGACGGCGATCCAAGCGGCACGTCCGACACGAACGAGCCATGGGACGCCGTCGACTCTCGTAATCCGTTACTGGCTGCATCCGGCTCAATGTCGCCATTTAGCAATGCAGGGAGTGGTTCGATCGACAACGACGGCGACGGCACCGCCGACAGCAAGTTTGTCAACATTGGCCTGCCGAGCCTCACAAACAGCGACGGGCAGGAGATTTACCCGCAAGCGGCGATCTTGGTGATGGACCTCGACGGCCGGCTTAATGTCAATGCCCACGGAAGTGAGGCAGATTCTAGAACTGTCAACCAGTATCCCGTTTTCAACGCCAACACGGGCACTGGGGCCGCTATCTCTATCCCGATGACGCAATTGCCGCGCGGAGCCCCAATGGGTCCGGCAAGCGTGAGCATCGCTCGCGGCGTTGCGTTTGACCAATCCGGCGGTATCTCCCTAGCGAAGGCTGATCTACCTATTGCAGGAACCCAACTCATCGGCGGTCGCACAGTTGCAGGAGCAAACGCCGAATACGCCACCAACGCGTACACCCGGGAGACCCCGCGACTCGGCGGCATTCAAGGCCGAAGCGGCGACGCCGCCTGGGACGGCTCGACAGGCAACCCGCTTACTTCCGCCGCTGGGTGGCCACTTATAAACGACGCTGTTAGCCGGGCTGCAGACCGGTGGCGAGCCAATCTCGACCCTGACAATCAATTCATGGCGTT